>NZ_CP019936.1:300000-600000 GCF_002009425.1 Thiosocius teredinicola
GACAACGAAACCTGTGCGGTGTCGGCGACCGGTGTCGGCGAGCACTTCATGCGCACGGTGTTGGCCAAGACCATTGCGGACTATATGCAGATGCAAGGATTGGATGCGGCATCGGCGACGCGGGCCGGGCTGGCGTACCTGCAGCGGCGCGTCGCCGGCCAGGGCGGCGTCATCGTCGTTGGGCACGATGGGCGTTGCGCAAGTGGTTTCACTACGCCGGCGATGTTGCAGGGTTGGATAGAGCGATCCGGTGAGGCGGTCGTGCAGCTCTGACGGGCACAGCGCAGCCTGATGGCTGCGCGCCCCTATGCAGATTGTCCGTTACCAGGATTTATACGGCAGGAACTTACCGTTCAGGGTGACGACGACGCGATCGCCTTTCGGATCTTCTTTCTTGTCGATGTCCATCGTGAAATCGATGGCGCTCATGATGCCGTCACCAAACTTCTCGTGAATCAGCTCTTTAATGGTCTCGCCATAGACGCCCACGATCTCGTACCAGCGATAGATCACCGGATCGGTCGGCACGGTCTGTGACCAGGTCTTGTGCGGGAACGCCTGCAGCGCTTCGGCAACCTCGCTGCCGAGGCCAAGCACCTCGGCGACCGCTGCGGCCGGTTTGGGATCGAGATGGTTCATGCCCAGACAAGCCGAACAGACATACTCGGTCGAAAGCTCGGCGGCATCGCCAATGGCCTTCCAGGTCAGTCCCTGTTCTGTCTTCGCCGCCAGAATGGCAGCCTTCATTTCCGCTTTGTTCATCGAATTCCTCTAGGTTCAGTTAGCGACGGATCGCAAGCCTGAACCCGCTGCAGCAAGAGGGGTGCCAATGGCGTCCGGCGCAGTTCGCATCATTAATAGGGACGATTCGGCAGGGGCCGTGTGCCGCGGATTGTCCACTGCTGCAGTCGCTGAGAAATGTCGGACATTGTCATCATTGTCCATGCGCTGGCAGCCGGATGGATACGCAATTCGCTGAAATCAAGGCGAATATCGCGCTGGCACGATGCCTGCAGAAGTTGACGCGAATCAAAAACCGAGAGGCTCACCCGATGAGCGATTACGTCCGCGTCGACTATGTCAGCCACACCTTCAAGGGTCAGAAGGCGCCCACCCTCAGCGATATCGATGTGACCATCGGCAGCGGTGAGCAGGTCGCTCTGATCGGTCGCAGTGGCTGCGGCAAGTCGACGCTACTGCATATGCTCGCCGGCTTGATGATGCCCTCGGAAGGCTGCGTGCGCATTCATGGGCACCAGCTCACCCGACCGAGCGCCAAGTGGAACATGATGTTTCAGAAGCCGTCGCTCTACCCATGGATGAGTGTTGCCGACAACGTGGGCCTGGGCCTGGCGTTCGCCGGCAAGAAGGACCCGAAGCGCGTTGCCGATCTGCTCGATCTGGTCGGACTGAGCGACAAGGCCAAGGCCAACCCGCAGAGCCTGTCCGGCGGTCAGCAACAGCGTGTGGCCCTGGCGCGCTCGCTGGCCACGTCCCCCGACATGCTGCTGCTCGACGAGCCGTTCTCTGCGCTGGATGCCTTCACGCGTTCCAGTCTGCAGGACGAGGTCTCGCGCATCGCGCGTGAACAGAGCCTGACGATGGTCATGGTTACGCACGATATCGAAGAGGCCGTGGCGATGGCCGATCGGGTGCTGATCATGGCCGCCGAGCCCGGTCGTATCGTCGGCGAGATGCATGTCGATCTCGATTTTCCGCGCAACCGCGCGACCCCTGAGTTCAGTCGTCAGCGTGAAACCCTGATGACGACGTTCGAACAGTTGGTGGGTGATGAGTCGGCGGCGACGAGCAAGGTCGCACCGGACGAAGCCAGCGACGACCTCGAAGCTGCCTGATTCCCGAATTTTCGCAGACCCACCTAAGGGTTTCCCAGAAAAGTTGCCGAGAAGGATTGATCCCATGAACGAATTTGATGATGAGTTGAAGTACATCGAACAGCACGAGATGAGTCGTCGCGATTTCATGCTCGACATGATGGCGGCCGGCGGCATGATGGGTGCCGGGCTGAGCCTGTCGGCGTCGGCATTTGCCAATGCCCAAGTGCCCGACGACGAGGTTGTGCGTATCGGCTATCTGCCGATCACCGATGCCACCGCGCTGTTGGTGGCACACGGCATGGGCTTTTTCGAAGACGAAGGCCTGAAGGCGGAAAAGCCGACGTTGATCCGCGGCTGGTCGCCACTGGTCGAAGGATTCGCTGCCGGCAAGTTCAACCTGGTGCACTTCCTCAAGCCGATCCCGGTGTGGATGCGCTACAACAACAACTTCCCGGTCAAGATCATGTCGTGGGCGCATATCAACGGTTCGGCGTTGGTCGTCGGCAAGCACATCAAAGCGGAAGATTTCAAAGACCTGGGCGGTAAGCAGGTCGCTGTGCCTTACTGGTACTCGATGCACAACATTGTGCTGCAGATCGCGCTGCGCGAAGCCGGCTTGAAACCCGTCATCAAGGATCAGAGCGAGGCGCTCGCGGCCGACGAGGTCAACCTGATGATCATGCCGCCGCCGGACATGCCGCCCGCCCTGGCGGCCAAGAAGATCGACGCCTTCATCGTTGCCGAACCGTTCAACGCATTCGGTGAACTGAAGGCCGGCGGCAAGATGTTGCGCTTCACCGGCGATATCTGGAAGAACCATCCGTGCTGCGTGGTGTGCATGAACGAGAACACCGTGAAGGCCAAGCCGGAGTGGACGCAGAAGGTCATGAACGCCATCGTGCGCGCCGAAGTCTATGCGCAGGAGAACAAGGAAGAAGTGGCGCGCATGATGTCGAAAGACGGCAAGCGTTACCTGCCGATGCCGGCCAAGGCCGTGGTGCGTGCGATGACGTTCTACGACGACGCCAAGTACGCCTCGCCGGACGCGATCCGTCACCCGGAATACGGCAATGGCCGCATCGACTTCTCACCCTATCCGTATCCGTCGGCGACCAAGCTGATCGTCAATGCGATGAACGAAACACTGGTCGGGGGTGACAAGACCTTCCTCGACGGACTCGATCCGCAGTTCGTCGCCGACGACCTGGTGGATTACGAGTTCGTCAAGGCTGCGATGGCCAAGTACCCGGGATGGGAAAAGGCACCGGGTGTCGATCCGGCCAACCCGTATGAACGTGTCGAGGTCGTCAAGGTATGAGTAGCGTTCAGTCGATCACCGGCGAACATCTCACCGCCAGGGATGGCGGCATCGATTGGGGGTCGCTGATGCGAAGCGTTCTTGCACGGTTGGCCTACCCGCTGGCCGGGATCAGTATCCTGGTAGCGGTCTGGTGGTTCGGCGGCTATCTGATTGCGAGCAATCCGGATACCGAGTCGTTCGCCGATTTTGCACCGGTGCCGGCGTTCATTCGCCTCGGCGACCTGCTCGAGTCGGGCGCGGTTTGGACAGCGGTGTTTCCCAGCCTGGAACGGATCGGTTACGGCCTGTTGTGGGCGGTACTGATCGGCGTGCCGACCGGCGTCGCCATCGGGCTGTACGCCAGCCTGCGTGAACTCTCGCACGTGCCGTTTCAGTTCCTGCGCATGATCAGCCCGCTGGCCTGGATGCCGATCGCCGTGCTGGCATTCGAGACCTGGGATGCGGCGATTGTGTTCCTGGTCGCGGTGGCGGCAATCTGGCCGGTGTTGTTTTCGTCGGCGCAAGGTGTGCGCCGGATCGACCCCTTGTGGTTCAAGGTGGCGCGCAATCTTGGTGCCGACGGTCTGCAGATGCTGCGCAGGATCATCTTCCCGGCGATCGCACAGGACATCTTTGCGGGTATTCGCCTCGCGGTCGGTGTGGCCTGGATCGTGTTGGTGCCGGCCGAGTATCTCGGCGTGACCAGCGGTCTGGGTTACGCGATCAACGATGCACGCGATACCCTGGAATACGACACGCTGGCGGCGATGGTCGTTGTCATCGGTGTTATTGGTTTTCTTCTCGACGGTATCTGCGTGACCCTGATTCGCCGCTTCAGTTGGCACCAGGAAGGCTGAGCGGCCCAACCCGATAGCTCGAAGCACCGTTTTGGCGCGCTGCTGCCCCGTTTAGGGGCCGCGGCGCGCGAATGTTCGCGAAGGCGGTCATTAATGCACCACGCCGGGTCTGATTAACCGGTGCAGCCAGTTTAGTGGCCCCAATCTTGCTCTCCAGTGCCAATGTCGTCATTGTCGTGCCGAGTCAAGATGGGAAACCACAACGATACCAATACCGAATCAGAGCTGCTGGTCTTGCAAGAGGCCGCCAAGCTCATCACCAAGTCCACCGATCCCAAGCCTGCCATTCAGGGCATCCTGCGTCTGTTGTCCGAACTGTTGGGGTTGAACCGCGGCCGCGTACTGCTGCCCGAGGATGAGACGGGAACGCTGTCTATCCGTTACGCCTATGGTCTGAGGCCGCAGGAACGGGTGCGCGGACATTATTCGATCGGCGAGGGCATTACCGGGCGCGTCTTTCAGACCGGGCAACTGGCGTTGATCCCCGACATCGACGATGAACCGGCCTACCTGGCGCGCGCGGTTGACCGCACCACCTTGCCGAACGAGGCGGTGGCCTACATGGCGGTACCGATCGTGCTCGAGGAAACGCCGGTCGGGGTATTGGCGGTGCATCGTCTGCGCAACCGCGATCATCCCTTCCAGCGTGACCTGACTCTGTTGCAGGTCGTGGCCACACTGGTCGGCCAGGTACTGCAGGTGAAGGCCTTGGTCGATGAACGCACCGCGCAGCTCGAATCCGAAAACCGCCTGCTGCGCAATCGGATCGAGAGCCACGGAGCCAAGTACGGCATTCTCGGGGAAAGCCCGGCGTTGCAGCAGGCCGTGCAGCAGGCTCTGCAGGTCGCCAAGACCGGTACCACTGTGTTGCTGCTCGGTGAGTCGGGCACCGGCAAGGAACGTTTCGCGCGCATGCAGCATATGGCCGGCAACTGTAGCCAGGGCCCGTTCGTGTCCGTGAATTGTGCGGCGATACCGGCGAGCCTGATCGAATCGGAACTGTTTGGGCATGAGAAAGGCGCGTTCACCGGTGCGACCTCGACCAAGAAGGGCAAGATCGAATTGGCCAACGGCGGCACGCTGTTTCTCGACGAAATCGGCGACCTCGAACTCGATCTGCAGGCGAAGTTGTTGAAGGTGTTGGAGAGCCGCGTGATTCAGCGCGTCGGCAGCACGCGAGATGTTCCGGTCGACGTGCGCATCGTCGCAGCAACGCACAAAAACCTGCAGGAAGCGGTGAACGCCAACCGTTTTCGTCTCGATCTTTTCTACCGCCTCAACGTGTTCCCGATACGTCTGCCGCCACTGCGCGCCAGGCAGGGCGACGTCGCCGTGTTGGCGCATCACTTTCTCAAGGCAGCCAACGAGGAATACGGCAAATCTGTCGAGTTCGGCATGGGCAGTATCGACCTGCTCGAAGCCTATCCGTGGCCGGGCAACATCCGACAGCTGGAAAACCTGGTGAAGCGTGCCGTGCTGCTGACGCCGGGCCCGGCGATCGGTCGCAAACTGATGCAGGACATCCTCGCCGAAGAAGGTGGGATCGCGTCGCCGGGTGGCCACGAAGCGGCAGAGATCGCGCCGCCGCGAACCGTCTCGGAAAGCAAGACGATCAATGCCGTGCCCGACAACATGCGGCCGTATTCCAAGGTGCAGGAAGACGAGGTTGACCAGATCGTGGAGGCTCTGCGTCTGCATCGCGGCAACAAGACGAGGGCAGCGATCAGCCTCGGCCTGACGCCACGACAGTTACGCTACCGCATGGTCAAGCTGAACATCGCCAGTTGAGCGTCGCCGGCACATCGTCATTGGACATGACAATCTGACAATTGCCGCCGGCTGGTTCGACAATGTCGACAATTACAGACGCGGTTATCGTTCGTTCACTACCAGGGGACGAGCGATAACTTCTTAGGTATCTGAAACTACGCAGGTTTTCTCCCTTGGCATAGGGTTTGCTATGACAGCAATGCAACATTGCTTTCAACACAACAAACCCGGAGAGATCCCTGTATGAGTACTTCCCCACAGACCATCGCCAAGTCCATGAGCTGCCTGCGTCCGATCGACTCCGAAGGCCTGCAGGCGCTGGGCGAAAAAGGCAAGGCAAACCCGAGCTCGGTGGTTACGCTCAAGGCCAAAACCGTTTGCGAAGGTCAGTTCCGTATGCAGACCTATGTGCGCAATCTCGAGCCGATGCTGATCGACGAACCGCCGCACCTGCTCGGTGAAGACAACGCGCCGAATCCGTCAGAGGCCGTACTGGCCAGCCTCGGTGCCTGTCTGGCAGTGGGCGTGCATGCCAACGCGACGGCGCGTGGCGTGAAGCTGTCGAAGCTCGAACTCGAACTCGAAGGTGACATCAACGTGACCGCCGTATGGGGTACCGGTGATCTCGACGAAGCCAAGACCCTCGGTTTTTCCGCGGTACGCGTCAAGATCGCCGCCGAAGGCGATGCGCCCAAAGAGCAGATCGACGAAATCATTTCTCACTCGAATGTCTGGTCGCCGGTTGCCAACACCCTGCGTAACAACGTCGCTGTCGAGGTGACGCCCGCCTGATCGCGGCCGAGGTAGTCGAGGAGAACAACATGAGTCTGAACGCCGCCAAAGAACTCAAGGCCGTGCTGCCGCTTGAGGAACAGCTCACGATAACCCGCGCGCTGGTCAAGCAAGAGCTTTCACCGCTGACGGTGAAGATCGACCTTGAAGGGCTTTATCCCGAATCGTTTCTGCGCCAGCTGGGCGGGGTCGACGGCTACCGTCAACACCTCTCGATGGCACGTCCGGATGGCGAGACCGACATGGGGGCGGCGATTCAGACCATGGGTGCCGTTTCGCACGAATGCCTGTCCACCGGGTTTGCCGTATGGTGCCAGGACACCTGTGCCTGGTACCTGCAGAATGCCGCCAATCCGGTCGTGCGTGACGCCTGGTTGCCGAAACTCGCCAGCGGCGAGGTGCTCGGCGGTACCGGCATGTCGAACACGATGAAGGCGTTCGCCAACATCGAGCCGCTGCGCCTCAAGGGCAAGCGAGTCGATGGCGGCTACATCGTCAACGGATCCCTGCCGTGGGTTTCCAACCTCGGTGAGAATCATGTGTTCGGCACGCTGTTCGCGCTCGAAGGCAGCGAAAACCAAACGATCATGGCGCTGGTCGACTGCAGTGCCGAGGGCTTTACGCTGCGCCAGTCGGCGCACTTCACGGCGCTCGAGGGTACGCGCACCTTTGCCTGCTTCTTCGAGAACGTGTTCATACCGGATGAGATGATCATCGACGATGACGGTGCGGCGTTTCTCAAGCGCGCGCGTGCCGGCATTGTGTTGCTGCAGCTCGGTATGGGCGTCGGCAACGTGCAGTCTTGCATCGACCTGTGCCGCGAAGTCGAGCCGCTGCTCGGCCACGTGAACGGCTATCTCGACGATCGGCCCGATGAGTTGCAGGAAGAACTCGACGATGCGGTCGATGCCTGCATGGCATTGGCGGAAGATCCGTTTGAAAAATCGGAGGAGTTCTTCCGCGAGGTATTGCAGTTACGTCTCTCCGCCGGCGAGCTGGCGTTACGCGCCTCGCAGTCGGCAATGTTGCACACCGGCGCCAAGGGATATCTGCGAACTGCGCCGGCACAACGCAAACTGCGTGAATCCTATTTCGTGGCGATCGTGACGCCTGCCATCAAACACCTGCGTAAGGAACTCGACGCCTTGTCGCGCGCTGCCTGATGCGGTCGCCTGCCGATCGTCGTACCAACGGAGACAGTTAATCGATGAAGACCATTACGACCAGCCTGGCTGCGGATGAAGCAGTCGAAAAGCTGATCGCCGCAATCGCCGAAGTCGAGCTTCGCCTGGTTGCCCACATCAACGGCCAGGCGAATGCCGCAAAGCTCGGCAAGACAGTGCCGGCCGACCAAATTCTTGAAGTGTTCCGGCCGGATTTCGCGATCCGTGTGTGGGGCGCCTGCAAGCCGGCAGGACATGACATTCCGTTGCGAATCCATGTCTACGAAGACGGCGATACAACCAAGGTGGCGTGTCGATTGCCGACCACCGTGTTCGAACCGTTCGGATCCGCCGAGCTCGATGCCATCGGCGCCGAGCTCGATCCATTGTTCGATAAAATCCTGGCAGCCGTGCCGGAAGCGTGAAAGTTATGAATGACGCATCGTTCATGCGCTGGATCTGTGATGCCTGCGGTTATATCTATGACGAGGCCAAGGGTGATCCTGACTCCGGCCTCGCGCCCGGTACACGCTATGCCGACATCCCGGAAGATTGGGAATGTCCGCTGTGCGGCATGAAAAAAAGTGATTTGCGCCTGTTGCCCGAGGCGAAGCCTGCAGTTGCTTCCCGGCCCGCTGCATCGGCAGCGGGAAAATCTGCATTGTGTAAGGGTGGTGACGAGTATGTCGTTATCGTCGGCGCCGGTATCGCCGGTTGGTCGGTAGCCGAAGCAATCCGCCGCCGCGAGCCGACACGTCCGGTGTTGCTGGTCAGCGCCTGTCCCGGCCTGGTCTATCCCAAGCCGGCGATATCGATGGCGTTGGCCATGAACAAAAAGCCGGAAGACCTCGTGGATACCGATGCGGCAGGCAAAGCCGCTGAACTCAACATCGAGGTAAGAACCGACACACGCATCGTCAAGCTTGATACCCGACGCCGCCGACTGACCACAGTCCGCGGTGGTATCCAATACGGCAAGCTGGTGCTGGCATTGGGTGCGCACCAGCGGGTGCTGCCGTTAGACGGCGATGCCGCAGACGATGTTGCGCGCGTCAATGATCTGGGTAGCTATAAGCAGTTTCGTGCGAAGCTCACGCCCGAGGTCAAGCACATCACCATCCTGGGGGCGGGCCTGATCGGTTGTGAATTCGCCGATGATATGACGAGCGCCGGTTTCCAGGTGACGGTAGTCGATCCGGCCGACAGGCCATTGCAGAGCCTGGTGCCTCGTGCCGTTTCCGCTGAGTTGGTGAGCCGGCTTGCGCACAAGGGTGTCGATTGGCGCCTCGGATCGACGATGTTGTCTCTGGCGAAAGCCACCAAGGGTTACAAGGCGGTGCTGGATGACGGCTGTAGTGTGCAGACCGACATCGTGCTGTCTGCCGCTGGTTTGATTCCCAACACGCAGCTTGCCGCCAAGGCGGACTTGGCAATCGATGCCGGTGTGGCCGTCGACAACACCATGCGAACGAGTGCTGAGCATGTGTATGCCGTCGGTGATTGCGCTTCACTGGCGGGCCAGGTGTTCGCCTACATCGAGCCGATTCGCCGTCAGGCAGAGGCGATAGCCGCCGACATTGCCGGCGCCCGCGAGCGCTTCATGCCGCTGCCGCCGTTGGTCAAGGTCAAAACGCCCACCATGCCGATCAGCGTATGCAAGCCGTCCGGTGCGGTCGCCGATGATGACTGGGTGGCGATTGAAGAAAACGGCGACAGCCTGCACTTCGAGATCGCGGGCCCCGACACCATCGCCGGTTTCGCCTTGGCCGGCGACGTTGCCTCGCAGGCCGGCGGTCACTATCGCCGCCTCGGCGGACAAACACAGGCCGCTTGATAGCGCGCTGAGCGAGCCGTGCAGATTTTGCGTAACGCTCAGCCATAGCATAAGCCGAGTTTTTGGCCGACTGGATGGGCTCTGGAATGACCCGAACTTGCGACGCAGTGCACTGGTGCTGCGTCGATCAGCTGGATCAGGGTGACGTCGCTTCAGTTTGATGCGAGCAGCGTCCGTATTGAAGCATCGGTCTGCCGGCTGCGTTGTTTTTGAATGCGCTGTTTCGCTCTTGCGGCGAATCCCGCCGGTCCAGGGGGGCACCGGACATCGTCTGGAGCGACGTTCCGCTGGTAGCCGCAAGAGCTCTCTCCCATTCGCATGCGTTACTGTCGGAACAGAAGTCCTGCAACAGGTTCAGTTCGAATAGATGACGTGACGCACGACAACCTCGGCAGGACGATGGCATCGGCGTCCCAGCCTGGCGGCTGACGGCAGCCGCCCGGGCTGTCGGAGTTCATCAGGTGAGAGACACCCCGCTGCGAGCCAACGAAAAGGTGGTTTATACTGCCGATCCCCTGTCGCAATCTTGACGTACGAGCGATGTTGATCGTCCACTTTTCGTTGACGCCTCTTGTTGGCGCGCCGATCCGCTTGTGTGAAGCGCTTGGTCGGCTGGACGGCGTAGAAGCACGTTTCGTCGTTCTCGATCCCAAAGGTTATGTAGACCAATCCCATCCGATCGATCTGGTGTGGGAGGACGACAAGGCGCTCGTCTCCGAGTTGGTCGAGCGAGCCGATATCCTGCACCTGCACAACTATATCTCGCTCGACAGCAAGGAGTTTGCGCCGCTCGATTTCTCGGCGCTGTGGGAAAGCGGCAAACCGATGGTGCGGCATTTTCACTCGACGCCGGATCTCGTCGCGAGAATGATGCGCTGTAACGTCTCTGACGTGTTTCGCTGCCCGATACCGAAATTGACGATTGCTCAGTATCCAGAACGTTTCTATCCAACGGCGCGCCTTGTCCCCAACATCGTGTTGCCTAACCAATACGGAATCGAGCGAAGCGTGCGTGAGGGCCCGATACGAATCGGCTACTCTCCCAGCAGCTTCCGTTCTGGTCGAATCTCCCGGTGGGATACCAAGGGTTATCCTGAAACGATCAGCATGTTGAGACGCCTGGAGAGGAAAGCGAAGGCGCGTGGCATATCGGTAGAGATCGACGTTATCGAGCAGGTAAGTCATCGTGAATGCCTGGCACGCAAATCCGAATGCGATATCGCTATCGACGATCTTGTTACCGGCAGTTATCACATGAGTACGTTGGAATCGCTCGAGCTTGGCAGCATGGTGCTCACCCATATGGATGACAGGGTGCAGAAAGCGGTAGCGGAAGTTTGTGGTCGAAACGATTTTCCCGCTGTGAACGTTCGACTGGAAGATGCCGAAGAGGTTCTGCTTTCCACCCTGGATCGTCCCGAAATGGTAAGGGAGATTGGGAAATACTCCGCGGAATGGATGGCGAAATACTGGTCGATGGACGAAATGGCAAGCCGTTTCCTGGTGATCTATCGCGACGTGCTCGCCAATCCCCGGCAGCCGTTCAGTCAACGGTTCGATCTGCAGTCGGCTGCCGGCAGGTTCCTCAATAACGAGATTCACGACGTGAACTGGCATGCCCGGCATGAGCGTTGGCCGAAGGAACCTCCATTGCTCTTGAAGAAGGCTCGCAATTTATTGCGGAAAATTGGTATTCATCGGGTGTGAGACGTTCGCTGGTGATTCATATCGTTCAACAATTTACCAATCCCCACGGCGGTACTGAGCTGAGAGCCATCAGTTTGTACAACATCCTGAAGCGGCACACGCAAGTCCGGCTGTGGTCTGAGTTCGATCCTGATCCCGGCTTGGCAGCTGACTGGCCCATCAGGCAGATACGGCCGAAGCGCCTCGCATTTCCGAAGTTCGGCACTTTCATTTTTTGCGGGGCTTGCTGGTACGTAGGTCGCTGGCTCGAAGTAACGTTTCCACGGCGTATTATCGTTCTGCACAACTATCCGCATCATTCCTATCAAGATTGGTTTCGACGCGCCAAGAGTCCGTGGATGCCTGAGATCGAATGGGTGTTTGCGAGTGAACAGATGCGAAAAGATGCGGCACTCGACGGCTTGGTTGAACCGTCACCGATCGATCTCGAACAATTTCGGCCGACTGGCACCCGAAAACGAAACCAGGAGTTTACGGTAGGGCGTTTGAGCCGAGATGTGTCAGAGAAGCATCATGCAGACGATTGCGACTTGTACATGCGCTTGGCGGAGGCGGGCGTCAAAGTACGCATTATGGGTGGGACGGTTTTGAGAGAGAAAATGCCGCCACATCCCATGATCGAGTTGCTCCCGGCCGGTGCGGAAGCGCCGGAAGAGTTTCTGTCGACCCTTGACTGTTTTCTCTATCGCACGCGCAGCGATTGGTTTGAAGCGTTCGGTCGGGTGGTCCTCGAAGCGATGGCCTGTGGTCTGCCCGTCGTGGCCGGCAACCGCGGAGGCTATGTCGAACGGATCGAGGATGGTCGAAACGGTTTCGTCTTCGAATCCAATGCTGAAGCGATCCAGAAGATCATGCGTCTCCGCGACGAGCAAGACGTATACGCGTCTATTTCAGCGAAGGCGCGAGAGACCGCGACTGAACTCTACGGCGAAGGGCTACCGCGCGATATCATCGATTTCTATCTACGCTAACAGCGGTTTGTATGCCCCAGATGAAATGGCCGGGCTGCGCTGCGTATTTGGTCCAGGATCCATTTAGCCAGATGTTCCGTGTCAAAGCCTTGGGGTCGGCATGCATGGCTGCAATAGAGAATCCAGTAATGTGTGGCTTGGGTGAATGCTGATAAGGAGCATTGATGTTCAACCTCCGACTTCCATCTTCAAATTCCGTCTGCTGCGAACTCTCCGTGCGCGAGATCTTCGCGTACTTTTTTGTGCCCGTTCTGCTTTACGCGGGTTTCGCAACCGACTTCACGTTTGATTTTTTTGCCCCCTACAAACACTGGCACGCGTACAACCACTATTTTCTTTCGCTAGCCGATGGTCGACTGGATGTTCCTGCTGCAGCCATCGGTAGGGAAGGGTCGTATTTGCATGGCAAGGCCTACATGTACTACGGGGTTCTGCCGGCATTCGTGCGTGTGTTCTTTTATCCTTTCGTTGATCTAACCCAGGTTCCCGTCTCCGCTTTTTCTGTCTGGTTCTTCTGTGTCATCGGCAATGTTGCGTTGCAGGCAGCCGTGTTGAGCTATGCAAGACAGAATAGAAAGCACCAGGCCGATAGAAATCATGTTGTGGCGCTGGTGCTCGTGAGTCTTCTGATTTGGTTCGGTTCTGCCACCTTCATTATTCTGCAGCGCCCGACCATGTATCACGAGCCCTATGCCGCTGCGCTCTGTCTTCTGAATATTTTCTTCGCTCTATTGATCAAGGATCGGTTCTTCTTAAAGGGCAATCACTCGACTTTGGCCTATGGCGTTCTCGCGGGATTGTGTGTGCACGCCCGCATGCCGACTGCGCTTGCTCTGTATGGCGCAACTGTCTTCTTGATCATCATCAGCGCGGCCTGCACAGTTGGCGCGTCTGGTTTCACAGCGGGTATCCGCAATTTCCCCGGCTTGGTCGTGGCCGCTGTTCGGCATCACTGGGCGACTTTCGCCGCGATGTTCCTGCTGGGCGTTTCGATTCTCATCATGAACTACGCGCGATATGAAGATGCCCTGGCGTTCTTGGGAGTGAACTACGGATTCGGGTTGGCTGGCGAGGGCTATTCCCCGAGGCGTTGCGGAATTTACGAAACGTCGGAGTTTTATCGGTTGGTGAGAATGATCCCCAACACAATCGTCTACACGATTGGCGGCTGGGATCTGCATGAGTATCTGACAAGAACCCTGCACACCGGGTATGGGCGAAAGGCTTTGCCGATAATCCCGACGCTGTTTCTATGGCTGGCGCCTACGCTGGCAATCCTGGCGAGTTTTTATGTTCTTGTCACAAAACGCGTGACTCAACGTGCCCAGCTCCTTCTCTTCTGGCTCATTGTTTCCGTTGGTGGTTATTTTCAGCTGTCATACCCGACTATTAACCATCGCTACATCGCGGAGCTATGGCCAATCTATCTCTTCGCAATCGTTCTTGTTTTTTCTACCAGGGTGGATGGTCGTGTGAAGTGGCCGGCGAGTTTCAATCTGGTCGCTGCCGTCCTCGTGGCGTTTACCCTGGCCTACAACCTTAAGGTCGCGTTCTTTAGCGAGTACCATTTCCGGACTGAGATCCCGGAAGCGGCATACTTTTCCGATGATCCGGAGAAAATCGCCTTTCTCGAGCAGCTTGATGACGAACAAATCAAGCGAATTCAGAAAGAGTTTGAACAAGGGAAAATTGAGGGCTGCACCAAACTGAAAGCGGAGCTGAATCTCGATTGACGAACCCGCAGTGTCCGCTCGAGGGCGGTCGGGTTTCTGCCAAGAGGGGCTGGAAGCTGCCCTTTTTCGAGATTGGAGTCGCCCCGGAGGTGATCGGCCCGACCGTCGCGCATTCGGCCAACGGGCGAATCTACGCATTGAGAAGTCCCGAAAAGGGGAGCCCACGTACTTCAGGTGCTGAACGAATCTGCGGACGGGTTGCCTGTGCCGTGCTGCTGCGTCGTTCAGGACCGACGAGCGCGTAGCTTGGACAGAATCAGCTTCATTTCAGAGAAGATGGGGTGTTTGATAGCGAGAGCCGTCCCTAGATAAGCGGCGGCAACGAGCAGCCCTGCAACGAACATGGTCAAGTGCTGACCAAGGACACTCGGCAGGAGAGTTGCCGCGAGTTGCGCGACCGCAAAGGTGCTCAACCCCAGCACAAAACTTTTCTTGATGGCGTTTGATGTATCGGTGAACGCTATACCTGCCAATCGCTTCATCAGAACCTGATGCGTCAGCCCGGATACGCAGGTAAGCAGTGGCCAAGAGATCGCGATTGCGATCAACCCGAATGGTGCGAGCAAAATGATGCTGGCCACTTTGATCGGCAGGTTGACTCCCTGCGCGATGAGCCAGGCCGAAGGTTTACCTGCGGCGTGGTAGAGGGGGGAGCAAACGTTGTAGATGGAGGTGATCCCGGCTGCTGCACAGAAATAGGGGACGAGTTCGGCGCTTTGCCCCCACTGATCACCGAACAGCAGCAATACGATTTCGTCGCTGAACACGGCAGCAAACACATAGATCGGCCAAGTGACGCCCGTGGTGAGCTCGACGACCTTGGTATAAGCCGTTCGGGGATGCTGATTGTCGCGCTTAAGCTCAGACAGCCAAGGCAGTAGAACGGGGTTGAGCGCATTGCCGAGCGCTCTACTGACAAACTGCGTGAGAGAGATCGCGCGATTGAAAAATCCGACAGACTCGAGGCTGAGCAGTTTGCCCAGGAGCATGTCGCTTGCATTGGCATTCAACTCGCCGAGTATGTTGGACAATGTCGAGATGGCACCGAAAGATGCAATTTCTTTGGCATTTCGCAGTGCAGGGAGCAGCGGCATGTCGCTCGGCCTGAGCCGTATCGAAAGCAGGAACGTGACGGTCGTTGCCGCCACTGCACCCCAAGCGAGACCGGCAGGCCCGAGTCCTGCAACAATCAAGCTGATCGATGTGCCGATTGCCACAATGGCGCTCAATACCCTGATAACGGCCAGTGCGCGGAATCGCATATCACGGCGAGCGATCGTCAATGTGATCGAACCGAGCGGCGTGATAAAGAAGTTGATTGCCAGGATCACCAGCACTTCGCCCACGCGTTCGTCGCCGTAGAATGTGGCGATGGCATCCGCAGAGAGAAGGATGATCATGCCAAGCAATACGGCCGCGATGATCACCAGCCCGTAGCCGGTTCGAATGATTTCGTTGGTGAGTTTCTCAACCTGAATCAGGTAGTTGGATACCCCAAAGTCCCGCAGCACGTTCGCCAGGCCGATAAACACCGCTGCAATGGAGTAGATACCCAGTTCTTCCGGCGTAAGTAGCCGGGCGATGATCAGTGTCGACGCGAACTGGAGAACGGTCACCGTGTTGGCGCCGAGAAAACTGTATGCCAGGGATGAACGAACGGAAGTCACTTGGCCGCCTACACTCGGTATTCCTTGCGGAGGGTACGATCAAACCCATTGCGGACACAAAGCGTTCGCCTTGCAGCCACGGCAATCCATGCATGCGTTCGCGAACGGTCGCGCGCCCATCTATTAGAGAGGTGTCCTAGGGTGATCTCGTAGCCCAGATCGTCACGCCCCATGGTCCGGCGCATCGGCGTGTTCACTGCGACAACGATGAACTGTGGAAGGGAGAGCAGAGCACTGGCGCATTTCGTTGAGAGTCCCCGATGGGGATTCGTACCTTCCCACCCCAAGTCGGTGGATTGGGTCGGGCAGTATAACCACCGTCATGGAAGCATACAATAATGGCCACCGTGCCGTGTGAGGCTGCACAACCCGTTTGATGTGACCAACAGTACGCCGGTATCAGGTGCGGGGTTCCGACCCTGCGGGAAGCTGCTGATGAAGCGCAGCAGGAACACATCCGCCACCAAGCGCCGTTTGAACCGAGCGATAGTTTTCAGGGTGCGCAGCGACGGTTGTCGGCGGGAGTGCCGGCCGATCCGGCTTTGCTCACAATCTGAAGCCACCGACCAAAGCCGATGAAGTGTTCCCGGTAGCGTCGCTTCAATCGTAGGCGCCGCGATCCGATTTGAGGTTGACGCGTTCTGAGTCGTCGCCGTTGCTGTCAGACCGGCTCAAGCCGTTGGCCCGACGCCAGGCGATGTCGTTGCTTTGCCGCAAGCCGGATAACCAAGCGCTTCTTCATCGGTCGTGTCCTCAAGAGGCCAGGCGGACTGAGCCAAGGCGGATCAGCGCCGTGAACGATCTGGTCGAAGACGATTAGTGCAGGCGCTGGTCCGGCGGTGTCTCGTTGTCGGGCATGACATTGCGCTGTAGGGCGTCGCTGATCTGCTCCAGCGTGAACGGTTTGGTGACGAAGTCGCTCATGCCTACCTGCCGCGTACGGACCCGGTTGTCGTCGTCTGCATGTGCTGTCAGCGCAATAATCGGTATCTGGCGCTCGAACCCTTGGTTGCGCTCGTGTGCACGGATACGTCGCGTGGCCTCGTAGCCATCCATGCCCGGCATCTCGCAGTCCATGAACACGACGTCAAATTCACCGTTGGTGAAGCGCTCAACACAGGCTTGGCCGTCAGCGACCAGTGTGCATGCGCAATTGAGCACCTCCATGATGGCCTTGACGACGAACTGGTTGACCGGGTTGTCTTCGGCGATCAATACGCGAATCCGACGGTTGGCGAATATCGCCGGCGTGTGTTTGTGCAGCGGTGTAGGTTCTTCTTGTGGGATTGGTGCTGAAGGCATCGCGACAGTGAAGGCGAACTGGCTGCCTTCGTTCTGTGTGCTTTCGACTTCGATCGAACCGCCCATCTTGCGTACCAGGTCTTGCGACACCGCCAGGCCCAGCCCGGAGCCGCCGTACTGCCGCGTGGTTGAGCCATCTGCCTGCTCGAAGGCCCTGAAGATGCGTTTCTTGGCATCGGCGGCGATGCCGATGCCTGAATCGGTCACCGCATAGCGGCAGTGAACCGACGAATAGGGCCCCATATGCTGTTCGAGCTCGATGACGATAACGCCGCGCTCGGTGAACTTGATCGCGTTCGACAGCAGGTTCAGCAGCACCTGCGTTACGCGCATGGAGTCGCCGAGCACCCAAACGCCGGTTGTGTCGTCGATACGGGTTTCGAGAATCAGACCTTTCGCTGAAGCCGCATCCTGCATCAGCAGCGCTGCATCGCGCACCGGTTGTGCCGGATCCATGGGTAGCGATTCGAGTTGCAGCTTGCCGGCCTGCAGTTTCGAAAAATCCAGAATCTCGTTGATGCGTTGTAACAACAGATCGGCAGACTTCGACATGATGTCGAGATACATCGAACGCTTATCCGGATCGTTTGCCTGGGCCAGCATATCGATGGTGCTGATCAATCCGTTCAGCGGTGTACGTAGTTCATGGCTGACCTTGGCAACGAACTGGCTTTTTGCACGGTCGGCACTTTCAGCGCTCTTGCGTGCCGCCTCGAGCTCTGACGCGCGCCGCTTGAGCAAGCGGGTGCTGCGCACGGCCGCCCAGTAACCGAAGTTGAGGTTGTGGCCGACAGAAAGCAGAAAGACGATCTTCGCCGCCAGCAGCATGCCCATGACCATCGCGTTATTGTCGCCCGTCAGCCAGAACGCGATCATGCCGGGGATGAGCGCAACGAGAATGTAGGTGCGCTGCAACGGCGGGTGGGTGCTGAGCGTGATCGTGCCGCCGGCAACGATACCCGCCGAAGCGAAGCTCAACAGCATCGTCGGCCAGCTCGCGTGATAGTGCCAGATCAAAAAGGTGTATAGCGTGCTCCAGGTGCCGACCTGGATCAGGACGGCGGAGTAATACACCGCTGCCCAGACGCGGGCGCCCCAGGCGGTATAGGCGCGGTCGAACAACAGGCCCAGGCTGAAACGAAAAGCGCCGATCAGGGCCAGTGCGCCCAGTCCGCTCCAGGTCAGGATCGGCCAGTCGACGACGACCGGTGTAAACAGAACCACGACCGCCCATACGGCGGCGTACAGCATGCTGCCGGTCAGGCCCTGGCGGGCCAGATCACGGTGCGCCTGTTTGAAATCTTCCGCTTCCAGCGTTACTGCGGGTAATTGTCGATTGAACATGAGTAGCCGGTGGTCGTTCGATCTTGCAGAACGCCGTCAATCATCGCAGAAAATGCGACAAATCACCGCTTCCCCTGGATCCAGGTGCGGATTCGCTCGCAAGATATCCCGCCTGGCCGGGCTAACACAGCTGCTGCCAGCCGAGTGCGGGGCCTAATCAGTGCCGCCAGGTGCCGTGGGCCTACGCTATCCCCGGCAGGTGAGGGGAAGCAGGTGCAGTGCCTGTTGTCGGTGAAGGCTGATGATCTGGGAACGCGCAGCGCGCTGTGCGGTGATCAGGCGATCGCCTGCATCGGCCCGTCGGTGCGCAGTGTACGCTCCAAAGCGGCGCTGAGCTCTTCGAGCGTAAACGGTTTGGTGACGAAATCGTTCATCCCGACTTCGCTGGTCTTGCGCCGATTGGTTTCGTCCGCATGCGCGGTCAACGCGATAATCGGTATTGGCACGCGATTGTCGGAGCGTTCAAGTGACCGGATGCGTCGGGTCGCCTCGTAGCCATCCATGACCGGCATCTCGCAGTCCATCAGAACGACGTCGTACGATTCGTTTTGCACGCGCTCGACGCACGCCTGACCGTCCGCAACGATCGTGAAGGCGCAGTCGAGTGTCTCCATCAGGTCCTCAATGATGAACTGGTTGATCGAGTTGTCTTCTGCAATCAATACCCGCAGGCGTGGCGCAGTCTTGATTTCGGTTCCGCCGTCTTCGGCAATTGTGCGGGTTTCGTTGTGCATCTCGGCAACAGGCAGCAGCAATGTGAAGCTGAAACAGCTGCCTTCGCCGGGTGTGCTTTCGACCTCGATCAGGCCGCCCATCTTCTGCACCAGGTCTTGAGAAACCGCCAGACCCAATCCTGTACCCCCATACTGCCTGGTGGTCGAACTATCGGCCTGTTCGAACGATCGGAAGATGCGGTCTTTTGCATCGGGCGCGATGCCGATACCGGTGTCGGTAACGGTGAACCGGCAGGATACGCTGCCGTTCTCTATTTCGCCCTGCTGGAAAGCGACGACGATGGTGCCCTGCTGGGTAAACTTGATCGCGTTGGATATCAGGTTCAACAGGACTTGGGTGAGGCGCATCTCGTCGATGCTCACCCATGCGTGATCGGGCCGACTGATGTCGACCTGGATCTCGAGCCCCTTGTCGGCAGCCGCATCCTGCATCAGCGCTACGGCATCGGCCACGGCGGCGCTGGGATCGGCGGCGACCGGTTCGAGTTCCAGCTTGCCGGCCTGCATCTTGGAGAAGTCGAGGATCTCGTTGATGCGTTGCAGCAGCATGTCGGCCGACTTCGACATGATCGACAGGTACTTGGTGCGCTTGGCCGGGTCGTCCGTTCGACCCATCATGCCGATCGTACTGATCAGGCCGTTGAGCGGCGTACGCAATTCATGGCTTACCTTGGCGACGAACTGCCCTTTGGCGCGATCTGCACTCTCCGCCTTCTCGCGGGCGACCAGCAGTTCTTCTGCGCGTCGCTTGAGCAGGCGCGTGCTGCGCATGCTGTCCCAATAGCCGCGATCGAGCTTTTTGCCGATCGAGACCAGAAAGAAGATATACACCGCAACCAAGAACCCGAGCATCATCAAGTTATCGTTGCCGCTCGCCAAACCCGCCACAGCGGTCGGCACCAACGCCGCGAAGATATAACCGCGCTGCAGCTTCGGGTGGGTGCTGAGCGCAACTACGCCTCCGGCGATGACGCCTGCGCTGGCGAAGCTGATCATCATGGCAGGCCAACCGAGTTCGAACTGCCAGATCAGAAAGCACGACAGGCCGCCCAGAGTGGCAGCCTGCACCAGCACCACCGTGTAGTAGGTAGCGGCCCAACGCTGTGTATCGCGAAAGTAGGTGTTGTCGAACCAGAACCCGAGCGAGAACCGTAGGGTGCCGGTGATCACGAAGATGCCGAGCCCTAACCAGGTAATGTTGGGCCAGGTTGTCGCGACGGGCGTTGTCGTGGTGACCAGCAACCAGATAAGCGCGTACAGGAAACTGCCCGGCAGACCCTGTTGACCGAGGTCGCGGTGGGCGTGTGCATAGTCTTCGGCTTCTAATGTCACATCTGCAGGTTGTTGATGCGGCATGGTCAAGACGCGGTTGCTGAATTCTTGAACGTATCGGCTGATAGGCAGGGAAAGTTAGTGCGGGCGGGCCGTGAAACGCTATGAATTGACCTGGAACAACGGCCGTTCTTGACGTGGCGCGACTTTGCTTCACATTCTGGGAAGCGGAGTTTTTTTGGTGCAGCGCGATGCATGCCCATGGAGATTTTTATTCGTATCTGCGTACCCGGGGGGTCAGCCGTCGCGGGTTCCTGAAGTATTGCGCCGGGCTGGTCAGCCTGCTCGCACTGCCGGGCAGCGCGACCGGACGGATCGCCGAAGCGCTGGCGGGGCGCCGCACGCCGCTGGTCTGGTTGTCACTGCAGGCGTGTACCGGGTGTACCGAGTCGCTGCTGCGCTCCTACGCGCCATCCGTCGATACCCTGATCCTTGACTATTTCTCGCTCGACTATCACCACACCTTACAGGCGGCAGCCGGTGACGCGGCCGAAGCCGCACGTTCGGCTGCGCTGACGGATGGGGGTTATCTGCTGGTTGTCGATGGGTCGGTTTCCAGTGGGCAACACCTGAACTGCTCGACGATCGCCGGTAGATCGGGCATGGAGGTGTTGGCGGAAACGGTGGAGCAGGCGGCCGCGGTGATCGCCGTCGGTTCGTGCGCGGCGTTCGGCGGGTTACCTGCCGCAAACCCCAACCCCACAACCGCACTTGCGGTCGAACAACTGATGGCGCAGGGCAGTATCCCGCGTCGCCCTCTGGTCAATGTGCCGGGTTGTCCACCGTTGCCGGAGGCGATCACCGGCACTTTGGCGCACTTCATCGCATTCGGTCGTCTGCCCGCGCTGGACGCGTTGGCGCGTCCATTGTCGATCTATGGCCGCACCTTGCACGACCGTTGTTCCCGCATTCACTTTTTCTACGCGGGCCAATTCGCCGAATCGTTTGACGATGAGGGCGCCCGAAAAGGTTGGTGCTTGTACAAGCTGGGGTGCAGGGGGCCGACCACGCACAATGCCTGTATGACCCAGAAGTGGAACGGAGGCACGAGTTCGCCGGTGGACGCAGGACACCCGTGTATCGGTTGCTCGGAACCCGACTTCTGGGATGCCGGCGGATTCTATCGGCAAAAACTGTCTACCGGCCCCGGTGTTTCGACGACCGAGGAGGCATCTCGCGGGCGGGCACTGTTCGATGATCAATGCGTTTATTGCCATGAGCCCGACGCAACCGATCTGAGCGTCGAGCCGACCGAACTGCGGGCGACCTATGAACGACGCGGCGGACGTGCGCATCGCGCCGAGCTCAGCGACGAGGAGTGGTCCGACCTGATGAAATTTCTGGAGACAACCCGATGAGGTGGGTAAGACACGTCATCTACATCGTTCTGCTTGCCGCTGCGGTCACCGTCAACAGCGCACCAAGCGATGCGCCGAATGCGGAAGTCTTTTCGCGGCATGACGAGAACCGCGACGGATTTGTCGATCGGCGCGAGTACTATCGATTTCACCAACGTATGCGGCGGCATCAGGCACGCAACCGTCGGTCGTTTCATGTGTACGACTTCGATGACATCGATGTCGATCGCAATGGCTTGATCGATCGCGATGAGTTGCTGCAACGACTGCACCGGCGCCCGCGGCGCGGCGATCTGAGTCGTTAGTCCACGACGATTCTGTGTTGTCGATCAGAGAACCCCGGCTGTGATGTCGGCCTTCGCTCAGCGATAATGACGACTCAGTCCTGCTTTCCGATTATGTATGGCAAAACGCGCAAAACCTCGTCGGACGTTCATGCAACGATTGCGACGTCTGCTCGGCATCTTGCTGTTGATCGCAATCGCCGGTTCCGTCGGCGTCGTGTTGCTGTTTCGCTGGGTCGATCCACCGTATTCCGCGGTTATGTTATGGCGCTACGCCAGCGAGGGTGGACCGCAGCACCAGGTATGGGTTCCGTTGAGCGAGATCCACCCGGGCATGGCGCTGGCGGTTGTTGCAGCGGAAGATCAGCGTTTTCCCGTGCATTGGGGATTCGATACGGACGAAATACTCGCAGCGGTTCAGGATCACCTCGATGGTGGCAAGTTGCGCGGTGCCAGCACGATTTCGCAACAGGTCGCACGCAACCTTTTCCTGTGGCAGGGGCGCAGCTTTGTCCGTAAGGGGCTGGAGGTGTACTTCACCGGACTGATCGAAGCGATGTGGCCAAAGCAACGCATACTCGAGATGTATCTGAACTTCGCAGAGTTGGGCGAGCGCACCTTCGGCGTTGCCGCTGCGAGTGACCATTACTTCGACGTTGATCCCGGGCGGCTGACTGACCGGCAGGCGGCGTTGCTTGCCGCGGTACTGCCAAACCCGATCCGCTATCGCGCCGATCGGCCATCGGATTACGTGCGACAAAGACAGGCCTGGATTCTCAGGCAGATGCGCAACCTCGGTGGCCCCGGTTATCTGGGCGAGATGCTTGATTGATGCGGCTAATCTCGAAGTCGACCAGTGCCGGCTGCGCTGCAGCCGGCACTGTGTCGGACTTAGCGGGATTTACGAATCCCATTTGTCACCGTGGGGCTGAGAGGCTACGTCTTCCAGCTTCTGCTGCTCCCGGTAGTCGCGCGCTACGCGGTCCCAGTCAGTGTCTGCCGGAAACTGGGCGTAGTAGCCGCTATTGGCCGTGGCTTCCGGGCTGCCGCGCTGAATCTCGTAGAGGCTGATCCGGCTCGGGCCGCTCTTGATGATCGTGCCGCGGAAATCGTTCGGTGCAGCGCCGTCAACATTGGCTTCAACGATCAGGCGATTCAACGAAGGCGTGAAATCGCTTTTCTCCACCGGTGCGAACGTCAGGTGCTCGGTATCGGCAAACGGTACGTACTCGGTTGAACCGATCTGCTGCTGGTAAGCGAACGGTTGAGCGAACGCGGTGGTCGTGGCAAGCGCGAACAGGCCTGCGGTAATCAGAGTTTTCATTGCTTAGGTCTCCTCAAGCGAATTATTGGTGGGAGCAAATGCTCCGTTCGCTTACCAAGACCCTGGCGCTACACATTTTCTTTCACGACTGTTTCGATGCGGGTGCCGACTGTCGAAAGGTTGGGCGCCTGTTCAGTAGGCGTGCTGCGAGGGTGTTGCAGCAGTGGTGTCGGTAAGAAGAGGAGCCCGAAGACGGTTGGCTAAACGAGACGGGCACCCTGTGGGTGCCCGTCTGGAGAGTTTTACTTGGTAGCGAGCCTGTCGAACCAGCATGAGAACCAACCGATGACGAATGGTCGTACGCGTTCACGAACGCCATCGTCGAGCCTGTTGCTTCGCATGCAGACGCAGATTCGGCTTCCAAGCCTTAAAAGCAGCGACACATTTCCACTATTCTTCAGCACGTTTAATTTCCCGATCCTTGTAGTTTGCAAATTAATCTATCAGACAACCTCGGTTGTCGACACGTCTTTTCGCGACTATTTCGAAATTTAGAATCAACCCCGGAACATCGATCTCCAAAGTCGATTGCACTTCTATCAGTTCGCGATCTTTGACGTTCTAATCGTCAATCCGTTTCCTTTTGTACGCTTTGCATTGCCGTGTTGTTCAACGCGGTTCACAACAATGTCAGCATGAACCTGCGGCTTTCCTCGTTCGTGATGGGTGCACGAGCAGAGTGTTTACGCGGTCAAAACCGGCCTGTGAGCGCGCTATCGTCTAAGCCATAGGAAATGTATCGACCGCCGAATCAATAGATGAAGACAACAGATGCAAGAAATAACCCAACGCAAGTTAAGCTAATTAGGTTGTAAAGAAATATAAAGAAAGGCGCCGGTAGGCCGGGAGCGGCGTGTCGTGTAGGGCGTGTGGTTTTACCTAAATGTTACAAATGTAATAAAGCCAACAACGGCCTATAAAACCGTAAACAGCGTTGGGATATTGAGCGCCAGCCACGTTGCCGCGCCGCCCCGCGGTTTGCTGTCTTTAGCTGATAGCGCCTGGCGGGCTTTGCCGCTTTCAAGCACAGCTTGCGAACGGCAACGGCACCCGCCCGATGAGCAGGGAGGGATGAAGGCATCGCCTCAGGCAGAGGCGGGGTTAGCGCACACCACGCGATTGCGACCCGCCTGCTTGGCCTGGTACAGCGCCTCGTCGGCGCGCTGAAGCAATTGGTGGCCGGCATCCCTGGCAGGCTGCCGAAGATCATCGGCCAAGGCCGCCACACCAATCGATACCGTCAGCGGGATCGTGCCGCCGTTGTCGAGCAAGATGGGCTCGGCGGCGACGCTGCGACAGATCTCACTCGCCAGTGCACCGGCGCTGTCGGCCGCCGTCTGCGGCAATAGCACGGCGAATTCCTCGCCGCCATAACGCGTGGCAAGGTCACTGGTTCGCAAGCGTGCACGCAGCCTTTGCGCCAATGCCGAAAGCACCAGGTCGCCTGCCGTGTGGCCGTGCTGATCGTTGATCTGCTTGAAGTGATCCGCATCGACGAACATGCACGACAGGGCGTGGCCGTAGCGTTGGGCGCGGGTTACCTCTTGTTCCAATCGGTGTTCGAGGTGTCGTCGGTTGTATAGCCCGGTCAGGCTGTCGGTCAGGCCCACCAAGCGCAGGCGTTCGCGATTGACGGCATTCTCTAGACAGATCGCTGCCACGCTCGCCATGTGGGCGAGGAAATCTGTCGCCTGCCCATGGACGAAGCGTTTAGGGTCGTGACTGCCCAGACACAGAAAGCCGGCGACCCCATCGGCCTGTCGCAACGGCAGCAATGCCACGCTGCCACCCAAGCGACGGCGGAACAATGCGAGATGCCTGTCGTCGTCCCAAGCGCCAAGCCAGGGGCGCTGCGCGTCGCAGAATTTCGCGGTGGTGTCGCGAACGTCGGTACACAGTTCGACATTGCGCATAAACGCGGCTTTTTCCTCGACCGCCGTCGCCAGCAGGTCGCGGATCACGTTGAAGGGGTCGAGCAGATACAGCCGGGCGCTATCCAGCTCGAAAGAGCGCCGCATGCCGCTGGTCAGGCGTTCCAACAGGCGAGCTAAGTCAGCGGCGCCCAGCAAGGCGAGTTCGCGTTCCTGAAAGCGCGTCATTGCCTGCTGGTTGTGCAGCGCGTCGCGGCCGAGTGACTCTAGTAGGCCACGGAGCATGCGGTTTTCGTGCTGGATGTCCGACTCGGGCATGCGTTTGAAGGCTCGGCGTAGCATTTATCGGTTATCGGCCGGCCCGCGTCAGGCTTTAAAATCCTGATTTGCCTGCGCCCCGGCGCCGGTCGCTTGCTGTGCCGATAGTAACTTGTCCCGGCAGATGGTGCCCCAGCGCGCGTCGGCAGTACGTGAAACGCTCGAAAACTCAGGAACCTAAAGCACGACATGGCGGCAGATCGGTCAGCGAGTCACGGCCCGACGATACAATCCGTGTCCGATTCACGCATTCCAGGGAGGGATCATGCGTTTCATTGCCTTAGGCCTGTTGCTGCTCACGGGGTTCCATCACGGCGCTCTCGCA
Source organism: Thiosocius teredinicola (assembly GCF_002009425.1). Lineage (NCBI taxonomy): Bacteria > Pseudomonadati > Pseudomonadota > Gammaproteobacteria > Chromatiales > Sedimenticolaceae > Thiosocius > Thiosocius teredinicola. Next base: position 325,825 of record NZ_CP019936.1, read on the forward strand.
GACCAGATATATCGATGCAAGGGCGATGCGGGGGAGCCGGTCTTCTCATTCCAGCCATGCAGCTCGGCGCAGGGTTCGGCCGTCTACCGGGCGACGGCACCGACAGAGGCGGCACAGGGGCTGAGGCCCGGCGAGGCACAATGGCTTGATGCACGTGACAGACGTCGAGCAGGCGCCAAGCCTGCATCGCGCAAGGTACGACGCTCCGGGAGCAACTCGGCGGCCTCGGCGGCGAGCAAGCAGGTGTATCGCTGTCAGCGGACTCGCGCCAAGCTCGACAAGGTGCGTTCGACATTGCGCCGCGGCTATAAACCGGCGGCGGGGGAACGTCTGCGACGCAAGCGGCGCGAGTACGAAGACTACCTGGACGTATTCTGTTCCTGAGTGACTTCAGGGTCTTCTTTCAGCACGCGTCGGGTGCGCGCGCTCCAGCGCAGGAAGTTCGGTTCGGTAACGTAGCCGCGGCTCAGCACGTAGTTGAGGACATTGCGCAGGCGGAAGAAATGTACCACCGAGTCGACACGGATGATCTCCTTGCCTTGTTCGTCGAAGAACACGATCGACGGTGCGTAGAAGATGTCGAGCTCTTTGGCCCATTGACTTGCCGTGGTGCGCTCACCGTTGGGTTTGATCACCGGTGTATCCGACCACATATCGAGTTGCACGCTCTCGAAGCGGTTGAACAGACGGCGCAGCGTTTTGCGGCGCAGCGGCTGGGTGTGCAGGATGTCGCATGCATGGCAATCGCCCTGCTCGAAGAAGACCACCAGCGGTAGCTCGGAAGGAAATCGCGTGCGATCCAGATTGTAGGGCGGCTGCGCAAAGAACGGCTCTTCGACCAGGTCGCCTGCTTCGAACCTCAGCGTCTTGTCGCCACGGGCCATGTAGACCGAGAACTTTTCACGGCGGTAGTGGCCGCCGGCAACATATTCCAGCGCGGCACGAAACTGATACGGCGGATAGTAACCGCGCAGCCGCAGCGCGATCTTGCCGTCAGCGTCGTAGAACACCAGCGAGGGTGTGAAATTGGTGCCGAGTTTCTGCGCGTATTCGCGTTCGCTCAACGTCTCGCCGTCGGGCATCGTGACCTCTTCGGGGCTCCAGATGTCGATCGGGATGACGTCGAAATTTCGCCGGGTGTAGGTCACGATGTCCGGCGTCTTGAAGTTCACTTCCATCAGCATCTTGCAGTAAGCGCAACGCTTCTGGCCGAAATACACCACGATGCCTTTCTTACCGCCTTTGACGGCCTCTTGCAGGTCTTCGTCGAGGGCGAGGAAACTGGTCTTGAACCAATCGGGGTGTTGCAGCAGATCGTCGAGCGGCGTGTCGTCGAACTGCAGCGGGTCGGAGACCGACTCGTCCATCGTGGCGAACGCGCCGGCAGTCAAGGCCAGGCACCCCAGCAAGAGTGCCAGTCGGCCTATCCGGCTTGTGCACCACGCGTGAACGACTCGGATCAAAGATATCTCTCCCAATCTTCGGAGGCGTCACCGAATACCAGAAAATGCGGATTCAGCAGGGACTCTTTGGTGTTATATCGCAACGGCTCGAGGTGCGTGTCGGTCACCTTGCCGCCGGCGGCCTCTACCACGGCTTGAGCTGCAGCCGTGTCCCATTCAGAGGTTGGGCCAAGTCGAGGGTAAATGTCGGCCACCCCTTCTGCAACCAGGCACAGCTTCAATGAGCTGCCCATGCTGACGATTTCATGCTCGCCCAGGCGCTCGAGAAAGCGCTTCAGGCTGTCGCCAGCGTGCGAACGGCTGCCGGCAACACGCGCGACCGCACGGCGATTGCTTTGTACGGCGATCGGCTGCGTGCCTTTCTCTGGATCGATTTTCCACGCACCTTTGCCGACTTGTCCAACGTAGCTCACGCCGCTCACCGGCACGTGTACGACGCCGACGGTCGGACAGCCGCGGTCGACCAAGGCGATGTTCACGGTGAATTCGCCGTTGCGCTTGACGAACTCGCGGGTGCCGTCGAGCGGGTCGATCAACCAATAGCGCGCCCATTGGCTGCGCACATCGAACGGGATGTCGGCCCCTTCTTCGGATAGGACAGGCGTGTCGGGATCGAGTTCTCCCAATCGCTGAACGATGATGCGGTGCGATGCCAGATCGGCGGCAGTCAGCGGCGATTCGTCGTCCTTGTGTTCGACGGCGAAATCCTGATGATAGACTGCCAGAATGGCGTCGCCGGCTGCTCGTGCGATATCGAGTAACTGCTCTGCCTGTTTATCCATGAACTACCTCTGCTTGGTGATTCGCGGCCATTCCAGGCGGCGGCCGCGGGCATTCCATCATACAAAAATCCCCGTTGGCTTGGGGCGAGGAACATCGCGTGCTTGACTGGCAAAACATCGATACCGTGCTGCTGGATATGGACGGTACGCTGCTGGATCTGCATTTCGACAACCATTTCTGGCTCGAGCACGTACCGCGGCGTTACGCCGAGATGCATGGTCTGAGCGAAGCGGAGGCACGCAGCGAACTCCACCAGCGTTACAGCGACATTCAGGGTACGCTGGAATGGTATTGCGTCGATCACTGGACGCGCGAGCTGGGCCTGGATATCGCCCTTCTGAAGGAAGAGGTCGACCACCTGATCGCAGTGCATCCGCACGTAGTTGATTTTCTCGACCTGCTGAAACAGGCCGGCAAGCGGCGTGTTCTGGTGACCAACGCCCACCAGAAGTCGCTGCAATTGAAGATGAACCGCACCCGCTTGCGCGACCGCCTCGATCACGTCGTCTGTGCGCACGATCTGTTGCTGCCCAAAGAGAACGATGCGTTCTGGGGGCGTCTGCAAAAACAGGAAAGTTTCGATCCGCAGCGTACCCTGTTCGTCGACGACAGCCTGGCGGTATTGCGGTCGGCGCAACGCTACGGCATTGCGCACCTACTGATGATCTTGTTTCCCGACACGCGCCAGCCGGTGCGCGAACGCGCCGAGTTCAATGCGGTGCATGGTTTCTCGGAAGTATTGCCGTCGCTGCGCGCGGCACTCTAGACAGCTATCGGGCGCTCACGTATTGCTGGCGGCCGGTCGGCCGACCAGGTATCCCTGCAGATAGTCGCATTGCTCCGCGGCCAGGAAGGTGCGTTGATCATCGGTCTCGACGCCCTCGGCCACCACCTTCATGCCCAAGGCGTGCGCCAGTCGGATGATGGCCTGGATCAGCTTTTCGTCGTTGTGCACCTTACCGATCCCGGCGATGAAGCTCTGATCGATCTTGACGTAGTCGAAAGGGAAACGACGCAGGTGCCCGAGCGAGGCATGCCCCGTGCCGAAATCATCAAGCGCGATGCGTACGCCCCGGCGTTTCAGTTCATGCAAGACACGTGACGCGGCGCGCAGGTCGCTTTCCAGCGTGTCTTCGGTGATCTCGAGAATCAGGCGCGATGGCGCCAAGCGGCCGGTGTCCAGGCGATCGAACAGACGTTGGGCAAAGGCGTCGTCGTGCAGCAGGCGGGCGCTGAGATTGATCGACAATGGCGTATTGGCGTCGGGACTCTTGTCCGGGATCTGATCGAGCGCCCAGTCGCTGATGGCGCTGCACAGACCGGCGTCCGCCAGGGCGTCCATGAAAGATGCCGGGCGCAGCATGCCTTGCTGGGAATGCGGCCAACGCAGCAGCGACTCGTAACAATGCAGGTGACCGTCGCCCATGGCGATCACCGGCTGGAAATGCAGTTGGAGTTCATGCGCCTTGACCGCATCGCGCAGCTCGTTCTCGAGGGTATGCTGGGCCACGGCAGCTGCGGTGAGTTCTTCACTGACATAGCGATAGCTCGACCCGTCGTCGCGTTTGGCTGCGTACATGGCGGCATCCGCCTGCTGGATCAGGTGATCGGGGTCGGTGCCGTCGGCGGGCGCTACGGCGATGCCGATCGATGCCCCGCTGTAGAACACGTGACCCTCGAACTCAAACGGTTGCTTGATTGCACTCAGTGCCTTGGCCGCAAGCAACGACATCTCGTCGCGCACATTGAGATTCTCGAGCAGCACAGCGAACTCGTCGCCCCCCAGCCGGGCGACGATGTCGTCCTGTCGAAACACCTTGCTCAGACGCTTGGCGATCTCGATCAACATCTGATCGCCGGCCGCATGGCCGTAGCTGTCGTTGATCTGTTTGAAGCGGTCGAGGTCGATGAACAGCAGGCCGAGCATCGACTCGTGCCGCACGGCCTTGTCGACGGCCATCGCCAGCTTGCGCCGGAACAGGGTGCGATTGGGAAGACCGCTGAGCGAATCGTGGTGTGCCAGGTGATCGAGTTGGCGTTCGCGCGAGCGTACCTGGGCCTGCATCTCGGCGAAGGCGTTGAGCAGGTCGCGTGTTTCACTGACTGCCGGCGGCATAGGCTGTACGGTCTGCGCGTTCCTTGCGTGTGCCTTGAGGTTTTCGGCAAGCAGGCGTATCGGCCGCAGGATCAGTCGGTCGACACTGAAATACCCGATGATGCCGAACAACAACAGGATGGCCAGCGCGGCCACCAACACGGTGCCCAGGCCGAGGCTCACCTTGGCCAAGGTGTCGACCTGTTTTCTCGATTGTGACTGCAGTTCGACACGCAGGATGTCGAGGCGTTGCGCCATGCGCCCGAGCAGCGGTTCGATCTGTTCGGACATATAGGTCGTATCGGTTCGCCAGGTTGGGCTGTCGAGCAGTGTCGCGAGGCGTTGATAGGCATTTCGCCAAGCTTCGGCGTAGGCGGCGAGCGAATCGATCTGGGTCGCTACGACCTTGTCCGAATCCGGCGTAGAGACATCCGTCAATGACGCGAGCATCTCGTTTACCTGGCCGGCATACAGCGTTACGTTTTGTGCCCTTACCTGCATGCCGGTCTGCGGATCGATGGCATGCGCACCGAAGCGATTGGCGATGATCAGCCTGAGTTCGTCGGTCATGCGCAGCCACGCTTTGCGCAAGCTGTAGAGCCGCTCGAGCGTCTTGACGACATCTGCTTCGGCACCGGAGCCGGTGCTGTCTATCAGGGCATCGAGGTGAGCGACGAACAGACTGTTGTTCGGTTGTAGTTCATTCTCGATGATCTCCGATGCCGGAAACCAACGTGCCGGGTCCGAGCGGATCTCGATCAGGGCATCGACGCGCCGGCCAAGTTCGGCGGTGCTGTCATACAGCGATCGCGTGATCAGGGCGGCGTCGAGGTTGTGACTGGATTCGCCATCGTCGGCCAATCGATTGAAGGCATTGCGCACCTGCCTGCTGCTCGTCTCCAGGCGTTGCTGCGTCTCCGGTGCCGGGTTCATCAGGTAGCCGTGCAGCAGCAACTGCATCCGATGCAGCTGGGCGTAACTGTCGTTCAGGTAAACCAGGCTCTGTTCGCGCTGCGTAGCGGCACGCAGGCTGCGCGTGCTGACATCCGCGATATACCGATAGGTAACCAGCGCCACGATAATGAACAACAGCGCCAACACGCTGACGATGACGGCGTAGCGCAAACGGTAGCTCGGAAGCTTCTGCTGCTGCAGTGGTGACGGGATATCGGAATGACGCATCGCAGGCGACCAACAAGGTCAGTAGGACTCGCCCGTGATTCTGCGCACCACCGAGCGGATCAGGTCGTAGTCGCTGTCTTTGGCATCTCTGATGCCCGTCATGCGCATGCTTTGCAGCACGGCGCGGCCTTCGTGCGACAGGTTCAAATCACGCAGGGCCTGAATCAGCTTTTTGCGTAGTTCTGGTTCGATATCCGGGGTGACCGCCCACGGCAGATGCGGCAGGGGTTTGCCATAGGCCAATACGCGCAGTTGCTCGGTGCGAATCTGGCGTTGCACGCTGGGCAGCAGGGTGACCACGTCGCCGGCCGCTGCCGCGTCCGCCTGACCGTAGTACAGGCCGATCGTAGCCTTCGGCGGATTCTGTGCGAACTGTTCCAGGTAGTCTCCGGGTTGCAGTCCGGCCTCGCGCAGCATATCGACTGCCACGATATAACTGACCAGTGCGCTCTTGCCGCCGCCGAACAGGATCTTCTGTCCTTTCAATGCTGCCAAGGTTTTGAATGGGGCGTCACGCCGCACCCAGATCGTTGTGCGCAAGGTGTCTCTGCCGAACTCTTCGTTGCGCGCGATAACCAGGTGGCCGTACTGCCGGTGGGCGCGAATGTAGTGATACTGGTTGTAGTGAATAAGGTCGTAGTCGCCGCGCTCGATCGCGGCCCAGAAGGCGGGATAGTCCGCCGGCGTATGCAAGGTGACGGGTACACCGAGTCGCTCGGTCAGATAGTCCGCTAGGGGTTGGAAGAAGCGCTGCGTGACTTCAGCGGAGCGACGGGGAAAGACGCCCAACTTGATCTCGTCGGGCGCTGCGTGTGCCGGCAGAGAAAGCAGGAACCCGATGAACAGCAGCAAGAGAAGTCGTGTTGCGGTAATCATGGTTGCGGGCGATCAACGGTGAGTGTCAACTTTCGCCTGTGCGCATCGCGACAGCCGAAGCCGGGCGTCAGCTGTCCCACCGCTTGAAACGTTTACGACAATACGCCAGCAACTCGGCGTAGTTGCGGAAATGCAGCTCAAAGTGCGTTTCTGCAGGTTCATCGTACTCGCACCAATCATTCTGATAGTCGCGGCACACCTGCGGGCGCTGCGCGTAGATCGCGCAGCCCCCCGAAGACTGTAGATGCTCGCATTGGCCGCGCACCAGCAAATACCAGCCGCTCTCGTCGCGATACACCTCGATGTGCTCGTGCGATATCTGCCACAGTACATGGTCGAAGTCGGCCTTCGAGCGCAGTGGCCCGAGGGCCTCCGTCATATAGGTACAACAGGTCGATCCATGGCAGCGGCTGCACTTGTTGTCGACCGGGATGACGGCGTCGGTCATGCAGGCGCAGAGCCGTCGGCCTTGGGCGGACGACGTCTGCGGCGCCGCGGTTTTTTGGCGGCTGCCTGGTCGCCCTGATTCTGCGGCTTGTCGCCGCTGTTGCCGGAAGGTCCGCGCCGCGGTTTGCGGCCGCCACCGTCGCGGCGTTGTACCCGGTCGGCTTTGTCGATACGCACCCGGCTGGCCGGATCGACGTCGGCCAGCAATTCACTGGCGACAGAGTCGACCGGCACCTTGTGCCCGATGTATTGCTCGATGTCGGGCAGCGAGAACGCGTAGGTCTCACAGACGAACGAGATTGCATCGCCTTCGGCGCCGGCGCGTGCGGTGCGTCCGATACGGTGGACATAGTCCTCGGCGTCTTCGGGCAGGTCATAGTTGATGACGTGGGTGACCCCCTCGATGTGCAGGCCGCGTGCTGCCACATCGGTCGCCACCAGTACCGATACCTCGCCACTGGAGAATCGCTTGAGCAGGTTGATGCGCTTCTTTTGCGGAACATCGCCGGACAGGATTGCGGCCTGATAGCCGTTGCCTTCGAGATAGCCCCAGACCTTATCCGCCTCACGTTTAGTATTGATGAACACAATCACGCGCGCGTTCTCGATCGTGCGCATCAAGCCGATCAGCAGCGGGATCTTTTCGTCGTTGGCCACCATGTAGGCGGTTTCTTTCACCCTGTCCGCCGTGATCTGTTCGGCTTCCACGACGATTTTCTGCGGGTTGTTCATATGCTCGTAGGCCAGTTCGGTCACGCGGTAAGACAACGTGGCCGAAAACAGCAGCCCCTGGCGTTCGGCAGGCGGCGGGCAGCGGCGCAGCAGATAGCGGATATCCTTGATGAAGCCGAGATCGAACATGCGGTCGGCCTCGTCGAGCACCAGGATCTGGATTGCCCGCAAATCGAAAACATGTTGTTTGAAATAATCAATGATGCGGCCCGGGGTGCCGATCAGGATGTCGACGCCCTCTTCGAGGGATTTGCGCTGGGACTCATAACCGGTACCGCCGTAGACCACGCGCACCTTCAAACCGGTGTGCGCCGCCAATACCTCGGCATCATTGAATATCTGAATCGCGAGTTCGCGGGTCGGTGCCAGCATCAAGGCGCGCGGCTGGTTCGGTCGACGCGACATCTCCGCGGGTTCCTGGTCGAGCAGGTGCAATGTGGCCAGCAGGAATGCGGCGGTTTTGCCGGTGCCGGTCTGCGCCTGGCCGGCTACGTCGCGACCGTCGAGGGCGATCGGCAGGGTTTCCGCCTGTATCGGGGTACAGTATTCGAAGCCGGCGTCTCGTACGCCGTCCATGATGGCCTCGGAAAAGGGGAAACTGTCGAATCGGGTCTTGCTCAGGTGTTTTTCGCTCATGGCCGGGAAGCATACCTGAAATCCCGTCAGGACAAGCGCTAAGGGCTTGAATTAAGCGGACTGATCGGCTCAAATGCCGGTATCCGCGCAAAGAGGTTGTGGTCCGGCAACGCCGGGCATGGGCTTCTCCCACGCGACAGGGAGCCCTTCGGGCGACCTATATTGTGTATTCCGACTTATTTGGAGAACGTCAGTGAGTGACAAGATCGTTCATGTAACGGACGACAATTTTGAAAGCGAAGTGCTGCAATCGTCAGAACCGGTGCTGGTGGACTACTGGGCAGAATGGTGCGGCCCCTGCAAGATGATCGCCCCGGTCCTTGACGAGATTGCCGGCGAATACGACGGACGCGTCAAAATCGCCAAATTGAACATCGACGACAATCCGAACACGCCGCCGCGCTACGGCATTCGCGGCATTCCCACGTTGATGCTGTTCAAGGACGGCGAGGTCGAAGCGACCAAGGTCGGCGCCGTGTCGAAGTCGCAACTTACCGCTTTCATCGACAGCAACCTGTAAACCAGCGAACAGGCGGCGCCCCGGCGCCGCTGTTTTTACCCTTTACGCGCACGCAGAGCGTGCTAAACTTCCGGCTGGCTCCCCCTGAGCCGCACTTCCTATTTTTACTTTTCAGCAGATGCCGGCGCTTTCGCGCCTTTCCCCCGGACAACTCCGACAGAACTAGCGTGTTCCCCAAGGCTGGACATGAACTTAACCGAACTTAAAAAAATGCCCGTGCCAGAGCTCAATGAGCTGGCGCAATCCATGAACATCGAGGGCGTCGCGCGCTCCCGCAAACAGGACCTGATCTTCGCCATCCTCAAGGCACACGCCAAGAAGGGGGAGGACATCTACGGAGACGGCGTTCTGGAGATTCTTTCCGACGGCTTCGGCTTCCTGCGTTCCGAAGATTCTTCGTATCTTGCCGGCCCCGACGATATCTACGTGTCACCGAGCCAGATCCGGCGCTTCAGCCTGCGGACCGGCGATACGATTTCCGGAAAGATTCGTCCGCCGAAAGACAATGAACGCTATTTCGCGATGCTCAAAGTTGACGAGATCAACTTCGACAAGCCGGAAAACGCGAAACACAAGATTCTGTTCGAAAACTTCACGCCGTTGTTCGCCAACCAGCGCTTCCATCTCGAGATGGGCAACGGCAGCACTGAAGACATCACCGCACGCACCATCGAACTGTGTGCGCCGATCGGCAAAGGCCAACGTGGCCTGATCGTATCGCCGCCGAAAGCCGGTAAGACGATGCTGATGCAGAACATCGCGCAATCCATCGCGATGAACCACCCGGAGTGCTACCTGATCGTTCTGCTGATCGACGAGCGCCCGGAAGAGGTCACCGAGATGAAGCGTTCGGTACGTGCCGAAGTCATCTCCTCGACCTTCGACGAACCGGCGGCGCGTCACGTGCAGGTTGCCGAGATGGTCATCGAAAAGGCCAAGCGCCTGGTCGAACACAAAAAGGACGTGGTGATCCTGCTCGACTCAATCACGCGTCTGGCACGCGCCTACAACACCGTGATTCCGTCGTCGGGCAAAGTGCTGACCGGTGGTGTCGACGCCAACGCCCTGCAGAAACCCAAGCGGTTCTTCGGTGCTGCGCGTAACGTCGAAGAAGGCGGTTCGCTGACGATCATTGCCACGGCACTGGTCGAAACCGGTTCGCGCATGGACGACGTGATCTACGAAGAGTTCAAAGGTACCGGCAACATGGAGGTCCATCTCGACCGCCGCATCGCCGAAAAGCGCATCTTCCCTGCGATCAATATCAATCGCTCCGGCACGCGCCGCGAAGAGTTGCTGATGCCGGAGAATGAGCTGCAGAAGATGTGGATTCTGCGCAAGATTCTCCATCCGATGGACGAGCTGGCCGCCATGGAGTTTCTGTACGACAAGCTCAAGGCGACCAAGACCAACCAGGAATTCTTCGACGCGATGAAATCCAAGGCGTGACCCACGCCTGGTCGTCCTCGGTGCGTTCCACGGGCACCGCCTGGCGGCCGACTACCCTGCTTGTCCATTCGCTGGCTCGCGCATTCCGTCAACCGGCCGAGCGCGTGTCCGGCGTGCCTGCCTCCCGGCGTTCGGTGTGATTCGTAGCGCGATGATTCTTGCGGCCGGCCGCGGCGAACGCATGCGGCCGCTGACCGACCACACCCCCAAGCCCTTGCTGCAGGTCGCGGGCAAGCCGCTGATCGCCTGGCACCTGGAACGGCTTGCCCAAAGCGGAATCACCGATATCGTCGTCAACCACGCGCATCTCGGCGCAATGATCGAAACGGCCCTTGGTAACGGCGAAAAGTGGGGCGTCCGTATCCGGTATTCGGCCGAAGGTGAGGGTAAGGCCCTGGAAACCGGCGGTGGCATATTCAAAGCGTTGCCGCTGCTCGGTGGCGAACCGTTCATCGTGGTCAATGGTGATATCTGGAGCGACATCGATTTTGCCGCGCTGCATCTGCCGGCCGGTGACCTGGCGCACCTGGTGTTGGTCGACAATCCGCCACATCACCCGCAAGGGGATTTCTTTCTGCACGAGTGCCGTGTCGCGGTCGACGGCGAACCACGCCTGACCTTCAGCGGTGTCGGCCTGTATCACCCTGAACTGTTTGCTGCCTGCAGGCCCGGTGCACTCCCGCTGGCGCCGTTGCTCAGGGAGGCTATGGCCGCTGACAAAGTGAGCGGTCTTCACCACCGCGGGCGGTGGACGGATGTCGGCACGCCTGAACGACTGGCAGCGCTCGACGAGCAATTGCGCAACTGATCGACACTACGGATTTCCGGGTGAGTCACCTTTGGGTGTGCGTTGCCGAGCGACTCGGGTGCACCGCGTTTGCCGCCTTCCAATCCCGATCAGCCGGAATCGACGGAAAGACCGATCCCGGCGTGCAAGCCGCGGACAAGGGTATATCATCGGGTTAAAGCCGCCCGGTTCCGCCCGGGCCGACGGATAGGGGGTCATGGGACAGGAAATCACCGACAGTCGATTCGACGCCTCGGCATTCACCGAGTTTCGGCGGCGCCTGGATGCCGAAACCGCGCTGTTGGCGAACTGGATTGCCGACGAGCGTCTGGCCGATGACGAGCGCTATTTCGGTTTCGAGATCGAAGGCTGGTTGGTCGACGAATCCGCGCAGCCGGCTGCGCGTAACCAGGAGTTTCTCGCCGCCGTCGACGATCCGATGGTGGTGCCGGAGCTGGCGTGTTTCAACTTCGAGATTAATTCGGCGCCATTGTTGCTGGCCCCGGGGGCGCTCGACGCCATGCACAATGCCCTGCGTTCACGCTGGCAGCAGTGTGAGCGCAAGGCCGCCGAGCTCGATCTTCGCCCGTTGATGGTCGGCATACTGCCGACCGTGCGCAGTTCGGATCTGTCGCTCGACAGCATGTCGCCGATGGAGCGCTACCGCGCGATAAACGATCAGATATTCAGGCTGCGCCACGGTGAGCCGATCATGCTCGATATCCAGGGCGCGGAGCGGCTGCAGCATCAGCATGACGACGTCATGCTCGAGGCCGGCACAACCTCCTTGCAGATCCATGTCCAGGTCAGCGCACGCGAAGCGGCACGTGCATTCAATGTCAGCAAGATGGTGTCGGCGATCACGGTCGGTGCGGCAGCCAACGCGCCCTTCCTGTTCGGTCGCCAACTGTGGCGCGAGACGCGCATTCCGTTATTTGAACAGGCGGTTGCGGTCGGTGGCAGCGACTACAGCAAGCGCGTGACCTTCGGTATCCGCTACGCCGAGCGCAGCATCCTCGAAACGTTCGAGGCCAACCGCACGCGTTACCCGGTGATACTGCCCGACCTGATGGATGAGCCGGTCGAGCGACTGGCCCATCTGCGCCTGCACAACGGTACCATCTGGCGTTGGAACCGCCCGTTGATCGGCTTCGACGAGCACGGCAAACCGCACTGCCGGATCGAACACCGCGTGACGGCGGCAGGGCCGACACCCGTGGATGCACTCGCCAACACGGCGCTGTACCTCGGGCTGTTCGAGGCGCTGATGCGCTCGGGTGACGCGCTGGAGAACTTGCTGCCGTTCGACACGGCACGCGCGAATTTCTATGCCGCCGCGCGCGATGGCCTGGCGGCCCGCATACGCTGGCTCGACGGTGGCGAGCAGACGCTGGCCGAACATCTGACATCCCATCTGGTAGATACCGCGGTTGAGGGTTTGGTCTCGGCCGGGGTGTCGCATGACGAAGCCGAGCACTGGTTGAGTGTGATTCGCGGACGTGCCGAACGCATGCGGACCGGCGCCGACTGGCAGGTGGCCTGGGTTGAACGCCACGGGCGCGATTTTCCTGCACTGGTCGATGCCTACGCCGAACGGCAGGTAAGCAACACCCCGGTGCACGAATGGAGTTTGACGTGAGCGAGTTGTTACGCGAGTTTGATGAGTTCCCTGTTTCTCTGCTCGAAACGGAGGCCAAGGGGTTACATGGCATTCTGGGTGGGCCGTCGTTGTTCCACCTTAAAGGGCGGCGCGAGCCGGCGCTGTTTGTCGCGGTGCTGATGCACGGCAACGAAACCAGTGGCTGGGATGCGATCCGGCAGGTGCTGCACGAGTACCTGCGTGAAGACGGTTTCGATCTGCCGCGCTCGCTGAGTCTGTTTATCGGCAACACGGCCGCCGCAGAGGCAGGGCTGAGGCACCTGCCCGATCAGCCCGATTACAACCGTGTGTGGCCGGGTAGCGAGAGCTACGGCACGCCCGAGCACGAGTTGATGAAGGCGGTGCTCGACCGCATGACGGATCGTGAGATCTTTGCGTCGGTAGACGTGCACAACAACACCGGGGTCAATCCGCACTACGCCTGTGTCAACGTCCTCGAGCATCAGTCGCTGCACCTGGCGGCACTGTTCGGGCGCACCGTGGTGTACTTCGTGCGCCCGCGCGGCGTTACATCGATGGCAATGGCGGCGCTCGGTCCGTCGGTAACCCTGGAATGCGGCAAGGTCGGTCAGCCGCATGGCGTCGAACACGCCGGCGAGTATCTGCGAGCCTGCCTGAATCTCTCCGAGATACCGACCCACCCGGTTGCCAGTCACGATATCGACCTGTACCACACGGTGGCGATCGTGCGCGTACCTGACGACCATCAGTTCAGTTGCGGCGGCAGCGATCAGCCGATCAACTTCCCGCGCGACCTGGACACGATGAATTTTCGTGAACTGCCTGCCGGCAGCCTGATCGCGGAGTGTGCGCCGGAACTCGTCGCACCGCTCGACGTGCGCGACGAGCGTGACCGGCATGTTGCGGAACGCTATTTCGAGATCGAAGACGGCCGCCTGTTGACCAAGGTGCCGGTGATGCCGTCGATGCTCACCTGCGATCCGGTCGTGATCCGCCAGGATTGCCTGTGTTACCTGATGGAGCGCTACAACGACCGCCTGATCGATGCCGGGTGAGCCGCTGCGCTGTCTTCGTCCGGCACTCCGGCAGGTAAATTCGCCGTTAAGGTTCAGCGGGCGCTGCCGACAGGTTCGGGAAGGAGATTAGTACCGTCGTGGAGAAGACGATGACCCCCATTATTATCGACATCGAGGCTTCAGGGTTCGGCAAGGGCAGCTATCCGGTGGAAATCGGCCTGGTGCTGCCCGAGGGGTCGCGTCATTGCTACCTGGTGGCCCCCGCCCGCAATTGGCGGCACTGGGACCAAGAGGCGGAGCAGGTGCACGGCATTTCACGCGACGTACTCGAAGCCCACGGCCGCCCTGTGCAGGATGTGGCGTGGCGGCTCAACGAGTTGTTGAAGAACAAGGTTGTTTACAGTGACGCCTGGTCGTTCGATATGTCGTGGCTGGGCAAGTTGTTCGACGCGGCGAACATGCAGCAGTCTTTCCGCGTGGCCGACATCGCCGAACTGATCGACGAACAACAGCGCGATCGCTGGGGGCAGGTCAAGCAGCAGGTAGTCGAGGAGTTGGGGCTGCGTCGCCATCGCGCAAGCGGCGATGCACGTATTCTTCAAGAAACCTGGCGGCGCGTCGTTCAGCGCGCGGCCTGACCCGCCTGCTGATCCGACTGGCGGCGCTCAGCCGGTGCCAGCGGGATCAGCCCCTGCTCAATCAAAGCGCCTTCGGGGCCGCTGATCTGCGGCGACAGCAGCGCCTCTACAAAGGTATCGAGATTGTGCACGATCCGTTCGTGCTGCGGCTTCACATAGATGAACAAGGGGCGGCTCAGCGCATACACGCCGGATTCGATCTGCGCGAATTCGGGTAACACGCCATCGATCGATGCCGCCTGCAGGCGGTCGCGATTACGGTCGAGAAAGTTGTAGCCGAAGATCCCGATGGCCTCGGGGTCGTTGACCAGCTTGCGCACGATCCGCGCGTCGTTCTCTCCCGCATTGACGAAGGCCCCGTCCTCGCGCAGCGTCTGGCAGCGCTGGTGGAAGGCGTCGGCATCCGTGCGCTGCAACGACGAAAGCACCGGCGTTTCGACACAGACCGACTCGAGAAGGCGTTCAGCCAGGATGTCGCGGGTACCGGAGGTCGGGGGCGGTCCGAGCACGCGTATGCGTTGATTGGGCAGCTTCGGATTCACCTGCTGCCACGTCTGGTAGGGGTTCGGGATCAGCTTGCCGCCGTCCGACGGTGACGGCACCTCGCGTGCGAGCGCCAGGTAGAGGTCGCGTTTCGTCAGCTCGAACGCGGGGGCAGACTTGCTGTTGGCGAACACGATGCCGTCGTAACCGATCCTGATCTCGCGCACGTCGTTGACATGGTTGCGCGTGCAGTTCGTGCGCTCGCTATCTTTCATGCTGCGCGACGCCATGGTGATATCCGGTGTCGCCAGACCCAAGCCGGAGCAGAACAGCTTGATGCCGCCGCCGGTACCGGTCGATTCGACCACCGGTGCGGTGAATCCCTGGGCGCGGCCGATGTCTTCCGCGGCGGCCGTAACAATGGGATAGGCGGTCGATGAGCCGACGATCAGGATGTGGCTACGCTGTGTGAGATCGGCCGCGAAAGCTGCGCAGTTCAACACCGCACAGCTCAGGCCGGCCAGAACCAGCGAGGGAAACCATCGGTTCGGATTCAAGGCAACATCATCCCGCGGATCATGAAATACAACAGCGCCGCCAGCAGGCCGGACACCGGTACCGTGATCAACCAGGCGGCAACGATCTTCATCAGTGCCGAACGTTTGACCAGTTCCGTCTTGTAGACGCGTTTGAGGCCTTTGCGTTCCTTTTTGCTTAATTCGGCCTTGGCCGAATGCTCTTTGAGCTGCTGCAGCATGACGCCTTTTTTGGCAACCGATGCCTTGCGGAATTCGATCAGAAACGCCTCGACCTCGGCCTCGTCCTGCCCGTGGTGGTGCGCCTTGATCTCTTCGACCATCTGCGAATAGCTTGCCTTGAGAAACTCGCGCAGAAAGCCGACACCGAACACCGCGCCGACTGCGATGTGGGTTGACGAAACCGGCAGGCCAAGCTGGGTCGCGATGATCACGGTGATCGCGGCCGCCATGGCGATACTGAAGGCGCGCATCTGATCGAGCTCGGTGATTTCGGTGCCGACCGTGCGGATCAGTTTCGGCCCGTACAAGGCCAATCCGATCGCGATGCCGATCGCCCCGACCATCATCACCCACAATGGGATAGACGCCTTCTCGGCGATGCCGCCATGCAGTATGGCGTCGTTGATCGCGGCCAGTGGGCCGACGGCGTTGGCGACGTCGTTGGCACCATGGGCAAAACTCAACAGGGCCGCGGCAAACATCAGCGGGATGGTGAACAGCTTGTTGACGCTGATCTTTTCACTCGGCAGCCGGTCGGCGGCGCGCGCCACGATCGGCTTGACGACGAAATAGACGGTCGCGGCGATGCCGACGCCGATCAACGCCGCCGGACCCATCCCCATTTTCCAGATGTGCTTGAAGCCCTTGAGCATCAAGTAGGTGCCGAATGCCCAGGCCATCAACGCCACCAGTAGCGGCACCATCTTCTTGGCGGCGCCGGTCATGTCTTCCTGGTAGGTGATCGTGCGTTTGATCAGATAAAGAAACAGGGCGGCGATGACACCGCCGAGTACCGGCGAGATCACCCAACTCGCGGCGATCTGTCCCATGGTGCCCCAGTCGGCGATACCGAGGCCGCCGGCCGCGATGCCGGCGCCGAGCACGCCACCGACGATCGAATGCGTGGTCGAAACCGGTGCGCCCAACGCGGTCGCCAGGTTGAGCCACAGGGCGCCCGACAGCAGCGCAGCCATCATCAGCCAGATAAAGGTGTTGCTGTCGGCAATCAGGCTGGGATCGATGATGCCTTTCTTAATCGTTCCGACCACGTCACCCCCGGCGATCAAGGCACCGCCGGCCTCGAACACCGCAGCAATTGCAATCGCGCCGCCCAGGGTCAGCGCTTTGGAGCCGACGGCCGGCCCGACATTGTTGGCGACGTCGTTGGCGCCGATGTTCATCGCCATGTAGCCGCCGATCATGGCCGCAGCGATCAGCATGTAGTTGTGCGGGATGTCGCCGATGTTGATGCCGGCGATCAGCATGATCAGGATGATGAAGAACAGGGCAGTCCCGAATCGGAACATTTCGGGGCGACCGAAGCGGGTCGCTTTTTCTATCTGCGAGATATTCTGCAATTCCATTCGGAGAAACCTGATCGGTTGTAGGTTGGACCGCGGTCGGCTGACAAAAAAACGCAACATTATTGTCACATTTTCAGGCCGAATAAACCCGAAAACCGATTGATGGGCGTCAAAGGTTTCTGCGCTGGAGAAGTCTCAGGAGTCGTAGTCGTTGCGCATCTCGCCTTTGAGCCTGTCGTAGCCCTTGTGGTGCCAGATGCGCATCTGTTTGTAAGGTTGTCCGCCGGCCCGCCACAGCTCGTCGTCCTTGAGAATCATGCAGGCGGTTTGCTGATGATCGTGGTTGCGATCGGCGTCGCTAATGTAGTCGCTACCGCCGAAGCAGCAGGTTTCGTAGAGGTGTGCGAGGTCGGGGTAGATCGCGCTGTGTTCATGCCCCAGCCAGTGCACCATCTCGTGAAACATCAGCGCCGGGCGGTTCTGGTAGCGATGCAGGTTGGCCGGGCGGAGTGGCTGGCCATTGCGGTGCTCGAGGATCTGGTCGTCGCGCAGGTGAAAGAACGAGCGGTAGGTCTGGTCGTCGTAGCGGCGGCTGAGGATACCGCCGAGGCGATAGGTATCGAGAATGATCGCCGGATAACGCGCCTCGTGCAGGACCGAGTACAAGGGGTCATCGAGGCTGGTACCATTCGGGCTGGTGGCAACCGCGGTGGCAAACATCTTGTCTTCGACGCATTGCAGGGTCTTGGTCTGCGGCGAGGCGAGCAGGTCAGCCAGGCGACCCGCCTGTTCGGCGTGGTAGCGGTGCAGATAGCCCATCGGGCCGTTGCCGGCGAGGCATTGCAGGCCGATCTGCAACCCACGTTTCAGGTCGCTGCGCAGTATTGCTTCACCCGACGAGAAGGCGGCGGGCTCGGCATAGGGATAGTTTTCGCAACCCCGGGTGGCAACGGCATCGATCAGCGGTTGTTCCAGCAGCGCGGCAGGCGGGACGGCTGCCTTTCTTTGGGCGATGTCGGTCGCCGTCGCGCCCGAAGCCAGGACGGTGAGCGGCAGCACCCATGCTGTGAACGCGGTTCCTAAACCGCCGATTCTCGTGATCCAAGCCGACACGGATCAACCTCCAACCAGCTCATTTCGGGTGTCAGCGCCGTGTGACCGGCGCGTGACATCTCCTTCGAGTCTAGCCGAAGTTCCGTGTTTGTATATACATTGTGAATAAAAGGTGGCGTAGCGGCGCTACAACGCGCCCGGTCCGGGGCCCTGCTGGCGCACTAGTGGTGGTTGAAGCCGTACCAGATCAATCCTGCCATCTCATGCAGGATACGGTAGCTCCGGCCCAGGTACCCGGGATGCGGCAGCCAGTCGCCGAGCTCGCTGCTGGTCTGTGCCGTCGGCGGAACGTGCTCGAAACCGAACGGCGCCGGCATCGCGTCGATGCCTTCGGTTTGGGCGGCGATCAGGGCGCGCGGCATATGCGAGGCATGGGTTACCAGGATCACCCGCTGAATCTTGTGCTCCTTGAGCAGGCCGGCGCTGTTGCGGGCGTTCTGCTTGGTGTCTTTGCTGGTGTTTTCCGTGGCCAGGATCTTGACGCTGCCATGTGCGCGCAGCCAGTCGGCGGCCAGGTCGGCGAGTGGCCGGGTATCGCCCTTCACGCTGCCACCGCTCAGGACGATCGGCAGTTTTGTCTGCCGCTGCAGCTGCAATGCGTAGTCAACCCGCTGCAGGCTCAAGCCTCCCAGCTTGTCGCCACCCGGGACTTCCGGGTTGTGGCGCGAAACGTCTGCCAGCAGCACCAGGATCGCGCCGGCGCCACTCTTGTTCAGGCGCTCCTGACTGGGCGCCGGAACGGTTTCGACCTGCGCCGCGAGCCAGTTCAGGCCGACCGGCGTCGACAAGGCGTAAAACGCGACGATCGACAGAAAGATCAGGAAGCGGCCGAAGAAATGCTTGGCGAACAGCCAGCCGATCAGCATCAACAGGATCAGGCCACCCGGAGGCAGCAGGATCAGTTTGAGGATCGCACGAGTCCCTACGTCTATGTCCACTAGCGCTCCAACACGGGATTGGCTTGAAGGTCTGCATGATACGAAGAACGCACCATCGGTCCACTGGCTACGTTCGAGAAGCCCATCTGCTCGCCGAGCACGCGTAGTGCGTCGAACTCTTCCGGCGTTACGAACCGGTCGACCGGCAGATGGTCACGGCTCGGCTGCAGGTATTGGCCGAGTGTCAGCATTTCACAATCGTGGTCGCGCAGGTCACGCATCACTTGCTCGACCTCTTCGCGGGTTTCACCGAGGCCGAGCATGATCCCCGACTTGGTCGGAACACCGGGGTGCTGCGCTTTGAAGGCCTGGAGCAGGTCGAGTGACCATTGGTAGTCAGCGCCCGGCCGGGCCTGGCGATACAGTCGCGGCACCGTTTCCAGGTTGTGATTGAACACGTCGGGTGCGGCATCGCTGAACTGATCCAGTGCCACCTCCATGCGGCCGCGGAAGTCGGGTACCAGCACCTCGATCGTCGTGCTGGGGGTCGATTGGCGCACCGCCCGAATGCACTCGGCGAAATGGCCGGCGCCGCCGTCGCGCAGGTCGTCGCGATCGACCGAGGTGATCACGACATAACGCAGTGCTATCTGTGCGATCGCGTCCGCCAGGTGCCGCGGCTCGTCGCCGTCCAGCGGTTGCGGTTTGCCATGCGCGACGTCGCAGAACGGGCAACGCCGGGTACAGATGTCACCCATGATCATGAATGTGGCGGTGCCGTGGCTGAAGCATTCACCCAGGTTCGGGCATTGCGCCTCTTCGCACACCGAGCTCAACTTGCTCTCGCGCAGGATCTGCTTGATCCGCGCTACGCCGGGCCCGCTAGGCGCCTTGGCGCGAATCCAACTGGGTTTGCGCACCACCTCGGTCGTCGGCTGCACCTTGACCGGAATACGGCTGACCTTGTCATGACCGCGTTGGTGGGTGGCAGGCTGGCTGCGCGATGGGGCGTTGTAGCTCTTGTTCGCCATGGCGACGGTCTTCTTCCGTTTCGAAGTGATCTAATTGTACCGATTTTTAGACCGCGGAACCCTTGCAGTTCGCCGTGAGTGACCTGCGGAGCCAGTCAATCACGGGTTGGGCGAGCGCTTCCCCGCTAAGGGTATACTGCGCTCCGCGAACCACCTACAAGGATTGAATCGATGAGCGAATTCGGCGTTTTTACACTCTTCCTGTTCGGCCTCGCCGCAGTCATTTTGTTCCTCGGGGTGAAATCGGTGCCGCAGGGAAATGAATGGACGGTTGAACGCTTCGGCAAGTACACCCGCAGCCTGCGTCCGGGCCTGAACCTCATTGTGCCGGTCATCGATCGCATCGGCCACAGGCTCAACATGATGGAACAGGTGTTGGACGTGCCGACCCAAGAGATCATCACCAAGGACAACGCCATGGTGTCGGTCGATGGTGTGGTGTTCTATCAGGTGCTCGACTCGGCCAAGGCGGCCTACGAGGTCAGCAACCTGCAATACGCCGCGCTGAACCTGACCATGACCAACATCCGTACCGTGATGGGTTCGATGGACCTCGATGAATTGCTGTCGAAACGCGACGACATCAACGCCCGCCTGCTGATGGTGGTCGACGAGGCGACCACGCCCTGGGGAGTTAAGGTAACGCGCATCGAGATCAAGGACATCAGCCCGCCGACCGACCTGGTGGAATCGATGGCACGCCAGATGAAGGCCGAGCGCGACAAGCGTGCCGCGATCCTGGAAGCGGAAGGCCGTCGACAGGCCGAGATCCTCAAGGCCGACGGTGAAAAGCAGGCGGCGATTCTCGAAGCCGAGGGCGAGAAAGAAGCGGCGTTCCGCGAGGCCGAGGCGCGTGAACGTCTGGCCGAGGCCGAAGCGAATGCGACGCGCATGGTGTCCGAGGCGATCGCCAGCGGTGACATCCAGGCGGTCAACTACTTCGTTGCGCAGAAATACGTCGATGCGTTGCAGACAATCGGCAGCGCCCCCAACCAGAAACTGATCTTCATGCCGATGGAGGCCAGTGGCGTGATCGGTGCGCTCGGCGGCGTGGCCGAGTTGGCCAAGAGCGCAATGGAGAAAGACAAGGCATGAATGGCTACGAGCCCGACTTCTGGCACTGGTGGATCCTGGCGCTCGGCCTGATCATCGTCGAGACCCTGGTGCCCGGCACCTTCTTTCTGTGGATGGGTATCTCGGCCATCGTGCTCGGCCTGGTCGCTTGGCTGGTGCCGGCGATGGGTTGGGAGACCCAGCTGATGCTGTTCGCGGTGTTGTCGCTGGTCAGCATCGTCGGCTGGCGCTGGTGGCAGCGCAAGCATCCCGAGGAGACCGATCAGCCCACCTTGAACCGGCGCGGCGAACAATATGTCGGCCAGGTGTTCACGCTGGAGACGGCGATCGAGAACGGCTTCGGCAAGGTGCGGGTTGGCGACAGCCTGTGGCGCGCCCAGGGAGCCGACGCGGCAGCCGGTGCGCGGGTGCGCGTGACGGCCGCCAACGGGGTGATTCTGGTCGTCGAGCCGGTCGACTAGGGTCGGCCAGGCGGGTGGCCGGGGTTCAGGCCATCATGCCGTCGTGCTGCGCCATGATGTTGTACATGGCGTCGACCATTTCCATCGTCGAGGCGTCCAGGGCGGCCGATCCGACTTCCGGCGGCAGGTCGGCGATTCGCCAGATCGGAGCGCGAATCCGCTGCACGATTTCATCGATCAGCAGGTCCGAATCGACACCGCTGCTGAGCTGCACGGCGATGTGCAGCACGGCGATCTCACGTGCCTGAGCACCCGCCACATCTTCAGGGCGCATCAGGTGAGCAAATGAATCGACGAAAATCGGCGGCAACTGCCACGCGCGCGCCAGCTCGGCAGCGAACTGCATGGCGTCGAAGCCGATCAGTTCCTGCTCTTCGTACAGTCTCGCGTCCAGGCCTTCGTCGGATCGCGCCAGCGCCTGGCGACATTCTTTCGGGTAGCGGCTGAACAGCACCAGGTGACCGATGTCGTGCAGCAGGCCACGGGCAAACAGGCTTTCGGCGCTGCGCATGGCGGCACCATCGGCTATCGATTGCGCGAGGAAGCCACAGTGCACGCTGCGATACCAGAAGGTATCAATATCCATCAACTCGTTGCGCATCGCGTCGAAGGCCTTCGACACACTGGCGGCCAGCACCATGTCGTGAATCTTCTGCATCCCGAGGATGTTCGCCGCCCGCGAGATCGTGTCGACCTGCGAGCGAAACCCGTAAAACGCGCTGTTGGCCATGCGCAGCACGCGGGCGGCCAGGGCCGGATCGAGCGACAGTACCTCCGCCGCATCGGCCATCGATGAATCCTCCGAATCCATGACTTCGCGCAGGCGGATGTACACATCGGGTAGTGATAATGCGTCGAGGGATTCGTCGATCAGTTCGTCGATCTTGATAGCTGAGGTCATTCTGTAGTGGCCTTCGCGAGCGAAAAAGGGATTTTCTGCCCTAATTTATCGGCTGAGGTCGGTCGGCCTTGAGTGGACTGCGTCGCAGAGTGAGCGCGCCGAGAGAAGGTGGGAAACGGTTTTGGTTGAGGCGGGGTGCGACATGCCGGCGACACCGGGCGCGCCGCCGTGAGGGGCTACCTGCAGCATCGATGTGCCGCAGGTAGCTATCCGGTCAGAATTCGACCCGCTTGTCGCTCGGCGGAACGACGATTTTCACGACACCGGGCGCCGCCGGATCGGTTACTGCCTCGATGTCGACGTCGCAGGTGGATTTGTACCAGCAGCGTACCAATGAGACGGAGATTGTCGTATCCGTTTCCTGCAAGACGGCGCCGGGGCACCAGTACAGCGTCTCCAGTATCGGCTTGGCGGTAATCACGGTACTGCCATCGGGCTGCGGGTTTATCGCCACGTCGTGAATACGTGCTTTGTCATAGGTGCCGGCTGTGACCAGTTGGCCGCCGAGCAGAGCCAGAATCGCCAATACTGAAGCGAGTCCTTTGCGGGCAAATCTGCGGCCGGAAGAGCGTTTCGCGTTCCTTGTCATCGTTTTTTTCCCTCGTTGCTTGCGCAGCCGACATCTGTTTTTGAGCGGCTGCGCGGTAAGTTCAACTCTTTGGTTTTGCTACAACAGCACCCGTTCAACGCCGCCCGCTTTGGCTTTGTCGACGAATCGCTGCTGCCACTTGTCGCCCAACAGGTGGCGGGCCAGTTCGACGACGATGTAGTCGGTCTGAAGGCCGGTCTCGTCGGCATAGCGGTTGAGGCCCTGCTGGCAGGCGGGGCAACTGGTCAGGATCTTTACCTCACCGTCGGTCTTGTCTTTGCCGGTCAGTTCGCGGATGCCCTGGTGCAGTTCCTCCGCCTTGCGGAAACGCAACTGGTTGGCGATGTCCGGGCGTGCCGTGCCGAGTGTGCCGGCCTCGCCGCAACAGCGGTCGGACAGCAGCACCGGCTGGCCGAGCAGGTTGCCGGCGACCTTGATCGGGTCGTACTGTTTCATCGGCGTATGACAGGGATCGTGGTAGAGAAACTGCTTGCCGGCCACGCCGTCGAGCTTGACGTCCTTCTCCATCAGGTACTCGTGGATGTCGAGCAGGCGACAACCGGGGAAGATCTTCTCGAACTCGTACTTGAGCAGCTGATCCATACAGGTGCCGCACGACACGATCACCGTCTTGATGTCCATGTAGTTCAACGTATTGGCGACCCGGTGAAACAACACGCGGTTGTCGGTCGTGATCCGCTGGCCTTTGGCGTGCAAGCCGGCCGAGGTCTGCGGGTAACCGCAACACAGATAGCCGGGTGGCAGTACGGTCTGTGCGCCGGTTTCGTAGAGCATCGCGAGCGTCGCCAGACCGACATCGGAGAACAGGCGTTCCGAGCCGCAGCCGGGAAAATAGAACACGGCGTCGGTATCGTCACTGACCTTGGCCGGGTCGCGGATGATCGGGATCATCGTGCGGTCTTCCAGGCCGAGCTCGCTGCGATAAGAGCGCTTGGGTAATTCGACGCGCAAGGGGCGGCGTACCAGCTCAACACCGATCTCTTTGAGTTTCGGTTTGCCGGTGGTGGTCGACGGGATACGGTCAGGTTCACCGAGCAGCTTGGTCTTGCGCGCCATGTCGTGGGCGAACGACAGGCCCTTGAATCCCCAGTCGAGCATGCCCTTGCGCAGCACTTTGATCGTGCGCGGATCGGTCGCGTTGAGAAACTTCATCGCCGCCCAGGTGCCGGCATTGAACCGCTTCTTGCCGCGTTCGGTCAGGATCTTGCGCATGCGGATCGTGACGTCGCCGAAATCGATATTGACGGGGCAGGGAGCCTCGCACTTATGGCATACGGTGCAGTGATCGGCGATGTCGTTCATCTCGTCGAAGTGTTCGAGCGACAGGCCGCGACGCGTTTGTTCCTCGTATAAAAACGCCTCGATCACCAGGCCGGTGCCGAGGATCTTGTTACGCGGTGAGTACAACAGGTTGGCGCGCGGCACGTGCGTCATGCATTTGGGTTTGCATTTGCCGCAGCGCAAGCAGTGTTTGATGTCGTCGTTCAGTGCGCCCAGCTCGCTCTCTTCGAGGATGATCGCCTCTTGCTGCACCAGGCGCAGCGACGGCGTGTAGGCGCCGTTGAGTCCGGAGCCGGGCATCAGCTTGCCGCGGTTGAAGTGCTGATCGGGATCGACCTTGTTCTTGTACTCGACGAAACGCGCCAGCTTGTCTTCTTCGAGATACTGCACCTTGGTCAGGCCGATGCCGTGCTCACCGGAGATGACGCCGCCGAGCGCCTGGGCCAGTTCCATGACGCGGTCGACGATGCGGTCGGCCTCTTGCAGCATGCGGTAGTTGTGCGAGTGCACCGGGATGTTGGTGTGCACATTGCCGTCACCGGCATGCATGTGCAGCGCGACGAACAAGCGGTTGTTGCGCTCTTCGGCATGGATCGCGCGCAGGTCTTCGCGCAGCGACTCGAGCGACGATCCCTGGAAGATTTCACGCAAAGGCTGCTTCAGCTCGTTGCGGTAGGAGACCACGATATCCCTGCGCAGCAGCATGTCGAGCAGGGTGTCGCCAGCGCGTAGCTTGTCGGTTTCGCCGGCAAGCAGGATGTTCTGACGGCCCTCGGTGTATGCCTCCGCAGGATCGTCGAGATGCTCGGACAAGGCCTGCCAGCGCTGGCGCACCTGCTTGAGCAACGAGTGTGCGAGCAGGTACTTGTTGCGCACGATATCGTTGGAGTCTTCGACCTCGTCGGGCGATGGCGTGCGTTGTTCGAGCAGTGCATCGAACTTGTCGAGTACCTCGAGCTTGTTCTTGATCGAATGTTCGATATTGATGCGCTCGATGCCGCGGCTGTAATCAGCCAGCTTGTCGAGCGGTATCACGACGTCTTCGTTGATCTTGAACGCGTTGGTGTGCGCCGAGATTGCCGCGGTACGCGAGCGGTCGGCCCAGAAGCGTTTGCGGGCGTCCGGGCTCACGGCAACGAAACCCTCGGCCTCGCGCGCATTGGCCAGGCGCACGATCTCGGATGCAGCGGCACCGACGGCATTTTCATCGTCGGAGACCAGGTCGGCAATCAACACCATCTTAGGTCGGTCGCGGCGTGCTGCCTTCGTCGCGTAGTTGACCGCCTTGACGTAGCGTTCGTCGAGATGTTCCAGGCCGGCGATCTTCACGTCGGGCAGCGACTTGGCGTAGTTCACGATCTCGACGATCGCCGGTACCGCGTTGCCCAGGTCGGTGCCGAAAAATTCGAGGCACACGGTGCGGATCTGCGAGGGCATGCGGTGCAGCACAAAGCGCGCTGAGGTGATCAGGCCGTCGCAGCCTTCTTTCTGCACGCCGGGCAGACCGGACAGGAACTTGTCGGTGACATCTTTGCCCAGGCCGGTCTTGCGAAACGCCGCGCCGGGCATCTCCAGCGTCTCAGGCTCGCCTTTTACAGTGCGGCCGTCGGTCGCGTAACGGGTGACGCGGAAGCGCACCTTTGCCTGATCATGGATCTTGCCCAGGTTGTGCTCGAGCCGTTCGACCTCGAGCCAGTCGGCCTGCGGCGTGACCATGCGCCACGAGGCGAGATTGTCGAGCGCGGTGCCCCACAGTACGGCCTTCTTGCCGCCGGCATTCATCGCGATGTTACCGCCGATCGTCGAGGCATCCTGTGAGGTCGGGTCGACCGCGAATGCCAGACCGTTCTGCGCGGCCAGATCGGAGACGCGGCGGGTGACGACGCCGGCGCCGGTACGCACCGTCGGCACCTCGCCTTCGACGCCCGGCAGTTCGACGCGCTCGACGTCCGACAGCGATTCCAGCTTCTCGGTGTTGATCACTGCGCAGTTGGCATCCAGCGGCACGGCCGAGCCGGTATAGCCGGTGCCACCGCCGCGAGGAATCAGCGTCAGGCCGCAATCGATGCACGCACGCACGATCGCGGCGACCTCTTCTTCGCGGTCGGGCGAGATCACGACGAACGGCATCTCGACGCGCCAGTCGGTGGCGTCGGTAGCGTGCGATACGCGGGCGAGCCCACTGAAATCGATATTGTCTTTGCGGGTGATGCGGCTCAGCGTGCGTAGCACCCGGCTACGCAGCAGCTGGCGTTCGCCGAAACAGTTGGAAAAGCGATCGACCGCCGTACGCGCGGCATCGAGCAGCTGCGCCGCGTCCTGGTTGTCGTTGAGACGTTTTTCGAATTGTTCCAGGCGGTGATTCACCGCCTGGATCAGCGCGTCGCGCCGGTCCGCATTCTTGATCAGGTCGTCCTGCAGGTAGGGGTTGCGCTCGACCACCCACATGTCGCCCAGCACCTCGAACAGCATGCGCGCCGAGCGACCGGTACGACGTGTCGCGCGCAGATCTTCGATCAGACGCCAATTGTCTTCGCCCAGATAGCGAATGACGATCTCGCGGTCGGAGAACGAGGTGTAGTTGTAGGGTATCTCGCGGATACGCTCCATCGGGTTTCCTGCCGGCCAAAATCAACAAGGCCCGAGAAGACGGGCCGTGAGACCGAAGTCTATCCGAAAATGTTGCGCCGCGGCGCGCCCCGGGGGCGCGGACAGCTTCAAACTGCTCAAGACTGAGTATTGCCGCAAGACGAAAGGATTCCGTGCGTCAGCAGGTCTCCCCTCAGACGCCGAGATACAGGAGCGCCTTTGCCATGAATCCGCTGTGGTTTATCCGATTGCCATTCGCCATCACTTTTGCCGGCCACGGGGCCGGAAAATTGCTGATGCCCGAGGCCTCGTCAGACATGCTGGGGGTGTCGGTGTGGCTCTTGATCGTTGTCGGTGTCGCCGAGGTGCTGGCCGGCATCGGCGTTGTGGTCGGCGGGTTCAGTGCAGCGCCGCACCGCATTCTGGTCAATCGCCTGACCGGCCTTGCCGCCGTCCCGGTGCTGGTCGGCGCGATTGCCATGCTGCACTGGCCGCGTTGGTCGTTCGTCGCCTCCGAGTCGCATCCGCTCGGCGGCATGGAATTCCAGGTGCTGCTGTTGGGTGTCGCGCTGTACCTGCTGTTGGCGCCAAAGTCTTCGCTGTAGCGGTGCGCACGCGATCTTCGCGTGCTAGTTTCGATTCGAAACGACAGCGGGGAACTTATGAAAGGCGTTTTTTTGGACCTGGCCAGCCTGGCCGAGCAGGACCTGGATCTCGGCGCATTCGACAGCGTCATCAACGACTGGCGAACCTATCCGGCCACCGCGCCTGATCAACGGCTCGATCGTATCGGCGATGCCGAGATCGTTGTCACCAACAAGGTCGTGCTGGACGACGCGATTCTGCGTGCCGCGCCGCGCCTGAAACTCGTGTGTCTGACCGCGACCGGCTACAACAACGTGGCGATCGAGACGGCCAAGGAACTGGGTATCGTGGTCAGCAACGTGGCTGGCTATGCGACCGACAGCGTTGTGCAGCACGTATTCGCGCTGATCCTCGCCCATCACACCCGCCTGTTCGACTACACCGCGGCCGTGCGCCGCGGCGAGTGGACCAACAGCCCGCGCTTCTGTCTGCTCGACTTTCCGGTGCGCGAGTTGCGTGGCATGACGCTGGGCATCGTCGGCTACGGCGAACTCGGCCAGGGAGTGGCGAAGATTGCCGAGGCGTTTGGTATGACCGTGCTGGTCTCGCAGCGCCCCGGGGGCGATGCCAAGCCGGGCCGCTTGGCGTTCGACGAAGTGTTGACCCAGGCCGACGTGCTGACACTGCACGTGCCGCTGCTGGACAGCACCCATCATCTGATTGACGCTGCCGCGCTTAAGCGCATGAAACCGACGGCCTTGTTGATCAATACGGCGCGCGGCGCGGTGGTCGACAATGCTGCGCTGGCCGATGCCTTGCGCCGCGGAGAGATCGGTGGCGCCGGCATCGATGTATTGGATGTCGAGCCGCCACCCGCCGATCATCCCCTGCTGGCTGCGGACATCTCGAACCTGATCGTGACCCCGCACAGCGCCTGGGCGGGACGCCAGGCAAGGCAGAACGTGGTCGACGCAACGGTGGCCAACATCCGTGCCTACCTCGATGGGCAGCCTGTCAATCGGGTTGCCTGAATCTGCAGTCGGTCGGTGTGGTTTCCGTTGGGTTCAGGATTCGGCCGCGGCTCGTTGCGACGGACGATTGTCGTCAAGCGCCACATCGCCGCCCATCAGCGGCCGCATCGCGTGCAACAGGTTGGCGAAAAGGTGGTCGTGCTCACGTTCTTCGCGCGCCAGCAGTGTCTTCATATAGGCCCGTTGTGTCGGTGCGGTGAAACACGCCGGACAGGAATCGGGCACCACCGGCAGGTCGGCGGAAGCGGCGAATGCCGCGGTCTGGGTCTCGCGTACGTACACCAGGGGGCGGATTACCCGCAGGTCGCCGGCATCGATCCGGTAGTGCGCCTTCATGGTGTCCAGTTTGCCTTGATGAAAGGCAGACATCAGAAAGCTTTCGGCCAGATCATCGAGGTGTTGCGCCAGCGCCAGCACGTTGAAGTCGTGTTCGCGGCAGGTGGAGTACATGATGCCGCGCTTCATGCGCGCACAGTAGGCGCAGAACGAATCGCCATCGAGGCGCGTTTTGGCCTCTTCCATGATCGGTTGGCTGCGGTAATACCAGGGCACCCCGATTGCGTCGTAGTAGCCGGTCAACGATGAAGGGTCGAAGCCTTCGACCTCCGGGTCGACCGTGATCACGCCAAGATCGAATTTGACCGGCGCGTAGGTTTGCAGATGGCGCAGGATCGACAGCAGGCTCAGCGAGTCTTTGCCGCCCGATACGCCGAGCAGAATGCGGTCGCCGTCGCGGATCATGTCGTAGTCGGCGATCGCGCGACCGACTTTGCGTAGCAGCGATTTCGGCGGTTTAGCGTGAAGTTGAGCGCACATCGGTCGATTTTAGCGGGGAGTGACGCGCCGGGCGACCGGCGATCTGCTTTGCCACGAGTCACGGGAAAGAAAAACGCCGCATTGCGACTGACGTTATACTGCGCCACCAAATCAGGCGCGGCCGATTGGAGTCGGCGGCACACGAGGGTCTGGGAGCCCAGGATGTATTCGAATCGAGCGCACCCGCATGGATAATCACCCACATGGATAATCAGGGCTTTCGCGTTGTCCTGACCGGGCAGTTGATGGAGGGATTCGCGCGCGAGCCGGTGCTGGCGTCGCTGTCCCGCTTGTTTCAAACCTCTGCCGCGAAGATCGCCGATGTGTTCGAGGGTGGCGAGCATCCGATCCGCGATGTGCTGGGCAAACATGAAGCCCTGGCATTGCAAAAACGGATAGAGCGCCTGGGTGCCAAGGCGCGGGTCGAAACCGCGGCTTCGGACGTTGCGAACGATGCCCTGATATTGCCGGTGGACGACACGCCACCGGATGCGGGATTGATGCATTGCCCGGCCTGTGGGCACAAGCAGCTGGTAAGCAAGCGCTGTGATGAGTGCGGCGTGGTGTTCGCCGACTACAACCGTCAGCATCGCGCCGGGCCGGTGGTTGCCGAAACCCAGTCGGCGAATCCTTTTCCGCACACTGCCCGCCCGGTCAAAACGGCCCCGCAAAAACCGCGCGATATCCACGCCGCTGCCAGCGACGGCTGGCGTGACGACTGGCTCGAAGAGGACTCGGTACCGACAGAGCAATACCACGTGAACCTGTTCATGGGGATGCGCTCAGCCGATCTTTCCGAGACCTGCGAAAAGATGATGTTGGGTCGGCGAACCCGCATGATGCTGTCCTGGGTGCCGGGCGCGTTCCTCAGCCCCTTTCTGTGGGCGATGTACCGCAAGATGTGGGCATGGGGTACCGTGATCTTCGCGGTCGAGATCCTGTTGCCGGTCGTCCTCATCACCTTGGGTGCCAAAGAGGGAATGTCCGACAAGCTGGTGTACGCGGGATTGGCGTTGTTGCTGATCAACCGTCTGTTCTGGCCTGCCGTGCTGAAGAACCTGTATTGCCGACATGCCCGGCGGACGATCCGTTACATGCACCGTCTGGCGCCGACCTATGCATCGGATATCGATATCGCAACGCGCGGCGGGACCAGCCGTACCTCGGCCTTCGTCGGCCTGGTGCTCGGAATCGTGGTCTCGTTGCTGTCATGGAGCGTGATGGACACGCTGTATGCCAACGTGATCAAGCCGACGCCCGAGTTCACGACGCCTGCCACCCTGCCGAGCGATCCGCCGCCGCTGTTGCCCAACGGCGGTGCGACACAGCCGCCGATCGATCTGCAAGCCACGGCGCCGAACAATGAGAACCGCTGGGTTGCGACCCGCAATCGCCTGCGCCTGCTGGGTCAATCGATCAACGCCTGGTTTGCCGACCGCGGAGCCGGTGTCGATCCGCAGAGCTTCGACATGGCGGGCCTCGCCGCGGCGATGTCGCTCGATGCCGAGAGCATGCGCGACGGCTGGGGGCGCGAGGTGAGCTACCTGCCGGAAGGCCAGGGTTATGTGCTCAGGTCGGCCGGACCGGACGGTGAGTTCGGTACCGCGGACGATGTCGAGTACCGCCGCATCCTGCAGCGCTGATCGGTCCGCCGTACTGGTTCGGCGGGTGCAGCGATGCAGATAATCGGCGTGCGTCACGGCCAGTCG
This sequence comes from Thiosocius teredinicola, assembly GCF_002009425.1. Taxonomy (NCBI): domain Bacteria; kingdom Pseudomonadati; phylum Pseudomonadota; class Gammaproteobacteria; order Chromatiales; family Sedimenticolaceae; genus Thiosocius; species Thiosocius teredinicola. The sequence goes on from NZ_CP019936.1 coordinate 356,694, forward strand.
CAATACAACCTGCTCGGCCTATGCAACGATGATCCCGCGGCGGCGGTCGACCTGACCCCGTTAGGGGCCGAGCAGGCCGCAACGGCAGCCCACCGCCTGCAAACCTTACACGTCGATGCCATCTATTGTTCTCCGCTGCTGCGTGCCAGTCGCACCGCGCGGATCATCGGCGAGGCGATCGGGGTAGATGTTGTCGACGAGCCGCGCTTGAGCGATATCCGTTCCGGTTGTGAAAGCCAGCCGGTGGCACATTACCTGAGCGCCATCGCGCATGACCCGGTTCACGCGAAGGTTGGTGATGGCGAATCACTTGCCGAGTACAGGCAGCGGGTTGAGGGTTTTCTGCACGAGCTGTCGCAACTGGCGTTCGGCTGCGTGCTGCTCGTGGCCCACGAGGAAACGCTGCGAATCTTCCAATCGGTATATGCGGGCGAGTCGCTGGCGGCCGTCGCGGGCAGATCATTCGACAATTGCCGGCCTTACTTTTTCGACTTGCCTAGCGGGAACTGATGCGCGGTCAACCGCCATCGCCGCCTGCCGGCCGACAGCAGGATGCAGGCTGAACCGCCATAGGTGCGGCTGCGCCCGGCAGCTCCGGGGTTTACGACCCAAGGCGTTTCCGATTGATCGACCGTCTGGCGATGACTGTGGCCGTACAGGATCAACCGCGCCTGCGGATGTCGCTGGCGCAGTACCGCATGCCGCGTGGCCACCGGGTTGGCACGATCACCGTGCTCTACGACAACCATGCCGCCCGGCAGCTGGATATCTGCAGTCAGTGGCAGGCTGTTTGGGTCGATGGGGCTGGTCGGCGGCCATTTCGACGGCACGTCATTGTTACCCCTCACGGCGACCAGCTGTGCCGCACGCGCGGCGAGCATATCCAGGATGCCCGGGTCACCGATATCGCCGGCATGAATGATGATGTCGGCATTTTCCGCCAACTCGAGTATCCGCTCGTGGACTTGACCATGCGTGTCGGCCAGCAGCAGAACGGTTTGTCTGTCCGTCGTCATTGTCGTTGTGCTTCACCTCTGCGCTTGGTCCGGCAGGCGCACCTGGCGGTGCCAATGAGACGGCAGGGCCGTCTTTTGTTTGCGCCGTCGATCTGGCAGTGTGGGATAGATGGATTCGGCGAAGCAACAACTGAGCGACCATCAGGCGGCCTTGCGTGCCTGCCGCCAATGCCCGCAGATGATCGGCCCGGTGGTGGTAGGGCAGCCGGTCATGTCGCCGATCCTGATGGTCGGCCAGGCGCCGGGGCAACACGAGGGACGATTGGGGCGTCCGTTTGCCTGGACTGCGGGCAAGACACTGTTCGGCTGGTATGAGCAGATCGGCCTCGACGAGACGGCGTTTCGTGAGCGCGTCTACATGGCGGCGGTCTGCCGATGCTTTCCCGGCAAAAAAGCCAAAGGAGGCGACCGCGTGCCGTCGCCCGGCGAGATCGAGAACTGCGCGGCGTGGCTCGACGCGGAGCTGCGCCTGCTGCGGCCGAGCTTGCTGATTCCCGTGGGTAAGCTGGCAATCGCGCAGTTTCTGCCGGTGGGCAAGTTGAGCGATGTCATCGGCCGATCGCACCGTGTCGAGGTGGCCGGTCATGCGGTAGACGTGATCCCACTGCCTCACCCGTCGGGAGCCTCGACCTGGCATCGCACGGAACCGGGTATATCGCTGTTGCACAAGGCGTTGGGCCTGATTGAATCGCATCCGGCGTGGCGCGCAATATTGGATGGTTGAATCCGATACCGGCACGTCATAATCGCGTAAGCTTTGCGCTGTATCCCAACCAATCAATTCGAACATTCGTGAGGGACGTCATCATGAGACTTTTGTTGTCGGGTTTGCTGTTTGCGGTGATCAGCGTGACCGCGCAGGCGGAAGTACAGACCAAGGCTGTCGAGTACAAAGACGGTGAGACCACCTTGACCGGGCACCTGTACTGGGACGATGCGATCGAAGGCAAACGCCCCGGCGTGCTGGTCATTCACGAGTGGTGGGGGCTGAACGACTACGCCAAGAAACGCGCGCACATGCTGGCCGAACTGGGGTTTGTGGCGTTTGCCGCCGATATGTACGGTGACGGGCATGTGACCGACAAACCGGACCAGGCCAAGACCTGGATGCAGGAGGTCACAGCGGATGTCGAGGGCTGGCGTGAGCTTGCACTGCTCGGGCTGGAGCAACTCAAGGCCAGTGGCATGGTGGAGGGAGACAATGTTGCCGCTATCGGCTATTGCTTCGGCGGCGCGACGATCCTGCAGATGGCGTATGCAAATGCGCCGTTGAAAGGGGTCGTCAGCTTTCACGGTGCATTGCCGGCTGCCCCTGAAGAAGCAAAAGGCAAGATTGGTCCGCAGATACTGATTCTGCACGGGCAGGCGGATTCGTTCGTGGCCCCCGAGGTGGTGACCAACTTCCGCAACAAACTGGACGAAGCCGGTGCCAATTGGGAAATGAACACGTATGGCGGAGCGCGCCATGGTTTCACCAATCCCGATGCGGCGTCGTTCGGCATCGAGAACCTGCAATACAACGAGCAGGCGGATCGGCGTTCATGGGAGCGGATGCAGTCGTTCTTTACCGAGATATTCGACTGAAGGCAGTCGGCCAAGCGGTCACGGCGCTGCGGGCGCCGTTGGCTGTGAGGCATTTAGATCGGGACTGTGTCACTTTCAGCAGAACTGCGGCGCCGGTTGTGACATCATGTCGCCGCAATTTTTCCTTCGGCTGCCGGGTTCGGATACCACCTTGTGGGGTGTCTTTCGTGAGCGCGGCACCGGAATCGTTTTAAGTAGCGTGTCAGACAATGAAAAAGAACGTCATCATTCTTACCAACGGCCTGTCCGGCAGTTCGGTGCTTGCCGGCCTCATCGCGCGAGGCGGTTACTGGCTGGGTAAGGAGACGTTCAAGAAACCTGATTACGATACCTACGAGAACAAGCGACTGGTCGATTTGAACAAGCAGTTGTTCGACCAGGTCGGCTATGAAGGCAACTACGACATGGTCTTCAATGCCGCCGAGATCGATTTTTTCGCCCACCCCAAGCAGGCGATCGATCCCACGGAATACCGCGAGTTTCTCGCCGAGTGCAACGAACACATGCCTTGGATCTGGAAAGACCCCAGGCTGTGGCTCACGATCTACTACTGGCGCGATCTGCTCGATCTCGACCAGATCAAGTTCGTCAATCTGACACGCGATCCGATGCAGACCTGGGTGTCGGTAACCATCAGGCGACAGATCCAGGAATTCGGCTACCTCAAAGGTTATCTGCACGGTATCCGCGATTCGATTCGCAAGTTCCTCAAAGACAACAACGCCGAACACATCGAGCTGCAGTTTGAAGATCTGCTGCTGCGTCCCGAGGCAACCATCGATCGTTTGAATGAATTTCTTGGCTGCTCGTTGGGCGTCGAGGATCTGCAGGCGGTCTACCGCGGCGAGTTGTACAAAAAGCCGAAGGGCTTCGGTGATATCGTGAAGGCCGGCCTGATCTACGCCAAGAACTACGGCGAGCGGTATCGTTAGGTCGTGGGCGCGGGGCGCTGGCGGCGCCCACGATGTGCCCCAGTTGGGCTGAAGCCGACCGGCTCCGGCCGCTGACTGTTTTGTCGCATAGGGTTACGTAATCGGCGGGCGCACGTTCCCGCCGCGTCCGGGGTATATCCGGTCGAGTTGCTGCCCGGGCTTTGCCTATTCCGTCTCTTCTGCCGGCTCCGGCAGGCAATCGATATTGTCCAACGCTGCCGGTAGCTGATCGTGATTGATTCGATACAGGGCGGCTCGGTCGCGGCTCTCTCGTGTACCTGCTTCAAACTGCAGTTCGAACAGTTCCGGGTAGTCGTCGACGAGCCGCTCAACGATTCTCGTACGCAACAGGCCCGGCATTTCCACGAGGTAATCAGGATGGCGTTCGGCGATCAGCGACAGGGTTGGGCCGCTGCATTTCGACCGCGAGACCTGGAACGATTGGCGGTTGGTGAGCAGTGGCATGATCCCCCAGTCTGTCGATAGCAGGATGCTGTCTGGCGCTGTGGTTTCGCGTATCTGCTGCGCAGTGCGGTCGATTGATGCCATTCGCGTTGCCCATCGCTCGGTGTTTTCGCGGGAGATATCGTCGCTCCAAGACAGTACACCGGAGGCGAGCATGAGCGCGACCGCAATCCCGCTGCCCACGGCGATGGTGGCCTTCATCCACACCTTCGTCGAAAGCTCATACAACCAGGCCAGCCCGAGCCCGGCCATGACGGCGGCAAACGGTACCATCGGGATCCAGTAGCGCTGGGGAAAGTAGAGGCTTGTCCCCTCGAGGGAGTCTTTCATCAAGAAAGCCAGGGAAACGATTACGTATGCCGCCTCCATCACCGAGGCGCGTCGCAGCCATGGCCAAAAGCCCAAGGTCATCAATCCGAGTGCAAGGGCGCTCTTCACCTCAAGCGGAAACCAGTGTTGCACGTCGTTCAGAAAGCTTTTCGCCAGTGAGCCGAAGAGTGTCATTGCCTGGTAAACGGGATACTTCCATGCAGCGTCGATCCAGTCGGCTTCGCCCCAATCGGCTTCGGAAATGCTCAGGCCCTCTTGGCCGAAGAAAAACTCTCCCGCCATGTTGTAGGTATCTGGTGTGTACAGCGCATAGTTACGCGCGGTCCAGATCACGAATGGAACAACACTGACGATGCCGGCCATCGCCAGCAGAAAAAACGCTTTGAAATTGCGGTCTCGATTGCGCACAAAATGCACGATCAGCGCCAGGCCGAACGCCCCGATAAGGAACAGGCCCTGGAAGCGCACAAGCGATGCGAAGCCGACCAGCAGGGCACAGGCGAAGACCAGCCAATAGTTGTCTTCGGTCAGGAAGCGCCGCCATACCCAGAGCGCGGCGATGGATACGCCGAGAAAAGGCACGCCCGACATGACGAGTGTCGTCTGCTGCATGATCAGCGCGTTGGCCGCCATCAGCAACGGCAGCAACAGACCCGTCCAGCCAAAGCGTCCGGCGTTGAAATAGCCGCGGATGATCCACAGCGTGGTGACGCCCAACGCCGCCGCGACCAGATGCAGCACTTGGAAATTCAGCCCCCAGATCTTGATCGGGAGGTACAACAGCATGCTGAGGCCGGGATAGTAGAGGATGTTGGGATGGCCGTTGAACCAGTAGCGTCCCTCTTCGGCCATGGTGACGGCCGACGCGATGTATACGGCCCCGTCCGGGTGGTAGCGCCACGTTTCCGGGGCCATGGCCACCAAGGCCGCCGAGATCACCGCCAGCACGATGATCTGGGCGAGACTCCAGTGCAGGGCGGCAGGGTCGCGCTTAAACATAAACAGGGCGCTCCAAGGCCTTTCGTATGGAAGGCCGGCGCAATAACAACACCGCGGCTATGCGGCGTCCAGGCATTGTGCGAGGCCGTCGCCCCAGGGGGGTAGCGCGACGCCAAAGGTGTCGACGAGTTTTGTGCAGTCCATCACCGAGTTCTTGGGGCGCGCCGCCGGCGTTGGATAGTCCGCCGTCGTGATGGCCTCGAGTTCGCAATCAAGCCCGAGCCTTTGCTGGATAGCTTGCGCGAAACCGAACCACGACGTCGAGCCGGACGGTGCCATATTGTAGACGCCGCTCAGACGCTTCAGGGCTTCGATGCTGTCCGGTAGGGATGTGATCACCGAGAGCGTTGCGGTCGCGATGTCGCCGCACCAGGTTGGGCTGCCGATCTGATCGGCCACGATGCGCAACTGGTCGCGCTCTTGCATCAGGCGTTGCATCGTCAGCAAGAAGTTATGCCCGCGATTGCCGTAGACCCAGCTGACGCGGAAGATCAGGGCGGCACAACCGCTGGCTAGCAACGCCTTATCGCCGGACAGCTTGCTCTCGCCGTAGACGTTGATCGGCGCGGGCGGATCGGACTCCAAATAGGGCCCCGGTTTGCTGCCGTCAAACACGTAGTCGGTCGAGTAGTGGACAACCAGTGCGTCGTGCTGGCCTGCCCATTTGCCCAATACCTCGGGTAGGTCCCGGTTTAGGCGCAGTGCCTGGTCTCGTTCTTGTTCGGCACGATCAACGGCCGTGTAGGCAGCGGCGTTGATGATCACCTCGGGGCGCTGGTCGTCCAGCATGGCCTTCACGCGAGGTAGGTCCGACAGGTCGAGCGCAATCCCGGCGTGGCCGTCTCGCGACACACCGACGGTATCGGTATTTCTCGGGAGCCGCTGCATGAGCTCCCATCCGACCTGACCGTTGGCGCCTAACACCAGGTAACGCATGTCAGAACTTCGTGAAACGTTCGACGGGGATGTCGGCGAGCAGCGGAGCCTCGCGATCCTTGTCAGACAGTATGGGTTCGCCGATCAGTGGCCATTCGATGCCCAGGGCCGGGTCGTTCCAGCGCACGCCGAACTGGGTCTGTGGGCTGTATACATCGGTGCACTTGTAGGCGAACAGTGCCTCGTCGCTGATGACGTAGTAACCGTGGCCGAAACCCGGAGGCACGTAGAATTGGAGCCCGTTGTCGCCGCTCAATGTGATGCCGTGCCATTTGCCGAAGGTCGGCGAGCCAACCCGCAGGTCGACAGCAACATCGAAGACCGCGCCCTCAAATACCTGAACGAGTTTGCCTTGTGCAAACGGTTCCTGCGCGTGCAATCCGCGCAGCACGCCTTTGGAAGATTTGGCGAGGTTGTCTTGTACGAATGGTTTGTCGATGCCCGCGTCGCGATAGCGTTGTTGTTGCCAGGTCTCGCAGAACCAACCGCGTTCATCGGTGAACCTTTTGGGTTCAATCAGTAACAGGCCGGGAATCGGGAATCTCGTGATATTCATTCCGGAGCATCCAGCGTTAGCAGATCAAGCAGATACTGCCCGTAGCCGTTCTTGCTGAGCGCCTCGCCCATGGTGCGCAGCTTGTCTGAGTCGAGCCAACCCTGGCGCCATGCGATTTCTTCCGGGCAACAGATCTTCAAGCCCTGGCGTTTCTCGATGGTTTCAACGAAAGCTGCAGCCTCTAGCAGAGAGTCGTGGGTGCCGGTATCGAGCCATGCCATACCGCGTCCCAGGCGGCTGAGTTCGAGTTCGCCCTGGTCAAGATAGAGCTTGTTCAGGTCGGTAATCTCGAGCTCGCCGCGCGTCGAAGGCTCGAGTGTTTTGGCGAGTTCGCAGACTTTGCCGTCATAGAAGTACAGGCCGGTGACGGCATAGTTCGATTTTGGCTTGGCGGGCTTTTCTTCGAGGCTGACCACTTGGCCTTCCTGGTTGAACTCGGCAACGCCGTAACGTTCGGGGTCGCGAACCCAGTAACCGAAAACCGTGGCACCGCTGGTCTTCTGCGCGGCTCTGCGCAGCAGTTGACGCAGGTCGTGGCCGAAGAACAGGTTGTCGCCGAGTATCAGGCAGCAGGGCTCATTGTCGATGAACTGTTCACCGATCAAGAAGGCCTCTGCCAGGCCGCCCGGATGATCCTGCACCGCGTACTCGATGTTGATGCCCCACTGCGAACCGTCGCTCAACAGGTCCTTGAACAAGGGGTTGTCGCGTGGGGTGGTGATCACCAGGATGTCTTTGATGCCCGCCATCATCAACGTGGATAGCGGGTAGTAGATCATCGGTTTGTCGTACACCGGCAGGAGCTGTTTGCTGACCGACAGTGTGATCGGGTGGAGACGTGTGCCGGCGCCGCCCGCCAGGATGATGCCTTTCATGTCGTGATCTCGCGTCCCTGTATCAGCCGTTGCCGGCAGTGTTTCCCAGACCGAGGCGCTGTCCGTCGTAGCTGCCGGATTTGACCTCGTCGCACCAATCGATGTTGTCGAGGTACCAGCGAACGGTCTTGCGCATGGCCGACTCGAAGGTTTCGCGCGGCTCCCAGCCCAGGTCGGCCTTGATCTTGCTCGCGTCGATTGCATAGCGCCAGTCGTGGCCGGGTCGGTCAGCGACGAAGGTCTTCAACTGCGCATGCGGTTTGTGAGGCGAATCGGGTACCAGCTCGTCGAGCAGTTCGCAGAGCGTGTCGACCACCTGCAGGTTGGTGCGCTCGCTGTTGCCCCCGACGTTGTACATCTCCCCCGGCTGGCCCGCGGTCACTACGCGCCAGATCGCGCGGCAATGGTCTTCAACAAACAACCAATCGCGCACGTTTTGCCCGGTGCCGTAGATCGGCAGCGGATTGCCGGCCAGGGCGTTGAGGATCATCAGTGGGATGAGTTTTTCCGGATATTGGTACGGGCCGAAATTGTTTGAGCAGTTGGTTGTGAGGGTCGGCAAACCATAGGTGTGGTGCCAGGCCCTGACCAAGTGATCCGACGCAGCCTTGGAGGCCGAGTAGGGGGAGTTCGGTGCGTACGGCGTGTTCTCTGTGAACGCACCCGTTTCACCGAGCGTTCCATAGACCTCGTCGGTGGATACGTGCAGAAACCGGAAGCCGTCCTTCTCGTCAGCCGGCAATCCCTGCCAGTACTTGAGAGCAACATCCAGCAGGTTGTACGTGCCGACAACATTGGTCTGAATGAAGGCGCCGGGGCCTTCGATCGACCGGTCTACATGACTCTCGGCGGCAAAGTTGACGACGGCTGTCGGCCGAAAATCGGCCACCACTTTCGCGATCAGCGTCGGGTCGGCGATATCGCCATGAACGAATTCATACCTTGCAGTACCTGCCACGTCGGCGAGCGACGCTTCGTTGCCTGCATAGGTCAGCAGATCAATGTTCAGGATCTGCGCCTGGGTGTCGGTCAGCAGGTGGCGAACAAAATTGCTGCCTATGAATCCACAGCCGCCGGTCACGATGACCCGGGGGTTTTGCGCATCAGCTAACATTTTTTTTGGCTACATCGGAATGCTATTCGAGCGGAGCCTGCATACTAGCACGCACCCCGGCGGGCTGTTGATTTTCCACGGCGGGCGATGTGAGCCACCCACCAAAGTCGGCAATCGATGCACTGAACCAATCGATTTCATTGTTTTGGGCACCATGCAGGCCGGGGCCGCTTCTGGTTATGGAGGCTGCGGTTGGTGATCAGGTGTTCCTCAATGGTGCACTTTGATGCCGTCATAATTGTGACACCAGCACGGCGCATCATTTCTAGTCGCGTAGGCTTTGGTGCATCCAAACGGGTTCCTTTTGCCTAGTTGATCGGCGCTAGACGAATCTGTCGACGATGGCCCAGATCAGTTGCAGCGGCGGGTGTTGCTGCAGGGTATGGCAGTAAAGGTACTTGTTGTCTTCCGGAATGGTTTCTGCCGAATCGGCTCTGATCACCGACAGATTTCGGTCTTTCGGGGTAGCACGGCCGGCGTGGAATTTCAGCGTCCCGCCATCACCTCGGGAATGAGGGATACGGCCGCTCGTATCTTTAAACGCAATCTATCCAGGGGCCCCAAGCATCTGCACCCGGGTTACGTACGGTTGAGTACCATCGACCAGATCTTGGATGCGCGTTCCTGTTGTCCGTTTAGCACGCGAATCATCGCTTCGACCAATAGGTATCCCTTAACTGACAGTATGTAGTGTGGATAGAACCGGCGGGTAAATGTCAGTCGACTCTTTACCAGGTAGTAATCGGAAAGTGCGCTACGCCCGCTGCTCCAGTTCGACGACCCCGCACTTGCCCCGCTTTTGTGGAAGACAAAGCTATCTTGCGCATAGCGCATTCGATACCGATGCTTCGACCGCAAAGCCCAGTCAATCTCTTCGTAGTACAAAAAGTAGTCTTCCGTCATCAAGCCTACGGTTTCCAGAAACTGCCGGGAAACAAACATCGATGCTCCCATGACGTAGTCCAGTTGCCTTTCAATCCCGGCTTCATCAACAGTGCGGTATGTGGATCGGATTCTTCCGATATGCATTGCCCGGCCTATCATGGGGAAATAGCGGGCTCCGCCAAACGCCTGTACCCGATCGGGATGGTGGTAGTAGCGTATGGTTGATCCGACGATACCGGTGTCGTGGCTGTCGGTCGCCTTCTGTACCAGCGCTTGCAATGCAGACTTGTCGACGACCGTGTCGTTGTTCAGCAACCACGCCCAGCGCATATCCGGTTGCCCCAACGCGATCTGCAGACCGACATTGTTTCCGCCGGCGAAGCCGAGGTTCTCCTGGCAGTCGACCAGCAGCAATTGAGGGCAAGAGCCGCTGGAAAGATTGCCCGCTTGGGTGCGATCGATCTGCCGCCAGTCCAACGGCTTAGCCACGGCAGGTGATGAATAGGCCGACATCGCGGACAGGGTCGGCTTTGCCTCCCGGTCGCCCTCTGCCCATTCCCGAATACGGGCCAGAGAGTCATCGTCGGAACCATTGTCGCAAACGATGACTTTGAAGCTTCCATTCATTCTGAAAAGGCTTTCCAGACATTCCAGCGTGTCCTGCCAGCCCTTCCAATTGACGATCACGATATAGGTTATCGATTTGTTCACGCTGGTAGTTCACCCGGTCCGCTGGGATGGAGGCTATCTCAAAATAGCTATTCGTTGAATTGACCGAAATCACGCTTCGCTGCGGTGCTTTTGACGTCGATCGGTCGGTCTGGTTCCGAGGCAGGATGGCCGCGGCTTGCTACGCCAATGATAACGTTGACCAACAGGCATTTTCTCCGTGCGTTTCCGAGCGTCAATTGGGCGTGAGGCCGGCAGGCATTGAATCGCGCCGGGTCTCGCCGCCCGCGACGACGTACTGGGATGCCTCCAGGAAGCTTGCCGTCGCCCGGGTGCCGCCATTCATGCCGCAGCAGGCGGGGCAGCCTCGCGACCTGGCGCGTCGGATGATGGCACAGGCTGGTGGCCGCCCTCGTCCGCTGGTCTAAGCGGCGGGTATCCTTCACATCAAATGTTGCTGCAGACTTGTAAGAGCGCCACGCAGCAGTGCACGGTTTCGCCCCACGGTGATTGGTTGGCCGAACCGAGGCGGCTTTTTACCGAACATGTGCGGCGATGTCCATTCTGTCCGCGTGCTCCGACGACGCAGATTTTTGGCGGTTCGCGAAAGGCTCGGGGGAGCCTCGCAGCCGGAGAAAGTGTCGGTGAGCCGCCGACCTAGAGGGTCACGCTGTCAGCGAGAGTGCTGCCGAGCTCTCATCCGAGCGTCTTTCGATCGTCGTCGGCGGCTGATATTCTGCCCGCCTGACAACGCTGAAACCACACTCGTGCCGAAGAGTCGACACTCCGACAGCCTCTGGATGAACCAAGAACCATGAAGCTAATAGTGCAGATCCCCTGCTTCAACGAGGAGCTTACGCTCCCTCAGACCGTAGCCGATATCCCAAAGCATATCGACGGCATTGATGTCATTGAAATACTGATTGTCGATGACGGAAGCAGCGACCGAACCGCGGAGGTTGCGGAAGAGATTGGTGTTCATCACATCGTAAGAAACAAGAAGAATATGGGGTTGGCCCGGACTTTCCGGCGTGGCCTCGAGGAATCTTTGCGCGCCGGCGCCGATATCGTCGTCAACACCGACGGCGACAACCAATACGCAGGCGAGGACATCGCCAAGCTGGTTCAACCGATTTTGAATGGTTATGCCGACATTGTGATCGGTGATCGGCAGACTGCAAAGATTGGGCACTTTTCACCCCTCAAGAAAGCTTTGCAGTGGTTCGGCAGCGGCGTGGTGCGCAAGCTCGCGGGTGTATGGGTGCCTGATGCAGTGAGTGGTTTTCGTGCGTTCTCGCGCGAAGCGGCGATCCGCATCAACGTGTTGTCGACGTTCAGTTACACAATCGAAACGGTCATACAGGCCGGCAAGCGAGATATGGCCGTTGTCTCGGTGCCTGTGTCGACAAACGCCAAAACGCGCGAGTCGCGACTGTTCAAGAGCATTCCGAAGTTCATCGAGCGGCAGCTGAGCACCATTGTCCGCATGTATGCGATGTATCAGCCGCTGCGGGTGTTCTTCATTATCGGCAGTTTGCTGACACTGACCGGTTTGATCCCGGTTTTTCGCTTCCTGTATTTCTATATCACCAGTGGAGGAGACGGTCATGTGCAGTCTCTGGTGCTTGGTGGCGTATTGATTCTGATGGGTTTCATCGCCTATCTCGGTGGATTGATTGCCGATCTGATCTCGTTCAATCGCCAATTGCTCGAGATGACACTGGAAAAGATCAAGCGTGCCGAGTTAGACGCGCTCAGGGACCAAGAGAAAGACGATTGATGGGGCCGAAGACGGTAAAAAAGCGGGTTGTTCTCATCGGCCCGATACTGCCGTTTCGCGGTGGCATTGCGCAGCACACCACGATGCTGCATCGAACGATAGCTGATGGTCATTCTTTGCTGACACTGTCGTTTTCCCGCCAGTATCCAAAATGGCTTTTTCCCGGCGCGTCGGATAGGGATCCGGAGTATGCGGGACATGAAGAGCCGAGCGTCGATTATGTCATCGACTCGGTCAATCCACTGACTTGGATCAGGGCGGTTCGTCGGATTGTCGACTTTCAGCCGGATATCGTGGTGTTTCCGTGGTGGACGATCTACTGGGTGCCTTGTTTCGGCGTTATGGTGCATCGCTTGCGGAGCCATCGTCTGCCAATCGCTTTTTTTTGCCACAACGTTGTGGAACACGAGGCGGCCGCGTGGAAGACGGCATTGAGCCGACTGGTATTACGCATGGGTGACCGCTTCGTCGTCCACACCCATGAAGATGCCGTCAACCTCCAGGCCTTGCTACCGGGATCCGAGGTGGCGATTCAAGCGCACCCGATCTACGACCAGTATCCGGCCCCCGTCGGAAACCTCGGTGCCCGCCGGCCGCTTGAGTTGTTGTTTTATGGTTTTGTCCGCCCATACAAGGGCCTGGATCTGTTGATCGATGCATTGGCGCGGTTGGATGATCCCAGTATCCAGCTGACCATCGCGGGAGAGTTCTGGGACGGTGAAGACACTATCCTCGAGCGTATCGAGCAGCTGGGTTTGTCAGACCGTATCGAAGTGCTGGCCCGATACCATAGTGATCAAGAAACGGCGGAGCTCTTCGCACGCGCCGACGCGGTGGTGCTGCCCTATCGCAGCGCGACAGGGAGTGGCGTGGTGCCGGTAGCCTATCACTACAACAAGCCAGTCGTCGTGACTCGGGTCGGTGGTTTGCCGGATGTGGTGGTCGATGGCGAGACCGGGCTTGTCGTGCCGGCCAACGATGCCGAGGCTTTGGCATCAGCACTGGCTAGTCTGTCGCGCGAACAATGTGAAGGCATGCGCCCTGCCATCGAGCAGTTCAAGAAGTCACTGACCTGGGATGCGCTTGCCGGCGCCCTCATCGGTGAACATTCTGTTCCGGGTGCACAAGCCGAAGTTCGTGAGGTCTATTGACCGAAGCGTTGGCGAATGAACCTGCGTGCCGCGCTGAGTTCATTGGGTCGCACGACTTTGGTGGCGACCGTCAGCGCGGCCAGTGTCGTCATACCAATCAATAATGCCGGTATCTGACTGACTCCAACCGTTTCCTGGCTGGCATAGTAAGCGGCGGCGCTGGCTGCTGCCGCTGCGCCGGGCTTGAGTGCATCGTGCGTCAGCGAAATCAGTCGTTTTTGTGTGCTGATGTACAACAATAGGGTTGCGGTCACCGATAGAGCGGAGGCCAGGGCGAGAATTCCCCCTCGCAGCTCCAAGCTGCCAACCAGTGTCGAGGTGGTCACGACCAGTACAATGACGCCCGCCGCGCTTGCAAGAACGGCCCCCTTGTTGGCTTCCCTTGCGTACAACGCTGGTGGCAATGTGAACACGATCATCAGCGGAATGATGCACCAAAGAAGCGGGCCGAGCACCAATCCCGCATCCGTATAGCTGGGCCCGAAAACCAACGGGATCAGCCATGGCCCAACGGTTGTGCCGACCAGACCGCCAGTGCAGCCAACCATGAAAGCGGTTCTGATAACGACGCTCAAGAACAAAGCGTCTTTGCCGTCGCCCCGGGCCGCTGCCCTGCTCATGATGGGCAAAGCCGCAGAACTCAAGGTTTGCGGAAGTGCAACCGCCAGCAGTAGAAGTTGTACGGCGATGGCAAAGTTTCCGGTGGCTATCGTATCGGCGCTTGCCGACTTGAACAGGATTATGGGAGCTTGCAGGAGCAGGTTCGTAAACACACTGGCGAGTAGAAAGGGTACGGCCATCAAAGCTATGGGCTGCCATTCGTGATACTTCGTCGACAATGCAATTGAGCCCCCCATCACCTTGCGCATCACGTAGAAACCGCGCCATGCGTGCAGCCACCATACGAGCGCGTGAACCGCGACGACGCCCAGCAAGCCAGCACCGAGAAAGAGGGCTGCAATGCCCAGAGCGATCTCAATAGACCGAAAAATTGCTTCGTGTTTCAGGACGTATTGCGACTGCTCTACGGCTGTGAAAACGTGATCGGTAAAGCTCGCCAGGGCGCGACCCGTCAGTGCGATCGTCATAATGCCAAGCAGCGCGACGATCTCTGGCTTGTCGTTGAACGTCCAGGCCGTCAAAACGCAGAGCAACGCTGCACTGATGTTCGCGATGATGCTTACGGACAGCGATTGGCCGATGATCGCTTTGGACTCTGATCCTCGCCGCCCGACTTCGCGGGCCAGAGTGCCCATCAATCCAAACACCGCGAGCGGGAAGAATGCCATGTACCAAGCGTGTACAAAGGCAAGTATGGCGTAGAGTTCGGGGCCTAGAAATCGAGCGACCACGACGATGTAAAGGCCGCGCCCTACGTGGGTGACAAGGCGTGCCCCAAACAGATGAGCGAAGTTCCTTGCCAGTGACTTCCTGCCTTTGTGTGGATCGTCTGTTGCCAAGGGGCTTAACTCCAAACGCGGAAACTGCTGGATTCGAAAGCAAGCCGATGGCATTTCGAACGCGGCAATGCGTCAACGATAGTTAGTTGCTCCATCATCCCGGCCAATCACGCACTCGAAATGGGCACCAACCGCCCGATAGAAAGCGAGTGCGCATCGTCACGCTTTTGCTGTCACATGCTCGACGGCTGCGAGTGCGGCTGTCACCAGATTCCGCCAATCGAACGCTTCGGCCAGTTTGCGCGCGCTGTGATTGCCGCAGAGATCATCGATGGGTGTTTCTACGATCGCTACCAGGTCGTCAGCATACGTCTCGGGTGGTGAAAGCCTCAAGGCCGGCATATCGGTGTCGGCGATTCCCTTTGCGCCGAATGGCGTTGCCAACACGTCTTTTCCGCAGGCGAGGGCCTCGAGTATTTTCAACCGCGTGCCGCCGCCGCTGAACAATGGCGCCAACGCCAGTCGTGCGCCTCGGACAAGGCCTGTGAGGTCGTCGACCGCATCGGTGACGACCACATTCTTATGTCCACGCGCCCAGGCAGGCGGCAGGCGACCGACAAGAGCGAGCTTGAACGATGGTAGCGCTTTCGAGACTCGCGGCCAGACCTTTTCAATCAAGAACCGGGCGGCTTCCACGTTTGGCGGGTAGTCATAGCCACCAAAGAATATGGCGTAGTTGCCGGCTTGTAGGTCGAACGCTTTCAGGGTCTCGGGATTCGTCCGTCCGGGCGACATCAAGGTGAGGTCCACGCCATTCGCCATAATAATCGACGGTGTCTTGTGGATGTGCTGCATCAGCTTCCTGTCATCTTCGGATACGGTAATGACTTGCGATGCCAGGCGGCACATCCGGCGTTCAGCCAACATGATCAAAGACGCCACCAGGGGTTTGCGCATTCTGCGAAAGCGGTCCGTTTCCACATTGTGTGCATCGTAGATAACAGGCAGTTGACGTTCTCCAATGGGCCTTGCCAGCATCCAGGACTGAAATGGGAACGCGCTTATGACCAAGTCGAAAGGCTGTTTCAAGACGCTGCGCAACCGGCGTTGAAAATCGGCGTTGAAGAAATGGCCGACACTGCCTCGGAACTTGAATGTATGAAAGGAAACAGCGCTGGTGGCAGGTTGAGGGATATCGGGTTCAGCGCAGAGGATGTGAACGTCATTGCCCAGTTGCTGTAGTGCAGTAGCTATGCGCATGGTACGGACGGCGCCACCGGTGTTCGTAGGCAACAGGCGATAGGGGGTTGTTAACAGTATTCGCATGACGTTTGCGGGATGGGTGTCGGCAGTGATTTTTTCTTAGATTATGCACACTGCTTACACTCGTTGATACGTCCTGCGG
The DNA here is from genome assembly GCF_002009425.1 of Thiosocius teredinicola. NCBI lineage: Bacteria > Pseudomonadati > Pseudomonadota > Gammaproteobacteria > Chromatiales > Sedimenticolaceae > Thiosocius > Thiosocius teredinicola. The sequence continues at coordinate 372,791 of NZ_CP019936.1, forward strand.
AGACTCTTAATCCTCAATTCAATGGGAAGCGCCAATGCGGGTTGATTGGATTTGTCGGAGCGGCTTTGCGGGCGCTACTGGCGCTTATGGGGACGCAGCAGTTCAAACGCCGACTTTACTTCGTTCCAACGAATGACATTCAGGATCAGGCTGGTACCAATCAGTACCCCGATAGATGTCCCCAGAGAGGCCGGGGTACCGAGATGCTCAATCGACCAGTAACAGATTGCGATCGAGGAGACGGCCGCTACAAGTGGCGCGACATAGGATGCGACGAATTTAATGGGGGTATGCTTTCGTAGAAAAAATAGTTGCAACGCATTGGTCGCTATGAGCCCGCAAGCTGTTGCCCAAAACATCCCCGCCGGCCCGTATTGTCGATAAAGGATCACGACGAGGGCGGTGAACAAAGCTGCGCCGATTGCGTAAGAGATTGCGACAGAATAAAACTTGCCTTCGGCAGTCAGGACGCCACTCAGACTTGATACGAAAAAGTAAGGGCCGACGCTCATCAACGCCCATGGCAGCAGCGCCGCCACATTGGCGTAGGCGTCGCTGAACACAAGGCCAAGGACGGCGTCACCCAATGTTATGCCCGCTATGGTTGCTGCTGCGCCGAACAGAAATCCGGAGCGTAGCACGAGGTCGACGAATACTTTGCCTTTGCCATCGCGCCTGTGTGCGGATCGGCTTAAAACAGGCACGGCCGCGCTCGCCGATTCAGCGATGATGCCCGCGATGATAGAGAATGCTTGTACGGCGAGCGCATATTCACCGAGTTCATGGGTGTATCCCTCGGTCCAGCGAAACAGCAGGATGCCGCCTTGTACCAGCCATGCGGCAAGGAACGTTGCCACAACAAACGGTAGTCCCTGTTTCACCAAATCGAGAAACGCACTGGTATCCCAAATGGGTTCAACGACTACTATCGATTTGCGAACCATTCGGAACCCGACGATCGCCTGGCATACCCAGATGCCTGCATGGACCGCTGCAACCTCCAGCACACCGCCACCGGCAAGCAGCGCTGCCAATCCGGCGACTACCTCAGCTATACGGAAAGTTGCTTCCAGTTGGAGTACGAGTATCGACTTCTCGAATGCCTTGAAGACGCCTTGTGTCCAGGCCGCCAAGCCACGTCCAATCAGTGCTATGGAGAAAATGAAAAGCAGACTTCTTGCTGTCTGATCGTGCTCGGACAGTAAACCTAGCCCGATACACAGGGCGGCGGCCAATAGGCTCGATGCTCCGCGCAATGCGGCGATTCTGCGGAGAAGCGGTAGCGCCGCCTTCTGGTGGCGACCTATCTCCCGAACCATTATCGCATTGAGCCCCAGCATGCTGATCGGCAGGAACATCAAGTACCAGGAGAACCCATACTGAAACATACCGTATAGCTCTGGGCCGAGCAGCTTTGCCAGGAAGACGGCGTAGATAATACGTGCGACGCTGGTCAACGCCTTTGCGATAGCCAGGTAAGCGCCGTTCTTGGCAATCGACTTGACGCCTGCGCCCCTCACAAACAGTGGCTCTCAAACAAGCACGCCATATCGATGATATTCGTCGACGACATAGCGGCGGCTGGGCAGTTCACTTTCGGTGGCATGCCAGGTTTCTGAAGTCTATTCTCGGGACGGGGCATGTTGGTCTGATCTGCTTGTCGGACAACGGGTGATGCGCCAGCAGCGCTGGCAAGGCCGCCTATCGGTGGGGAGGGCGCGCGCCTGTCGTTGAGCGCCGTGAGGAAAGCCCCGAGGCTGCCGAAGCGTGCGTCTACTCCTGGCAAAGCCAGGTTTCTCACGGAGTTTAGCGTTTGCGTTGGGCCAATGCCTGCAATGGGTCGCACAAGCGCCACGTGTGCGATCACGCTGACCGGATTTGCCGTAGGCAACGTCGACGCCATAGCCAGATTGTCACGGGCTGGGCGTGTATTTTCCACAGGCCGCCCTTCGATCCGCATCAGGCAGTCGACAACACCGAGTTTGCGCGGGGTGGGTGCGATCAAGATTTAACCCGCCTCTACCGAACACGTGCCGAGTTCTTCCGGAGTGACCAGTCTGACTATGATCAGCATCGATCCGCTCATGCGAGTGACGTCGCCTCGGCGGTCCGCTGGGTTGCGCCGGCAGCGTCGAGCAGCACCTGTTGGATGCGTTGTTGCTGTTTTCTCAAGGACGCTGGGTCACCGAGCCATTCGGCCCAGGTTGTGCCTAGTTGTTCGGCATCAGCCACGGTCACGATGCCGTCGACCTCTTTCATCATTTCGAACACCGGGTAGTTGGGGAACCCGGCATGCCAGGTGCTGACTGTCGTTACCGGCTTATCGAATCCCAGGGGTTCAAGTAGGTTGTGGTCGGCGCCCACGTGGGCGATGGTGGCTGCGGCATAAAAATCCCTCAGTTCACCCATCGTATCCAGTATGAGGCATTGGGTTTCGGGTGGCACGGGCGCGTCGCCTGCTTTCGAGCGGCGAACATGGCCAATCCCCGCCTCGTCCAGGGCGGAACTCAATCGTTCGATGTTTCCCGGTACCTCGGGATGACGGTGGGCTACCACCAACAAGGTTTGCGGACTTGATTGCAGTGTGTGCAGGAAGGCTTCGATGATCATCGCCTGCTCGGGTGGCTTTTTTAGGCAACCGGCGACCAGCACCGGGCGAGCCGAGGCGAGTAAGGTGCCGAGCATGATCGGGCTGCGGGTCTTCCCGGCCGACCATCCTTGCTTGTCGATGGCGTCGAACTTCATGTTGCCGGTAACGACAATCCTGGCGGGCGCCATACCCGCCGAGACCATACGCTCTGCGACGTGTGGCGTCTGCACGCAGGCGTGGTCGATGTGCGCCAGATAGTCGCTCAGCAGCAGCCGTCGTTCCCATGCATCGAGTCTGCAGGTCGGCGCTTGTTCGTAAAGCCAGCCGTTAATAATGCTGATTTTTGCGTTGTGCTGCTTCGCTGTTCGAAGGAACGCATAGGAAAAGCGGCATGGCGCATCTGAGAGCAGGCAGGGGATCTCGGCAATGTACAGCTGCCGCGGTGGAAACGCCTGCGCGAGGCGCAACGCGTCTGCTGTTGCGCCCTTGCTGCTGAAAAAGTAAGCCTGCGGATACTTGCCCAGATAGGTGTCGCGGTAGTGCTCGTGGTCCGAGATGAACACCAGCGCGGTGTCTTGCAGTGTCGCTGTCAGCCGCTTCAGAAACGGTGCGACTGCGTTCAGTTCCCCAATGGTGGACGCAAATACCCACACCGCTGGACGCGCGCCGCCTGGACTCAAGATGTCGTCGTTGCGGTTGTCGCCTACCGACGGTTGTTTACTGAGCGTCTCCAACAGACGAAACAGCGACCATCGGGCGGTTTCGCCGAGCGACAATGAAGATCTGTGGGTAGCAGGGCGCGCCATGGGTGATATTGTTGCGTTTCTTGAGTGGTTCGTCGGGGGGTGAGACTTGTTGCGTACCAATGCTTGGGACAGGCCGTCATTCCGCCTGGGCAACCATTCTAATGGATTCGGCCGGGGGGCACCTCACTTGAGCGGGTGACCTGAGTGTTGTCACAGGCGGATATTGCGAGTAGCAATTCGCCATACGGCCGGCGCTGTTTACGACCATCAAGAAAATGATTCTGTGAAAAAAGTCCTTGTCGTCGCCTTTCATTTTCCACCGATGACACACTCGAGTGGTGTGCAGCGGACGCTGAAGTTTGTTCGCTATCTGCGCGACGCAGGCTGGGAGTCGGTGGTGTTGAGCGCGCACCCGCGAGCCTACGTGACCGCCGGCGATGAGCAGATCGGTGACATTCCGGAGGGTATGGTCGTGCATCGGGCGCAGGCCTGGGATGCGGCCCGCCAGCTATCGATCGCGGGCAGGTTTCCGGGGTTTCTCGCCAACCCGGACCGTTGGGCCAGTTGGCAGCTTTCCGCGGTTCTTCAAGGGCGTCGATTGATCCGCAAGCATGGATGTCAGGCGGTCTTCAGTACCTACCCCATCGCGACTGCGCATATGATCGGCTGGCGTCTCGCGAGGTGGTCAGGGCTGCCGTGGATCGCCGATTGTCGTGACTCTTTGTTTGATGACGGCTATCCGGAACAACCGCATAAGAGGGCAGTCCATGTGGCGCTGGACCGGCGCATGGCGTACGCCTGCCGTCGGGCGATATTTACCACGCAAGCGACTCGGCGAATGTACTGCGATAGGTATCCCGATATCGACGAACGCCGATGGCAGGTAATCCCCAACGGGTTCGATGAGCGCGACTTCGCGGCGATTGAGTCGGGGCCGGTCGGTGCGGCCGAAGGCAAGCCCAAAGTGCTGCTGCACTCGGGGGTGCTTTATCCGGTGGAGCGTGATCCGCTGCCATTCTTTGGGGCGCTGCGTGCGCTGAAGGAAAGCGGGGCGGTCGATTCCTCGTCGTTGCGCATTCGCCTGCGGGCGACCGCCCACGATCGACACTATCTGCCGATACTCGAACAGATGGCGATCGCCGATATCGTCGAACTGGCGCCGCCCCTGCCTTATGCCGAAGCGCTGCGCGAGATGGCCAACGTCGACGGCTTGTTGTTGTTCCAGGCATCCGGCTGCAACCACCAGGTACCCGCAAAACTCTACGAATACCTGCGAGCGCAGCGACCGATCATTGCGCTTACAGACTCGGTAGGAGATACGGCTGCCGTGCTGCGTGAAGCGGGGGCCGCCAATCTGTTGCCGTTGGCGGATGCCGATGTCCTACAGACTCAACTGCCGGACATGCTGAAGCGACTCGAACGCAATGAGCTCGCCGTGGCGCCCGCCGACGTGGTGTCGCGCTACTCTCGCGAATACGGCGCCAAGCAACTCGCCGACATCCTCGATCAGGTGACGGCGCAGTAGCTCACTTCAGCCGCGGTTGTGCAGCTTGGCAACCATCGTGTTGCGATACGCGTTGACGTGGTACATGGTGCGAATCTCGTCCGACCATTTCGTGTGCCAGTCCATGACCTTGCCGTAGAACTCGATACGACCGACTTCGCTGTTGTCGAAAATCGCCGGGAAATACTCACGCCGCATCAGCAGGGCAGGCGACGAGGTGTTCACGGTCTCATCGTACGTCGTCTTCAGAATGATCAGTGCATCTTGGTTGTGGATGCACAGGTCCACCGCACTGAGCACATCGTTGTAGTAAAAGTTGTAGATACGGGCGTTGCCGGACTCTGCATATTGTTCGAGCAGTTCGGCGTAGAAACGGCCTTGTTCGTTGTCGAGGTGGACGGCAGTTCCTTGTTCCGCCTTCCAGCCCTTGGATTCAAGCTCGCCGTATTGCTGAACGCCGTCGCGCATCTGCTCCGGTGTCGCCAATGTTTCCAGGCGCAGTTCCACTTCTTCGCGACCCAAGCGGTTGCGTTGGCGCTTCATGTTGTGGCGCAGGTTTTTGCCGCGGCTTGCCCAGTATTCGTCGAATGACTTGTCGACGGTGATGCGCGCCGTGTCGATATAGTCGAGGGTGTTCAGCGTCGGCTGGCTGTCCGGGCGTGGCGCGATCGCCGGGTCCTGTTGCGTCAGGCTGAGGATCTGGCAGCTCATCGGCAACGCAGACAGAATGGACTTGCACAGCTCGCCGGTGTCGATATTCGGCCGCTGGATCATGGCTCCTAGCGGTGATTGCGATGCCTGGAATGTCGACCAGGCGCCGAGCTTGGCTGGCGCAACCACCGCGATTGCATCCGGCTTATCCGCATCGCCGCACACGGCGATCTTCTCGTTGCCATCGCCGAGATGCTTCAGCGCGGTGGCCACGAAGCGCGATTCAAGAAGCGGATGTTGAAAATGCGCCTGGTTGATTGCATCCCACGCCGGGGCAACGGCGGAGAATTCGGCGACTGAACGTAAGTTGCACGACATGCGACTGCCTGGAGATTAATCAGTTAACAGGGAGGTGTTGTTTTATCGTATCCAGCATCCACTGAATCTCTGCGCGTGTGAGTTCAGGGTGACAGGGAAACTGAAAAACATGGCGCGACAGGAACATCGTGTTCGCGCAGAGTTCCTCGTTGATTTCGGGATACAGATACTCGCCGAATCGCCAGATTGGAACGCCGGCATGTTTCAGTTTCGGGAAAACGATTTCGGGGTTGTCGACGATCATGGGGACGACCAGGGGGACGACACCATCGGGTAGTGTGTCGAACAGCGGCTTGATGCCCGGTCGGCCGGACAGCTCGTTGACGATCTTGTTGTAGTTTCCGCGCCGCCCCCAGGTTATGCGGTCGATCTTCGAGTTGCACAGGATGAAGCGCGACACGCGTGACATCTTGGCTTTGATCCACTGCGGCTCCAGGGCATAGCCGCCTTCGGACGACGATGGCGCGAGGCTCTTGTTGAGCTTTCTGCCCATCGCTTTCTTGGCGATTCCCCATATGGCGTCCTTGGTCTTTATCGCGATCTTCAGCGGCACGCTGAATAGCTTGAGGCGCCCGTAGCGCATGGCGTATTCGACAACGCTGACCAGGCCTTTGATCTCGAGCGCAGAAGAGGGCTGGAACAACTCGATGGTGCCGAGGTCGCGCGTAGCGGAGGCCAGCAGGCCGCCGTCGAACATCGGGAAGAACTTCATGGCACTGCCGACGGCGTAGTCACCGAAAGAGCCTAGGGGTTTGTCGCCGAGTGAGCCGAAAAAGGCGTGGGCGCAGTCTTCGATCAGCACCAGCTTGTGGCGATCGCAGATTGAGCGCAGTTCGACGATCTTCTGCGGAAAGCCGAAGTAGTGCGTTGCCAGTATCGCCCGCGTCCGTGACGAGATTCTGCTCTCGAGGTCGCTCAGGTCGACATTGGTGTTCGCGTGGATGCGGTAGTAGACAGGGGTAGCGCCGACGTGTTCGACCGGCGCAATCATCGACTCGCAATGGTAGGCCGGTACCAGCACCTCGTCGCCTTCACCGATTCTTGCGTGTTGCAGGGCGAGGGTGATCGCCGCCCGGCCGGCTGACACACAGATGTAGTTGATATCCAACAGGGATGGCGGCGGCTCGGTCGTGCGCCCAAGACTGCTGGATGTGAGCGGCGGCGTCAGTGGTACCGATGCCGGCGGATATTGTGCGTGCGGCCTATCGTCATTGCTGTCTACGACACCCGGCTGTGCGTTGGTTTCGGTCATGTTTTCGGGTGCGGAGAACGATACTCCCCTCGGCTCACTGGTCGGCCAGATCGCTTTGTTTTTGTTTGGCCTTCAGGCGGTCGATCTTTCGTTGTAGTCCGGTTAGGGGGTGTCCGCTCTTGCGCGCGATATCGGCATACTTTTGCGCGTTCTCGAGGTCGTTCATATCGGCGTACAACAGGCCCATGTTGTAGTAGAGGTCCGAACTGGGGCTCCCCATGCTTTCCGCTTTCTTGTATTGGGCCAGGGCAGCGTCAAACTTTTCCAGTTTATGCAGGTAGAGGCCGAAGATTGCGGGCACACCCGGGTCGTGCGGATTGAACGCCTCTGCGCGGTAAAAATAACATTCTGGAGGGGGAAACGAACTACCGCGGCGGATACCGGAGAGCACGACCGGGTTCGGGTTCCGCTTCAGCTGGCGCAGGTAGTAACGCACCATTGCCCACAATGCGCGGTGGTGATTCGGGAATGCCCGAATCGTATAGTCGATATCGGGCATCGGGCTGACCGATTTGACGCCTCGTTCCAGCCGCTCTGTCTGCGGTTTGAAATGGGCACCTTCAACCAGCGTGCGCACCGACATACCGGAGTGTCCGATGATGTGGCGATATTCGCCCTTCGTCGCGAATCTGGGGTCGGCATAGTCAAAAGGCCCGGTTCCCTGAGGGCGGCCATAGCAGGGCTCTCCCAGCAGGGTTTCACCCGGCCAGCCGATATCTTTGTCGAACAGGCGTACCTTGGCGGTCGATTGGCCTGCCAATCCGAACAACAGCAGCACAATGGCAACGGCGCGAAATGTAACGTTGTTGAACACGATCGACTTGGGTAATTCAGTTATGGGACCTGTACTATACGTGGTCACCATTGCATTAGTCACCACTATGCGCTGGGCATTCATTTCTCCCATTTACGCGACTTCACGAAAACAATGCCTAAACCCGCGGCACAAATCCACGGCGACTCGCTTTACCGCTTTACGTTCGAAGCATTCGGCGTTCGTGGCGAAGTGGTTACTTTGGCTGCGAGCTGGCGAGCGGTCGTTGAAAGGCACGATTACGGCGATGCAATTTCGGCGTATCTCGGTCAGGCGCTTGCCGCGACCACCCTGTTGTCGGGGACGATAAAGTTCTCCGGTTCGTTGATTCTGCAGCTGCAGGGCGACGGGCCGTTGCGCACCCTGGTTGCCCAGGCCACGGATCGGCGCATGATCCGCGGTATGGCGCACAGCGAGGGGGATGTGCCGGCGGGCGACATCGCGGCGGCGATTGGGCAGGGTCGCCTGGTACTGACGGCCAGTGCGCCGAACGGCGAGCGATATCAGGGGATAGTCGAGCTCGAAGGCACTCGTTTGTCGCGAGTGATCGAAAAGTATTTCGACCAGTCGGAGCAGTTGCCCAGCCGGCTTTGGCTTGCGGCCGACAAAGACATCGCGGCCGGCCTGTTGCTGCAACGTCTGCCCGGCGGCGACTTCGATGAGGAAGATTGGCGCCGGGTATGCATCCTCGCAGACACGCTAAATGACGATGAGCTGCTGAGTACGTCGCCGGAGCTGTTGCTGCGTCGATTGTTTCACGAAGAAGACGTGCGATTGTTCGAGCCGGAGCCGGTGGCATTTCGTTGCAGCTGCTCGCGCGAGCGCGTCGCCGACACCTTGCGGTCTCTCGGGAGGGCGGAACTCGACGACATCCTGGCCGAACAGGGTGCGATCGAGACCCACTGCGAGTTCTGCAACGCCCATTACCGCTTCGATTCGATCGATGTGGCCTCGCTGTTCTCGCCGGCGCCGATCGCCGAACCGCCGGATGTGACGCAGTAGTCGATCTGACTCCGGTGCTTCAGGCTTCCGGCAGGCAGATGCCGGTGCCGCCCAGCCCACAATAGCCGTGCGGATTCTTCGCCAGGTACTGCTGGTGATACGTCTCGGCGTAGTAGAACGTCGGCGCTTCGATGATCTCGGTGGTGATTGCACCGATGTTGCGCGAGTTCAACGCTTGCTGGAACTCCGCCAGTGTTTCTTTCGCCTGGTTGAGCTGCTCTTCGGAGAAAACGTAAATGCCTGACCGGTATTGCGTGCCGACGTCATTGCCCTGGCGCATGCCTTGGGTTGGATCGTGCGATTCCCAGAACACCTTCAATAGCTGCCGGTAGTCGACGGTGCTCGGGTCGTAGACGACCAGTACGACCTCGTTGTGACCGGTCAACCCAGTGCAGACTTCGTCGTATGTCGGGTTAGGGGTGTAGCCGCCAGCGTAGCCGACGGCCGTCGTGTAGACCCCGGGCTGTTGCCAGAAACGCCTTTCAGCACCCCAGAAGCAGCCCAGGCCGAACATCGCCTGCTGCATCCCGTCGGGGAACGGTGGTTGGATCGGATGGCCGGAAACGAAATGCCGGTTTTCGACCGGCATGGCGGTATCTCGACCGGGCAGCGCATCGTTGGGCCCCGGCATCTCGGTCCGCTTTTTCTGCATCCACATCGCGCTGCATACCTCGCTGGTAGTCGTTGTGCCGGTCGCTGCCGCTGCGGTGGCAGCAGTGTGAACCGCCGAAACTATGAGAGGCGATTTTGCCCCCGCCGATGCCGTCCAAGCCAGCACATTAAATGGGGGATTGGGCTCTTTCGGTGCGGGCTTGCTTCCGGGTCTTTCAGCGACTGAGGTAAGTGCGAAAAAATCTTGCGAAGACAAAGGCATAGAGCGCGATGCCTGCCGTATTCGCCACGACGTCTGCGAGGCTGAACATGCGGTTTGGCACCTGGCTTTGCACGAGCTCGATGAAGATGCCGTAGGCGATCAGCGCCAGCCATTTGTGAACGCCGAAGGGCTGTTCCGGCCAACTGGCGTCGATCAGCATGCCAAGCAGCGCGTAGGTCGCAAAATGTGCCAGCTTGTCGTACGCGCTCCAATTGACGCTGGGCAGTGGGTCCGGGCTCACCCCAAGCCAGGTCACTATGATGAGCGCCAAGGCAAACAGCACCCGGAAGAATGGGGCGGTCTGCCGGCCGAACAGCGGGATCACGCGTTTTCGCGGGCGATGGCGCGGTAGCCGATGTCTTTGCGGTAGAACATGCCGGGCCAGCTGATCCGGGCGGCGAGTTCATAGGCTGCCTGCTGGGCCTCGGCAACGGTGGCGCCCAGCGCCGTAGCGCACAGCACCCGACCGCCAGCGGTTACCACCTGGTCGTCCTCGATGCTCGTGCCGGCATGAAAGACCTTGCGATCGGCGGCGTCTGATGTTGGCAGACCGGTGATCACATCACCTTTGTCGTAGCTTGCAGGATAACCACCCGCTGCCAGCACGACGCCGACCGCGCGCCGCTCGTCCCAGGCGGTTTCTTCATGGTCGAGTTTGCCGTCGAGCGCCGCCAGGCAATGCGCGACCAGATCGGATTGCATGCGCAGCATGATCGGCTGGGTTTCCGGGTCGCCGAAGCGGCAGTTGTACTCGATCACCTTGGGCGTGCCGTCGGCAGTGATCATCAATCCGGCATACAGAAAACCGGTGTAGGGCAGGCCTTCGGCGGCCATGCCACGGATCGTCGGCATGATGACTTCGTCCATGATCCGCGCGTACACAGCGTCGGTGACGACCGGCGCCGGCGAATAGGCGCCCATGCCACCGGTGTTGAGGCCGGTATCGCCGTCGCCGACCCGCTTGTGATCTTGGCTGGTGGCCATCGGCAGCACGTGTTCGCCGTCGGCCATTACGATGAAGCTGGCCTCTTCGCCGTCGAGAAACTCCTCGACGACTACCCGGTGGCCGGCTTCGCCGAACGCATTGCCAGATAGCATGTCGCGGATCGCCTCTTCAGCGGTCGCGAGTTCCATCGCCACGATCACGCCCTTGCCGGCCGCCAAGCCATCAGCCTTGACGACGATCGGTGCCCCTTGCTCGCGCACATAGGCCAACGCCGGCTCCACCTCGGTGAAGGTGCGGTAGGCGGCGGTAGGGATATCGTGCCGGGCAAGAAAGTCCTTGGTGAACGATTTCGAGCCCTCGAGTTGCGCGGCGCCCTGGGTCGGTCCGAAACACTTGATCCCTGCGGCGTCGAAGGCATCGACAACGCCGATCACCAGCGGCGCTTCCGGGCCGACGATGGTCAGCCCGATATCCCGCTGGCGGGCGAATTCGAGCAACGCTTCGACGTTTTCCGATGAGATCTGGATGTTCTCCATCTTGGGTTCGCGCGCCGTGCCGGCGTTGCCGGGCGCGACATACACGTGATCTACCAGGGGGGATTGTGCTGCTTTCCACGCCAAGGCGTGCTCGCGGCCGCCGCCGCCGATGACCAGAATCTTCATGTGTCGGGTTCGTTGCAACTGAGTGGACGAAAGATGCGGCGTATTTTAACCGTTCACGCCTGCACGTGCGGGTCCGATTTAGCCGACGGTGATTATTCCGCGCTGCCCGGTCTCGAAGAAGTGCACGATCGCCTCGACCTCGGCGGTCATGTCGCCGGACTTGACCCTTTCGATGGCATCCGGAGTCTTCAGACCGCTCTGCAACAGTAGTCTGTAGGCCTGTTTGATGGCGCTGCGTTGGCTCTGTGAGAAACCGGCGCGACGTAGGCCCACCAGGTTGATCCCGACAAAGCGCGCATATTGCCCGTTGGCCATGGCATAGGGCGGCACATCCTGACGTACGCCGGACACCCCGCCCACCATGGCGAAATCGCCAATCCGACAGAACTGGTGAACGGCGACATGGCCTGACAGAAACACCCGGTTACCCAGCTCGACATGGCCACCCAGGGTCGCCGTGTTGGCGAAGATGTTGTTGTTGCCGACGATGCAGTCGTGCCCGATATGGCTGAAGGCCATTAGGAAGTTGTCGTTGCCGACGATGGTGCCATGTTCCTCTTTGACCCCGTGGCTGATGTTCACGCCTTCCTTGAAATGGTTGCCGCTGCCGATGGTCAGTGGCTTGCCTTTGTCCGGCGTATAGCTGAGGTCTTGCGGCGCGCTACCGATGGTTGCCCCATGGCACACGGTGTTGTTTTCGCCCATCTTGGTCTGGGCATAGATCCGGACACTGCTTTCGATAACGCAGCCGGCGCCGATCTCGGCACCGGATTCGATCAGCGTGAACGGGCCGATGCGCACACTGGGGTCGACGATGGCGCCGTCTTCGACGATGGCGCTGGGGTGAATTAGCGACATGGCAGCTGTTCTCTCGCCCTGGTGCCGTTGGAGGAAACTAGGGGTCTGTCGGATTGGGCACTGCTTGGCCGCAAATCCATGGATAACGATCCAGCGTGTTCATCGAACTCGTTGAATAGCCCCGGCTATTCGCCTTGTCCGTTGAACGCATCTGATTCGCTGCCACGATTTTTCGCGTCAAACTGTTGAATCCGACAGGCCGTTGGATGGCAGAGATATTGTTGCTTTTCGTACGCGAAGTAAACCGTGGCTCAATGTCTGCCGGTTGATGCCCGGTACGTGGCGTGGTTTCGCCGAACGGTTCTGCCTGCGACAGACGATGAGGTGGGGCTTTGACCCCCGACGGTCGACCCGTTGCTGGGCGCGGCACACGGGCTATCAATCGACAGCGGCTCCGTCACCGTCGTTGCAGGCCGGCGTCAGCATCAGGTCGGATTTCTGCAGTGCACGTTGAATCTTTCGCGAGATACGCAGCAGCTGTGAAAGCTCCACGAATCCCACGCGCTCGCCGTCATCGAGCCGCTGCTGCCAAGCGTCGAGTTCAGATTCCAGAAACTGCAGCAGTTTCAGCGGGCAGCCATGACAGGGGCCGGCGCAAATCTGCGCTTCGGATCGGTCGAACGGAAAGGCATCGCGCATCCGTTCGATCAGCTGCTGCATCGCGGTGTTGGAGTCCGGTTTCACTTCGGCCCTGTCAGGCGTGGAACACGAATACCATTCTAGGACGCCGGTGAAACGGTTTTGCTGAGCCCGGTCAACGACTTGGTGACGGCGTGCGTTGTTTGCGTACCCATGAGACGTGACGTTGCACCATCGGGTCGGCGCGCAGCGCGTCGAGCGTGTTGAAGCGCTTCGCCAGGGTCATCTCGTCGTATAGCCGGTGCAAGCCCTTGTGGCACAAGCGGCAGATGTCGACGCCCTGCTGCAGTTGTTGTTTGTCGTAGTGTTTGCGAAAGAAGGGGCGGCGATGCACCTTGCGTGGTATCAGGTGGTGGAACGTCAGTTCGGTAGCGCGCCCGCACAGGGCGCAGCGCGGAGCAGAAGTGGCCTCTTGCATCAATGCATAATGCGAATGACCCGCCGGATTATCAAGCAGACGCGCGCCGATGGACGACTATGAACAACAACTCTATACCTGGGTCGCCGCCATACCGTCCGGGCGCGTCGTGACCTATGGACAGCTTGCCGCGCTGATCGGGCGGCCCAACGGCGCGCGCTGGGTCGGCAGGCGTATGGCGCAACTCCCACCGGGCTCGACCCTGCCGTGGCATCGTGTGCTCAATGCCGCCGGTCGATCCAGCCTGCCTCTCGGCAAAGGCGGCTCGAATCGTCAGCTGCGCCTGCTCGCCCGCGAGGGCGTGTTGGTCGTCGACGGCCGGGTTTCGCTGGCGCGATTCCGTTGGGATCCCGCGGCTGACGATGCATCGATTGGCGCGTCGGACTAGCGTCGGCACGGCATTGATACGCCGACCCCGGCGACTGAAGTCGCTTCACGCCCGTGGGGCGATTTGCCCGATCGTTCGTTTTGGCGTTGCAGAATCAGTGACGGAAGTGGCGCATGCCGGTGAATACCATCGCCATGCCGTGCTCATTGGCCGCAGCGATCACCTCTTCATCGCGCATCGAACCGCCTGGCTGGATCACCGCGGCAATCCCCGCCTGGGCGGCGTTGTCGATACCGTCGCGGAACGGGAAGAAGGCATCGGATGCCATCACCGAGCCTTTCACCTCCAGGCCCGCGTGTTCTGCCTTGATGCCGGCGATACGCGCCGAGTTGACACGGCTCATCTGGCCAGCGCCGACACCGATGGTCATGCCGTTTTTGCCGTACACGATTGCATTTGATTTCACGAACTTGGCGACCCGCCATGTGAACAGCAGATCACGCATCTCGTCATCGCTCGGTTTGCGTTCGGTGACGACTTTGGTGTCGTTGAGCAGTTGCAGATCGGCATCCTGCACCAGGAGGCCGCCGTTGACGCGCTTGTAGTCGAAACGGTGGATATCTTCGGCAGCCCACTCGCCGCACGCCAGCAGGCGCACGTTCTTCTTGGCGCGCACCGCCTCGATGGCCTCAGCCGAAACGGTCGGCGCGATGATGACTTCGACGAACTGCCGGTCGACGATTGCCTGCGCGGTCTCGCCATCGAGTTCGGCGTTGAACGCGATGATGCCGCCGAAGGCCGATTCCGGATCGGTGCTGTAGGCGCGGTCATAGGCTTCGAGCAGGTTTTCGCCGAGCGCCACGCCGCACGGATTGGCGTGCTTGACGATAACGCAGGTCGGCCCCTCGTCGAACTGCTTGACGCATTCGAGGGCCGCATCGGTATCGGCGATGTTGTTATAAGACAGTTCCTTGCCCTGGAGTTGGTGCGCCGTTGCCACGCTGGATTCCTGGATATCCTGTTCGACGAAGAACGCCGCATTCTGATGCGGGTTCTCGCCGTAGCGCATGGTCTGAACCTGGCGGAACTGCAGGTTGATGGTATTGGGGAACTCGCGCTTGCTGCCGCTGTGATCGGTGGCACCGAGGTAGTTGGCGATCGCGCCGTCGTACTGCGCGGTGTGCTCGAACGTCTTCACCGAAAGGCGGAAGCAGGTTTCACCGCGGACTTCGCCATTGTTGCTGCGCATCTCCTGGATGATCTGGCCATAATCCTGCGGGTCGACCACCACGGCCACGTCGCGGTAGTTCTTGGCTGCCGCACGGATCATGGTGGGCCCGCCGATGTCGATGTTCTCGATGGCGTTTTCCAGGGTGCAGTCGGGGTCGGCTACCGCCTGCTGGAACGGGTACAGGTTGACGGCAACCAAGTCGATCCGGCCAATCCCATGGCGTTCCATGACCTCGTCGTCGGTGCCGCGGCGCCCGAGGATGCCACCGTGTACTTTCGGGTGCAGTGTTTTGACGCGCCCATCCATCATCTCCGGGAACCCGGTGTAGTCACTGACTTCCATGACGGCGATATCGTTGTCGCGCAGCAGTTTCGCAGTGCCGCCGGTGGAAAGGATCTCGACGCCGGCTTCGGCCAGGTCGCGGGCGAATTCGACGACGCCGGTTTTGTCAGAGACGCTGATCAGTGCTCGGGTGATAGTGGGCATGGGTATTCCTGAAAAACAAGCGCGGCCAGCAAGTGGCCGCGTATTCTCGGTTAGGTTCTCGGCTGAGTTTATTCGATTTCGTACTGCGCCAGTTTTTTTCGCAACGTGCTGCGGCTGATTCCGAGCAGGGTGGCTGCCTTGCTCTGGTTTCCGCCGGTGTATTCCATCACGGTTTCGAACAACGGTTGTTCGACCTGCTGCATCACCAGCTGATGCAGGTCATTGGGCTGCGTGCCATCGAGCTGATCGAAATAATGGACCAGGGCGTCACGAACGACTTCGCGGAGCGGTTCTTTCTTTTTCGTCTTGGCCACGGCAAAACTACCTGTAACGCGGGGCGAATAATGCGTACCTTCAAAGCTCACGCTGCCTGTACCTCCTTTGTGGACACTGGGCTGATACCCGTTGTCTTCTTGTCATTGAGGGTGCTGAAAAACTCCCTGATCAGCCTACCTTGTTCTTGTGTTGTTTGTGCTGCATTGATCCGTTGCCGAAATGCGGTTGCTCCCGGTTGCGATTTGCAATACCAAGCGATGTGCTTGCGAGCCACTTGCACGCCATGCTTTGCGCCATACAGGCCGTACAGTTCGTCCAGGTGCTCGAGCAGAAGATCCCGTATCCATTCGGGATCCGGTGCCGCAAGTTGTTCACCGGTCTTCAGAAAGTGAACGATCTCGCGAAATATCCAAGGTCGGCCTTGCGCCGCGCGTCCGACCATCAGCGCATCGGCGCCGCTTACAGACAGCACATCGGCGGCTTTGCGCGGTGAGTCGATGTCGCCGTTGGCGATCACCGGAATCGTCACTGCATTCTTCACCTGCCGCACGGTGTCGAATTCAGCCTCGCCGCGAAACCCGCATGCCCGCGTGCGGCCGTGTACGGCGATCGCCGCGATACCGGCATTCTGCGCCAAGTGTGCGATCTGTGGCGCGTTGCGATTGTGCGCATCCCACCCGGTGCGCATCTTCAGTGTGACCGGCACCTCAACCGCCGCAACCACGGCGTCGAGAATTCGCTTTACCAGGTCTTCGTCGCGCATCAGCGCCGAACCGGCAGCCACCTTGCACACCTTCTTGGCTGGACAGCCCATGTTGATGTCGATGATCTGTGCACCGTGGGCGACGTTTACGCGTGCCGCTTCGGCCATGCGTTGCGGCTCGGTGCCGACAATCTGCACTGAGATCGGGCCGGGTTCGCCTTTGTGATCGAGTCGCCTGACGGTCTTGCGGGTGCCATACAGACTCGCGTCGGCCGTGATCATTTCCGATACGGCGAGTCCGGCTCCCAGGCGACGGCACAGGGCGCGAAACGGACGGTCGGTGACACCGGCCATGGGCGCCACGATCAAATTGTTGTCAAGTTGATGTGGACCGATTCGCACGTCGATTGATGGCCTCAACAATTCCAGCGTCGCCTCGCTTCGCAAGCCGTTCGCGGTCTCTGCGTACCGTCTGGCTGCGCTGTTGTTATCCGCGCCGTTTTTTTTGTTCGGCAGGAGGTCGACAGGGGGACGCTATGTTACGCCGAAATGACAGGTGCGCAAGTAGAGAAGTATGACAATTCGACGCTATAGAAAGTCGATTGCAAAGCCGGTTGCCTGGTACCCGGGATCTTCAAAATCCAGGCTGATAGTGATTACTTCGCCCGCATCGATAACGCGATCTTTGGGCGGTGGTGGGTAAAGATATTCGCGTGGCGTCAGACGACGTCTAACCAACACCAACCCGTTGGTGTTCATCAACGACAATTGAATGTCCGGCAACGGTTGAGCGGTGTCTGCATCGTTACGGATGCGTGCATTCAGCGTTAATGAACTGGCAACGTTCTCCGTGGGCTGGATGTCGCGATAAACGATGATGAACTTGTTTGGCGCGTGAACCAGACTGGGTCTGCATTCGATAAATTCGCAAACCGGTTCGAGCAGCGGAAATTGGCGAAGCAGCAGCTCGCGGTTCTGCCAGGCAAGCTGCATGGCCAACGCGGCGACCAATATCACGGCCAATGTCACGTACAGGGCGCCGAACCTCGATTTCTTCTCGTACAGGGTGTCCAAGACATCAAGTGCGGCCTCGGGCGACGCCTGTAGCGCCGGCAAATCGCCATCGAGTGCCTGCGGTTGCGGCGAGGATTCTTGTGGTGCGGTGGCGCCTTTGTCGCGCGCGCGCTCTCCCGGATGCGAATCGGGCGCACGGTCGGACGGAGGTTCGCCGACGCCGTCGAGTGCGTCGAACAAAGTATCGCAGGCGGAACAGCGCGTAAGACCTTCGGATTCGAGAAGATCGCTCGCTTTGACGTTGTTCAGCGTTTGGCATTTCGGACAATAGGTCTTCACGTATTGCCTCTACGACGACCGGCCATGTAGCAGCACCCAGTCTTCTTTGTGTTTGATGGGGCCGAAGTGTAAACGTTTTGTGTAAGCCTGCATGACGCTGTCGGCCTGTTCGCGCAGGATACCCGACATCACCAGGTCGCCGTCGGCTGCCACCAGCGGTTCGATCTGTGGCGCGAGTTCGATCAACACGTTGGCGAGGATGTTGGCCAGCACCAGGTTGGCTTGCCGCGGTTCGAACACCGAACTGTGAAACACCTCGAGCCGGTCCTCGACACCATTGCGCCTGGCGTTGTCCAAGGTTGCCGTCAATGCCTGCGGATCATGGTCGATGGCCACCGCGTGAGCGGCGCCCAACTTCAGTGCGGCGATCGCCAGAATCCCTGAGCCGCAGCCGAAATCGATCACCGATTTGCCGGTTACGGAATGGCCGTCGAGCCATTCGAGGCAGAGCGCGGTGGTCGGGTGTGTGCCGGTACCGAACGCCAGGCCGGGATCGAGGTCGAGAATGACCGCGTCGGGCTGTTCCACCTGGTGACCGGTAGGTCTGATCCACAGGCGTTCGCCGAATTGCATGGGTTTGAACAAGTCGAGCCAGGCGCGTTCCCAGTCCCGGTCGTCGATACGTTCGAGCGTGAGGTGGCGGCTGACGTCTGCCGACAATGCCTGGTTGATCGCACTGCGCAAGCTGTCGGCATCGGTGTCGTGTTCGAACAGCCCGGTCACCCGGGTCGCCTGCCACAGCGGCGTTGCTCCCGGCGCGGGTTCGAGCATGGGTTCGTCACCGGCATCTCCCAGGGTGACGGCCACGGCGCCTAGGTTTTCGAACAACAGTTCGATGAGGGGGGCGCGTGATTTGTCGACAGTCAGATGAGCTTGCAGCCAGGTCATGGCGGCATTCTACGTGGAAAGTCAGGCCGGGTGGTGCGTCGCGCCCGGTTCGCCCGCCGCACCGCTCGCCTGCCTTACAAGCCGAGCTTCTTTTCCAGGTAGTGGATGTTCATGCCGCCCGCGGCGAAGTTCTCGTCGACCATGATCTCAGCCTGCAACGGGATGTTCGTCTTGATGCCGTCGATAACCATTTCAGACAGAGCGGTACGCATCCGGGCGATGGCGACATCGCGCGTCTCGCCGTGCGTGATCAGCTTGCCGATCATCGAGTCGTAGTAGGGCGGCACGCGATAACCGTTGTAGATGTGCGTGTCGACGCGCACGCCGGGTCCACCGGGGATATGCAGTTGGGTGATGTCGCCCGGGCTCGGCATGAAGTTCTTCGGGTCTTCCGCGTTGATGCGGCATTCCACGGCGTGACCGCGGAACTTGATGTCGTCCTGTGTGTAGCTCAGCGGCTCGCCGCTGGCGATCAGCAGTTGTTCCTTGACGATGTCGACGCCGGTGATCATCTCGGTGACCGGGTGCTCGACCTGCACGCGGGTGTTCATTTCGATGAAGTAGAACTCACCGTTCTCATACAGAAACTCGAAGGTGCCCGCGCCGCGGTAACCGATCTGGCGGCAGGCTTCGGCGCAACGCCCGCCCATGCGCTGGCGCAGCTCATCGCTGATGCCCGGCCCCGGGGCCTCCTCGACCACCTTCTGGTGACGGCGCTGCATCGAACAATCGCGCTCGCCCAGGTGAATGGCGTTGCCGTGCATGTCGGCCAACACCTGGAATTCCACGTGGCGCGGGTTCTCCAGATACTTCTCCATATAGACCGTTTCGTTGCCGAACGCAGCGCCCGCCTCGGCCTTGGTCAGCGAGATCGCGCTGAGCAGCGAGGCCTCTGAATGCACCACCCGCATGCCGCGCCCGCCGCCGCCACCGGCGGCTTTGACGATCACCGGATAGCCGATGTCGCGCGCCAGGTGCAGGGTGCGTTCGTCGTTGTCGTCGAGCGGCCCGTCCGATCCGGGTACCGTGGGTACGCCGGCTTCCTTCATGGCCTCGATCGCGGTGATCTTGTCACCCATCAGGCGGATCGTTTCGGGTTTGGGGCCGATGAACACGAAGCCGGATTGCTCGACCCGCTCAGCGAAATCGGCGTTCTCCGACAGGAAGCCATAGCCTGGGTGAATGGCCTGGGCATCGCACACCTCGGCGGCGCTGATCAGGGCCGGCACGTTGAGGTAGCTGGCTGCAGATGCGGCCGGACCGATGCACACCGATTCGTCGGCGAGGCGTACGTGTTTCAGATCTCGGTCGGCTTCAGAGTGAACGGCGACGGTGCGCACGCCCAGTTCCCGACACGCGCGCAGAATGCGCAGCGCGATCTCGCCGCGGTTGGCGATAACGATTTTTTCAAACATGCGATCAACCAATCACGAAGAGTGGTTCGTTGTACTCCACCGGCTGGCCGTTTTCGACGAGCACCTCGATGACTTTGCCGGCCTTGTCCGATTCGATCTGATTCAGGATCTTCATCGCTTCGATGATGCACAGCGTTTCGCCCGGCGCGACCGACTGGCCTTCGGTCACGAAGGGTTTGGCGCCTGGCGAGGGTGCGCGGTAGAAGGTGCCGACCATCGGCGAACGGATCACGTGGCCCTGTGGCTCGGCCGGTGCCTCCGGCTTGGCGGCGGCTGCCGATTCTGCCGCTACTGGTGCTGCCGCCATAACCTGGGGCGTGGCCGCCATCATCGCCGGGGCGATGGTGCTGGCGCGGCTGATGCGTACCGACTCTTCGCCTTCGTGTATCTCGATTTCGGCGACGTCGGACTCTTCGAGCAATTCGATCAGTTTTTTGACTTTACGGATATCCATCAGGATGTTTTCTCAATTCGCGGAGTTTCTCGAACCGTTCAATCGGCCAGCCGGCTCAGGGCGGCGGCGAGTGCAAGTTCGTAACCCTGTGCGCCCAGTCCGCTGATCACGCCGACGGCGACGTCGGACAGATAGGACTGGTGGCGAAACGATTCGCGGGCGAATACGTTTGACAGGTGCACTTCGATGAACGGGATGGCGACCCCCAGCAGGGCATCGCGCAGGGCGATGCTGGTGTGGGTCAGGGCGGCGGGGTTGATCAGGATGAAGTTCACCCCTTCGGTGCCCGCAGCGTGGATTCTGTCGATAATTGCGTATTCGGCGTTGCTCTGAAAGAAGCTGAGCTGATGGCCAGTCGCCAGCTCGACGAGGCGTGCTTCGATGTCGGCGAGGGTGTCTTGTCCATAAACCGCAGGCTCGCGCGAACCCAGCAGGTTCAGGTTTGGCCCGTTCAGGACAAGAATGTGCGCCATGTTAACGTCGATTCCTCAAGCGCGTTTGTGTGACCAAAGCGTTGCTCTTGCAGGGATTTGTGCCGAAAAGGCTGTAATTTGCCCGCAATTGTCGACCAAGTTGAGGGTTTTGTCTAGGGCTGGGCTTCCTTTGTGCGCCCTTTATCCGCGATCAGCCGCGGCCGCGGTGTTGCAGCAGCACGGGTTCGAGGTTTTCGCGCTTCAGGCCGCCGGTGTGACGCATCACAATCGTGCCGTCGGGCGCGGCGACCACGGTGAACGGCAGGCCGCCGGAGCGGTTGCCGAGCCTGCGCGACAGGACGGTGGCCTCGATGCCGCCGATCAGGATCGGGTAGTTGACGCCGAATTCGTTGGCGAACTCGCGCGTGGGTTCGACCTCGTCGATCGCGATGCCGATGAACTGCACCTGTTCGCCGAACTCTTGCTGCAACTCGACGAACAGTGGCGTCTCTTCGCGACACGGCAGGCACCAGGTCGCCCAGAAGTTCACGACGACGAGTTTGCCGGCATAGTCGGACAGGCTGCGTTTGCTGTTGTGCAGGTCCGGGTAGCTGGCATCGGGCAGCGAGTCGACGACCACCACCTCTTTCTCGATCAGTTTTGCGGCGTCTGCCGTCTTCTGTTGCTCGTAGCTTCGCCAGGCGAATCCGACCCCGGCGCCGATCAGCGTACAGACGACAGTGAGGACGAACAGCTTGTTGATTTTCACGGTGATATCGCTTGTGCCACGTGCTCGGCAAATCCCTGCGGGCCTTTGAATCCGAGCAGACGCAAGTGCCTACGCTCATTGCCATCGGGTCCCCAGAATATCATTGCCGGCGGTGCAGGAATGCCGATGCGTTCCTGTAGTGCCTTGTCGGCGTCATCCTGACGAGTCACGTCGGCCTGCAGCAACACCATCTGCGACATGCCTTGCTGTACCTTCGCGTCGGGGAAGGTCTCGCGTTCCATCTGTTTGCAGTAGGTGCACCAGTCGGCGTAGAAATCGAGCATGACCGGTTTGCCTTGTGCCTTGGCCGCGGCCAGTTCACGGTCGAGATCAGCGTTGCTCTTGATCTGTTTGAAGGTGGCATGCTCGGCCTGACCGGCTATCGCGCCGCCGGCGAACACGCCGCGCAGCGGTTGCACGGTGTCCTTGCTGCCCAGTGCGGCGCCGATCAGGAAGGTTGCGCCATAGATTACCGCGGCCAGGCCCACACCTTTCCATAGTTTGCGCCAACCACCAGCCTCGGCATGCAGCGGCTCGATCGCGCCCATGTAGATGCCCGAGCCGATCAGCAGCAGGCCCCAGGCCAAGAGGATGATCATCTCTGAGATATAGGTCGGCGCGAGGCGTTCGAGCATCGTCAGCGCGACGCCCAGCATCAGCACGCCGAACACCGCCTTGACCGCATCCATCCAGGCGCCGGCGCGTGGCAGCAGCTTGCCGGCCGAGGCGCCGATCAGCAGCAGCGGTATGCCCATGCCGATACCCATGGCGAACAAGGCCGTGCCGCCGAGTACGCCGTCGCCGGTCTGGCTGATGAAGATCAGTGCACCGGCCAACGGCGGGGCGAGGCACGGGCCGACGATCAGCGCCGACAACAGGCCCATGACCGCGACGCCGGTATAACTGCCGCCTTTCTGGCGGTTACTGATCTCGGTGAGTCGGCTCTGGATACTCGACGGCAACTGCAGTTCGTAGAAGCCGAACATCGACAGCGCGAGGGCGACGAAGATCAGGGCGAATGCAATCAGCCAGGCAGGCTGCTGCAGCGTGGTCGACAGATTGACGCTGAAAACGCCGACCAGGATGCCGGCGATGGTATAGGTCACCGCCATCGCCAGCACGTAGATCAGCGACAGGGTGAACGCCTTGCGGGTCGTTATGTTCTTGCCGTGACCGGCGATGATGCCGGACAGGATCGGGATCATCGGGAACACGCACGGCGTCAGCGACAACAGCACGCCGATGCCGAAGAAGGTCGCGACGATCACCAGGAAGTCGCCGCCTTCCAGCAGACTGGCGATCTGGTCCTGTTCGGATTGGATCTGCGGTGCCGGCTGACTCTCGCCGGTTTGGTCCGTGCCTGCATCGCCGGGCGCGGCGGCCGCGACCGTCGTCGCGCCTTCGCCGGCCGGTAGGTCGAACTCGAAGACCTGCTTCTGCGGCGGGTAGCAGATGCCGCGGTCGGCACAGCCCTGGTAGCTGGCGGTGACTTTGATGCTGGTGGCATCGGTGTTGGTGCGCACCAGCGGAATGTCGAGGTCGATCTGGTTGTGGTAGACGGCGACATCGCCAATCGTGCCGTCCGGTTTGATCGAGTCTTTCTTGATATCGGGTGTCGGCAGGGCGAACTCGCCCAGGGCGACGCCGTCGCCCTCCAGAACCACCTTGACCTTGTCCTGGTAGAGGTAGGTGCCGTCAGCGATTGCCCATTGCACCCGAAGTCGACTGCCGTCGGTGCTGCTTGCATCGGCGCGGAACGCCTTCTCGGCGGGCAGGATGTCGTCTTCGTTCGCACCCAGCCCGAGGTCGTCGCCTAGCGCCTCGAGTTCTTGCAGCGGATCGGCTTCGGCAATCGCCGGTACGGCCGTCTCCTGCATCTCGGGCGGGACGCTGCCGGCCGGTTCGAAGTTGTCGACAGCGCCAGGGTCGACCGGCGGCGGGCCATCGACGCCCTGGTCGAGTGCGACGAGCACCGTCTGTGTGTGCGGCGGATAACAGATGCCGGCATCGGCGCAACCCTGTGAGCGAGCCTTGAGCGTCAGCATCTCGGTGTTCGGCGGAATGGCGCCGAGCGGCACCTCGATGGTCACATCGTTGCGATAGATCTGCACCTCGCCGAAGACCGGATCGTTCTTCGGTTTTGCCGGCGGCAGCTTGGGATCACCGAATTCGATATCGGCATTCTCGGTGAGGAAGCGAAACTTGCTCTGATAGAGGTAATAGCCCTCTGCGATCTGCCAGTTGACGCGGACCGTCATGTTGTCGGTCGCCTCGGCCGAGATCACGAACGCCTGGTCGGGCTTGAGGAATTCGTCCTCGGCGTGCGCGACCGGCAGTGTCGCGACGATCGCCAAGACCCAGGCAATTAGTTTTTTGTACATGTTTCGATCCAAGCCAGATAATCAGGGAGACCTCCGGTGATGGGGACTGCGATGATCTCCGGAAGTTCATAGGGGTGGTTGTCGGCGATCGCCCGCTCCAGCGCCGTGTAACGATCCTTGCTCGATTTGATCGTCAGCATGACCTCACTGCCGCGTTCGATTTTTCCTGCCCATCTATAGATAGACGTAAGCGGCGCGCTGATATTCACGCAGGCGGCGATTTGCTGCCCGACCAGTACCTCGGCCAGCGATTCGGCTGAGGCCTGATCCGGCATCGTTGTGATGACCAGTTGCAGTTCTGTCATGCTGTCCTCGGTGCGGATTCGATGACCGACCAACCTTGAAGACCGGCCAAACGGCCCCCATGTCTCAACGGGCGCAACTTTATGCCGGATTGGCGGCACAATCGCAAATCCTTTGGATTGAAATTCACATACAGATTCTGGGCTGGTTGAGTCGACAAGCGTCGGCGGGCGGGTCCACTGCAGCAACCGATCAGGCCAGCTAAATGATTAATCCAGCAGTCGTTTTTTTATTGATCTTCGTCGGCGCGCCGCTCGTTGAGCTGTACCTGCTGATCGAGGTAGGCAGTGTGATCGGCGCCCTGCCGACCATTCTGCTGTCGATCTTCACCGCCGCCCTCGGCGGATGGCTGGTGCGCATGCAGGGTTTCTCGGTGCTGTTCCGCGCGCAGTCACAGATGGCGAACAAGGAAGTGCCGGCGATCGAGTTGCTCGAAGGCGTACTGTTGCTGCTCACCGGCCTGGCGTTGCTGCTGCCCGGCTTCGTCACCGATGCGATCGGTTTCCTATTGCTGATCACCCCGCTGCGGCGCTGGTTGATCGTGCATTGGCTGAAGTCGCGCGGCACGCTGCGCCCCGCGGCACAACCCGGCGCACGGACCACGCCCGAGACCCAGGCCGATCGGATCATCGAGGGCGAGTACCGGCGCGACGAATGAGCCTGTAACGGGTCAGGCGTCGAGGTGTGCTGATGGCGGCCGGCCGGTGACGATGGCGACGACATCGACGAAGCGGCCGAACTGATCCGCCAATTCGCCGAACACGATGGCTTGGGCTTGTTCGCCGGGACGGGTGGCGGTTTGCTCCAGGTAGCTGTAGGCGTTGCCGCCCATGGCCACGCAATAGTCGAGGTCCCGAAAGCGGCGGCTGAGTTGCCCTGCGAACATGCCGCCGACGAACAGGGCAAGATCGCCCAGGCGTTGCAGCCACAGGCGGCGCGCGCCATTGCTCGGTGCCTCCAGGGCCTCACCGTACAGCAGTGCCAGGGGGCGTAGCTGGGTGCGCTGGTCGTCGTAATCGAACACCTGTTCGCTGCGTGCGTACTGACATAGCAGGGAGGCCAGGTAGTGCAGTGTCGCCGAATCGGCATTGAGGTGGCGCCGCCCGGCTGCCGATTGCACGGCGTGGTGAAAATACTCGCTCAAGTGTGCCGTTTGAATCACACGGCCGTCATCGTGTTCGGACATGATTCTTCCGCTCCGACAAAACAACCTGATGCATATTTCTACGGCATTTTTCGGAAAATGTTTAGTTATCAGCACTTTGCGAGTGCGAGTGCCAAAAATCGCGACGCCGAAAAATCTTTCGGCCCGCCCTTGACTTAGCAAAGTTCGCCCCTATTATTGGCACTCATCGACAGCGAGTGCTAATAAGTACCGCGCGAAATTCCTTTACATATCAACTGCTTCTCTAATCGCTAAGGAGATTTCGAGACATGAACATTCGTCCCCTGCATGACCGTGTGGTCGTCCGTCGCAAGGAAGAAGAAACCACCAGCCCTGGGGGCATCGTGCTGCCCGGTTCAGCAACCGAGAAGCCGGTTCAGGGTGAAGTCATTGCTGCCGGCAACGGCAAGATCCTCGAAAGCGGTCAGGTGCGCCCGCTCGACGTCAAGGTCGGCGACACCGTGCTGTTCGGCAAGTACTCGGGTACCGAGGTCAAGGTGAACGGCGAAGAAGTCCTGGTCATGCGCGAAGAAGACATCATGGGTGTCATCGAGGGTTGATCCCAGCCCCGCGTTGCCAACGATTACGAATAACAGACAGATTTCAGGTATAGAGAAATGAGTGCAAAAGAAGTCAAGTTTTCCGACGACGCCCGTCAGCGCATGCTCAAGGGTGTCAACACCCTCGCCAACGCCGTAAAAGTCACCCTCGGTCCGAAAGGCCGCAACGTGGTGCTCGAGAAGTCGTTCGGCGCCCCGACCATCACCAAAGACGGTGTCTCGGTTGCCAAAGAGATCGAACTGTCGGACAAGTTCGAGAACATGGGCGCACAGATGGTCAAAGAAGTTTCGTCGCAGACCTCTGACGTCGCCGGCGACGGTACCACCACCGCAACCGTGCTGGCCCAGGCCATGGTGCGCGAAGGCCTGAAGGCCGTTGCTGCCGGCATGAACCCAATGGATCTGAAGCGCGGCATGGACAAGGCGGTCATCGCTGCGGTCGATTACCTCGCCGGTATGTCGAAGCCGTGCGCCGACACCAAGGCGATCTCGCAGGTCGGCACCATCTCGGCCAACTCTGACACCAACATCGGCGACATCATCGCCGAGGCGATGGAGAAAGTCGGTAAAGAAGGCGTTATCACCGTTGAAGAAGGTTCGGGCTTCGAAAACGAACTGGACGTCGTCGAAGGCATGCAGTTCGATCGCGGCTACCTGTCGCCGTACTTCGTCAACAACCAGCAGAACATGACCGCCGAGCTCGAAGAGCCCTACGTACTGCTGCACGACAAGAAGATATCCAACATCCGCGACCTGTTGCCGGCGCTCGAGTCGGTCGCCAAGGCCGGTCGTCCGCTGCTGATCATCGCTGAAGACGTTGAAGGCGAAGCGCTGGCGACGCTGGTGGTCAACACCATCCGCGGTATCGTCAAGGTCTGCGCCGTGAAGGCGCCGGGCTTCGGCGATCGTCGTAAGGCCATGCTGCAGGACATCGCGATCCTGACCGGTGCGACCGTGATCTCCGAAGAAGTCGGTTTGAGCCTGGAAAAGGCCACCCTGAACGAGCTGGGCACCGCCAAGCGCATCGTGATCTCGAAAGAAGAGACCACCGTGATCGACGGCGCCGGCACCGAGCAAGACATCAAGGCACGCTGCGAGCAGATCCGTGCGCAGATGGAAGACACCACGTCGGACTACGACCGTGAGAAGCTGCAGGAACGTCTGGCCAAGCTGGCCGGCGGTGTTGCGGTCATCAAGGTTGGCGCTGCGACCGAAGTCGAGATGAAAGAGAAGAAGGCCCGCGTTGAAGACGCGCTGCACGCTACCCGTGCCGCCGTTGAAGAAGGCATCGTCCCCGGTGGCGGTGTTGCGCTGGTGCGTGCCCAGGCCACGATGGGCGAGCTCAAAGGTGAAAACCACGACCAGGATATCGGTGTGGCGATCGCCCGTCGCGCGATGGAAGAGCCGCTGCGTCAGATCGTTGCCAACGCCGGTGCCGAGCCGTCGGTGGTGCTGAACAAGGTCGTCGAAGGCGAAGGCAACTTCGGCTACAACGCCGGCAACGGTGAGTACGGCGACATGGTCGAAATGGGTATTCTCGACCCGACCAAGGTCACCCGCTCTGCGCTGCAGAACGCGGCTTCGGTTGCCGGTCTGATGATCACCACCGAGTGCATGGTCGCTGAAGAGCCGAAGGAAGAGGCAGCAATGCCTGGCGGCGATATGGGCGGAATGGGCGGTATGGGTGGTATGGGCGGCATGATGTAATCACGCCGCACGGCACCTGTGCTGTAGCTCAAAAGCCCCACCTGGGTAACCCGGGTGGGGCTTTTTCGTTTCGGTGCGCAGGGGGCGGTGCGGTATTAGCGAGCGGCGACTTCGCCTACGGTGGCGCTGCCGCTGCGTATGCCAAGCCGCGCGGGGGCCTCGATTTCGACCACCGAAATGTCGTCGGTGGGCGGAGCCAGGTCGACGTGCTGTAGCACCGCATCGATCAGCGCGGGCAGCTTCGGTGCCTCGAGGTCGGGTTGCGCAAGGAACTCCTCGAGCCGCTGGCCACCCCACATTTCCCCGTTCTTGTCGACCGCCTCGGTCAGACCGTCGGTGTAGGCGTAGACGAGGTCGCCCGCCTGCAAATGGATGGTCACTGTCGAGGCATCGAATTGGTCGGCGCCGGACACGCCCAGCGGCAGACCGTGTGAGGCGATACGTTCGTAGCCGTCTTTGTTGCCGCGGCGGATCAGCACATCGGGCAGGCCACCGTTCCACACATGCAAGGTGCGATGGTCGGCGGTCAGTTCGAGCAATACCCCGCAGCAGAAGTAGCCGACCGGCAGCAGTTGGTGCAGCTTGGCATTCAATTCGGTGGCGATGGCATCCAGGGGCAGACCTTTCGAGGCCATCGCGAGGAACACCGACGAAGCCGGCAGGGCGCCGAGCGCCGCCGGCAGGCCGTGACCGGTGAAATCGCCGAGGAAGATGTAGGACTGACCGGCAGGACCGCGAACGGTCTGCGTCAGGTCGCCCGACAAGGTGCCCATCGACTGGTTCCAGGTATGGATGCCCGGCAGCTTGCGGTCGCCACCGACCACGAGCTGTTTGAAAACGTGCTTCGCCAGCGCCTCTTCCTGTTCGATGACATCCTGTTGCCGGCCGAGGATCGTGTTGCGATCCTGCAGATCCTTGTTGACCTCGGTGAGTTTTTCGACCAACTCATCGGACCGGAAGCGGGCTTTGATGCTTTCTGTAATCGACTCGTTGTAGCGTTTCGCAGTCACGGCGAGCAGCGGCGAGAAGAACACGAACAGGGTGACCTCGGCGATGGCATCGGCACCGGAGACAAACAGGCGCGATATGACAACGGTCAGCGTCGCGCTGCCCCACAGGACGAGGTACTGCGAGATACACACGCCGTACGAGGTAATCGCAGCCATCAGGATGAACGGTGGAATCAGCGTTTGTACGTAGCGCGCGTACGCCGGTGCTCCATCGAGCGGAAGGAGGGCCACACCGCCCCAGGCGACACCGACCAGCAGGACACTGACTGAGTGTCGCTTGATCCAGTATTCGTGCGTGAACTGCGCAATCTCGCTGGCGAAGAACTGCCGAAACAACACAATGCGTTGTAAGGTTGCGAGCGCAGCAATGCCACCCCAGGCGAGCGGGGCGAATCCCGGCTGTGCGACGAAGAAGACCAACGTGCAGACGACCACCCCAATGGCAGCCGCAATCGAAGCCGTTTGCGCCTGGGTAAACAGCTGTACTAGTAATTCTCGCTTTACCGGATCGAAGGCGCGAATTTTTGGCATGGTCGAAATAGCGGCATGGCCGAATGGGTCTTTAATCTGGTGGACCGTTGCAAAGCGGTCCTTGACGACACTCAAGAAAGCGTAATCAGAGGAGGACCTGATGGTCAAAAGAATTGTCGCTATTTGTTTGTTCTTGTTATTTTTTTCACTTCCAGTGCTGGCCGCGGACGGGCTCAAGAGTATCGTCAGTGAGAACCCCGCAACCGCCACGATGGATCGTCTTGAGAAAGCGGTCACTGCGGCGGGCTTCAAGGTGTTCGCCAGAGTGGATCACGCGGCCGGTGCGAAAACCGTCGACATGCAACTGGCTCCGACCGAGTTGTTGATTTTCGGTAACCCCAAGGGTGGTACAGTGCTGATGCAGCAGCAAACCACTGTGGGGATCGATTTGCCCCTCAAGTACCTGGTGTGGGAGGCCGACGGCAAGGTCATGATCGGCTGGAACGATCCGCAGTGGATGGCAGAACGCCATGGCATTGATCCTCAGCATCCGGTTATCCAGAAGATCAATGGTGCGCTGCAAAAATTTGCCGCAGAGGCTGCCAAACCCTGATGCACGAAGAACCGGCCGCGCAGCGGCTTGATCACTATCGCAGCGCCTGGCGCGACGCGCTGGGCGCTGCCGACCTCGGGGATGCGTCTTTCCCCGCTGTTGAACACCTCGAACGTATCTGGTCGGCTAGCGATTTTGCCGCCAAGACATGCCTTCGCCATCCCGACATGCTGCTGGAACTGCATCGCTCCGGTTTGCTCGATCACGCGCTCGACAGCGGTGAGATGTCGGCGCTGCTGGCCGAAAGATTGGACGGCGTCGGCGATGAAGCGGCGCTGGAGCTGGCGCTACGGCGGTTTCGCCAACTGCAGATGCTGCGCATCGTGTGGCGTGATATCGGCGGGCGGGCCTCTCTCGATGAGACACTCGAGGATCTTTCCGAGCTCGCCGACATCTGCATCCGTCAGTCGGTCGACAAGCTGTACGCCTGGGCGGTCGAGAAATCGGGCGTGCCACGTGACGCCGACGGCCAGGCGCAACGTCTGATCGTACTCGGCATGGGCAAGCTCGGGGCGCGCGAGCTCAACCTGTCGTCCGATATCGATCTGATTTTCTGTTTCCCCGAGCACGGCCGCACCGATGGTGCGCGGCCGATCGAGAACGAGCAGTTCTTTACCCGCCTCGGACGCCAACTCGTCAATGTGCTCAGCAAGCAGACGGCCGAGGGCTTCGTGTTTCGCGTCGACATGCGCCTGCGACCCTTCGGCGATTCCGGGCCGTTGGTCGTCACCTATGGGGCCATGGAGCATTACTATCACTCGCAGGCGCGCGACTGGGAGCGCTACGCGATGGTCAAGGCGCGTGCGATCACCGGCGAAGCCGAAGACATCGATACGCTGATGCAGATGCTGCGTGGCTTCGTCTATCGGCGTTACATCGATTTCGGTGTGATCGAATCGATCCGCGACATGAAGCGGATGATCGAGCGCGAGCTGCACAAGAAGGGCATGGACGCCAACATCAAGCTCGGCCAGGGCGGCATCCGCGAGATCGAATTTATCGGTCAGGCGTTCCAGCTGGTGCGTGGCGGGAGGGAAAAAGATCTGCAGATCCGCCCGATCCAGGAGGTGCTTCGCTTGCTGGGTGAGCGCGAGATCCTGCCGAGCTTCGCCGTGCGCGAGCTGCTCGACGGCTACCGTTTTCTACGCATGACCGAGAACCGGCTGCAGGCGTGGAAGGACGAGCAGACCCACCGGATTCCAGACAGCGCAATCGGCCGGCAACGCCTGGCGACCAGCATGGGGTTCGATGACTGGCCGCAATTCGAACGTGTGCTCGATCGCCACCGCCGCCATGTGCACGAACAGTTCGGCAGCGTGTTCGCGGCACCGCAGGCGGAGCGCCCGGAGAAGGAGTCGCCGTTGGCGGCCGTCTGGGGGCCGAATCCCAAAGCGGATTTGTGCATCGTGGCGCTGACCGACGCCGGCTTCGAAGACCCGGAAAGTACATTGAACAGGGTCAAGACATTTCATGATTCGTCGTCTGCCAAGGCGCTGCCGACCCGCGGCCGCGCCAAACTCGACCAGCTGATGCCGTCACTGATCGAGGCGGCGGCGCAGCACCCGCAGCCATCGGTCACGCTGCAGCGTCTGCTCGACCTGATCGCTGCCATCATGCGTCGCACGGCCTACATGGATCTGCTGGTCGAGAATCCGCTGGCCTTGTCACAGCTCGTGCGGCTGGTCAGCGAAAGCAGTTGGGTAGTGTCGCAGTTGATTCGGCAGCCGCTGCTGCTCGATGAACTGCTCGACCCGCGCCGCCTGTATTCGCCGTTGCGTCGCGAAGACCTCAAGGGCGAGCTGCGCACCTTGCTGGACTCGGTGGCCGACGATGACCTCGAACAGGAAATGGAACGCCTGCGCCAGTTTGCCCAGGGCAACCGCCTGCGCGTCGCCGCCGCCGACATCGTCGGCGCGATCCCGCTGATGGTGGTCAGCGATTACCTGACTGAGATTGCCGAGGTGACTTTGCAGCAGGTGCAGAAGAGCGCCTGGCGCGACCTGTCGCGCAAGCATGGGCGACCGGGCGAGCTGAAGGAGATGGATAGCGGTTTTGCCGTGATCGGCTACGGCAAGCTCGGCGGCATCGAACTGGGATATGCCTCGGATCTCGATCTGGTGTTTCTGCACGGCAGTGACCAGCTCAATGCAATGACCGACGGCAAACGCAGCGTGGCGAATGACGTGTTTTACGTGCGCATGGGGCAGCGCGTGGTGCATATGCTGACCACCCGCATGCCTTCCGGTCTGCTGTATGAGGCCGATATGCGCCTGCGGCCGAACGGCAACGCCGGGCAGCTGGTGGTCTCTTTGGGGGCGTTCGAGCGGTATCAGCGCAACGACGCCTGGACCTGGGAGCACCAAGCCCTGGTGCGGGCGCGGCCGGTGGCGGGCGATCCGGCCGTGATCGCGCGTTTCGGCGCGATCCGGCACCAGATACTGTGCCTGGAGCGCGACCACGACAAGCTGTTGGCCGATGTGCGCACGATGCGGCAGAAGATGCGCGCCAGTCTCGACCGCAGCAACGCCGACGATTTTCACATCAAGCAGGGCGTCGGCGGGCTGGTGGATATTGAGTTCATCGTGCAATACGCGGTGCTGCGCTGGGCGCATCAGTATCCGGATCTGACCGAGTGGACCGACAATGCGCGCCTGCTCGAACGCCTTTCCAAGCACAGCCTGTTGCCGCAGGGGATGGCCGACCAGCTGTGGAATGCCTACCAGGTGTATCGCGGCATCGTGCATCGGCGGGCGTTGCAGGAAGAGGGTTCTTCGGTTCCGGCGGAACCGTTGGTCGAGGAACGGGCCATGGTGACCGATATCTGGAACCGTGTGATCGGGCCGGAACCAGCCTAAAGCGGATGCGGCGTTCGCGCGCGCCGGCTATCGGGAAATGGCGCTTTATGGTTCAATAACCGGCTACGCAACGCGGCCCGGTTCAGCTCGAAACCGGCTGCGGTACCTCGGTTATTTTGGAGTTCACGACGATGCAAACCATGGCGGATCGCGACGGCCTGATCTGGCTGGATGGCGAGATGGTTCCCTGGCGCGATGCCAAGACCCATGTGCTGACGCACACACTGCACTACGGCATGGGGGTGTTCGAAGGGGTCCGCGCCTATCACGCCGAACAAGGCACTGCGATCTTCCGCCTCAACGAGCATACCGACCGGCTGTTCCGCTCGGCTCACATCCTCGGCATGCCGATGCCGGTCAGCCGTGAGGAGATGAACGAGGCGCAGCGCCGTGCCGTCAGCGAGAACAAGCTCGATTCCGCCTACATTCGTCCGATGTGCTTCTATGGCTCGGAGGGTATGGGGCTGCGTGCCGACAACCTCCAGGTGCACTGCATGGTCGCCGCCTGGGCCTGGGGTGCCTATCTCGGTGAAGAGGGCATGACCCGCGGGATTCGCATCCGCGTGTCGTCGTTCACCCGTCATCACGTCAACATCACCATGTGTCGGGCCAAGGCCAACGGCAACTACATGAACTCGATGCTGGCATTGAAAGAGGCACTCGAAACGGGCTACGACGAGGCACTGCTGCTCGACGCCAACGGCTACGTCATGGAAGGCTCGGGTGAGAACATCTTTATCGTGCGTGACGGTGTGCTGTACACGCCCGACCTGACGTCGTGCCTGGACGGCATCACCCGCAAGACCGTGATCCAGTTGGCCGAAGAAGAGGGCCTGAAGGTAGTCGAAAAGCGCATCACGCGTGACGAGGTGTATATCGCCGACGAGGCTTTCTTCACCGGTACGGCGGCCGAAGTCACGCCGATCCGTGAGGTCGATGGCCGGGCGATCGGCAGCGGCAGTCGCGGGCCGATCACCGAGAAGTTGCAGAGCAAGTATTTCGATGTCGTGCATGGCCGCAGCAAGGCGCACGCCGACTGGCTGACCACCGTCTGAGCACCAACATAAACCGTACAGCCGGAGAATCGTATGAGCACCAACACCGCCAAGCCTGATGCAGCGCCGGCGATCCAGGTGAAGCGCGCGGACCTGCCCTTGTCGTGTCCGCGACCGGACGACGAGGTGTGGAACATGCATCCGCGGGTTTATCTGCCGATCGAGAAGAGCGGCGAAGCGACTTGTCCCTACTGCGGTGCCCACTACGTACTGAGCGATTGAGCCGGGTGACGGCTCGAACCAGGCGGCCCCTGTCGCCGGCTGCGCGCCGGCGATGCCTTGCCGGAGTGCGCACCGACCTCTTTTCTGCCGCCATGGTGACCTGCCGTTGAGCGGCGAAACTTCTCATCAACAGACAACGCATGACGCCATTCTGGTCGTCGGCCCGTCATGGGTGGGCGACATGGTCATGGCGCAAAGCCTGTTCAAGGCCTTGCGCGCGAACGATCCCGATGTAGCCATCGATGTGCTGGCGCCCGGCTGGAGCCTGCCGTTGCTCGAGCGCATGCCCGAGGTGCGTCAGGGTATCGTTATGCCACTGGGGCACGGCAAATTCGCGCTGCACGAACGCTGGCGTCTCGGAAGATCGCTGCAGGGCCGCTATCGACAGGCGATTGTGTTGCCCAACTCGTGGAAGTCGGCGGTCACACCGTTTGCTGCGCGTATTCCCCAGCGCACCGGCTGGCGTGGCGAGATGCGCTACGGACTGCTCAACGACGCGCGTAAGCTCGATAAATCGGAACTGACGATGACGGTGCAGCGTTTCGTCGCCCTGGCTGCCCCGGCGGGTGCGGCGCTGCCGGCCGTCGAACCGCCGCGACTAGAGGTAAACGCGGCGGATGTCGAACGGGCGATGGCCGACCTCGGCATCGGCAAGGCGCCCGATGACCAGGTCCTGGCGCTGTGCCCGGGTGCCGAATACGGACCAGCCAAGCAATGGCCGACGGTGCATTACGCCGAGCTCGGGCGCCGTTTCGGCAGGCTGGGTTGGTTGATCTGGCTGTTCGGTTCGGAGAAGGATCGCGCCGTGTGTGAAGGTGTCGCGGCGACCTGCAAAATGGCCACCAATCTGGCCGGTCGAACCACGCTGGAGCAGGCGGTTGATCTGATGTCGCAAGCAGATGCGGTGGTATCCAATGATTCCGGGTTGATGCACGTGGCTGCGGCGCTGGATCGCCCGACGGTCGCGCTGTACGGCTCGTCCGATCCCGGTTTCACACCGCCGCTCAATGAACGTCATCGCATCGTCAGTCTCGGCCTGGATTGCAGCCCGTGTTTCAAGCGTGTCTGTCCACTGGGGACGACGGCCTGCCTGGTCGATATGTCGGTTGACCAGGTGGCCGAGGCACTCGAGGCGGTGATGGCCTGATCGATGCGTGTGCTGTTGGTCAAAACGTCGTCGCTGGGTGACTTGATTCATACTTTCCCCGCGCTGACCGATGCATCGAAGGCGCTGCCCGGCATCCGTTTCAACTGGCTGGTTGAAGAGGCGTTCGCCGAGGTGCCGGGTTGGCACCCGGCCGTCGATGAAGTCATCACCGTGTCGTTGCGCCGCTGGCGCAAGGCGTGGGCCAAGGCGTTCAAGAGTGGCGAATTGACTGAGTTTCGCAAGGTGCTCAAGCGCCGTCGCTACGACCTGATTCTGGATGCCCAAGGCCTGTTCAAGAGTGCCGCGTTTGCGTGGCTCGCCGACGGCCCGCGGGCGGGGCTTGATCGGCGGTCGGCGCGCGAATCTCTCGCCTCCTTTTTCTACCATCGCCGCTACGCGGTGGCGCGTGGACAGCATGCGATCACCCGGACGCGACAGTTGTTCGCTCAGGCGCTCGGTTACGCGCTGCCCGATGGCGATGTCGACTACGGGCTGCATTTTTCGACGGCACGCGATGCCGGTAGAAAGCGCTTGGTGTTGCTGCATGGCACCACCTGGCCGAGCAAGCACTGGCCGGAGCCCTATTGGGCCGAGTTGGCGCACCTGGCGCATGCCGATGGGTTCGAGGTCGGCCTGCCGTGGGGGGATCCCGACGACCGACTGCGTGCCGAGCGCATTATCAAGGCGGCCGGTTGCGGTGAGTTGCTGCCCCGCCAGGGCTTGACCGAGTTGGCGGCCCAGCTTGCCAGGGCCGACGGCGTGGTCGGTGTGGATTCCGGCTTGGCCCATCTCGTGGCTGCGGTCGGTACGCCGGCGATCACCTTGTACGGCCCGACGCGAACCGAGCTGACAGGTGCGCTCGGTCCGCACCAGCGCAACCTTGCCGCTGAGTTCGCCTGTGCACCCTGTATGCAGCGCGAATGCACCTACAAGGAACCGAGCCCGGTAGCCCCCGCCTGCTTCGCCGGGCTTGATCCGCGCCAGGTGTACACAGCGCTGCAGGCGCAAATAGCCGGTGCAGCGGCGTGAAACTCGCCTTTGTGCTGTACAAATACTTCCCGTATGGCGGGCTGCAACGTGACATGTTGCGCATCGCCGAAGCATGCGACGCGCGCGGTCATCGTGTGGTGATCTACACGATGTCATGGGATGGAGAGCGGCCCGCATCGATGGATGTCGAGGTGCTGTCGATCAAGCGCGTCAGCAGCCATGCGCGCAATCATGAATTCACGCGGCAACTGGGTGAGCGCCTCGCGGCAGATCCGGTCGACCTGGTGATCGGATTCAACAAAATGCCGGGGTTGGATGTTTATTACGCCGCCGACGGCTGTCTGCGTGAAAAGCTGCATCGAGAGCGCAGTTGGTTTGCGCGCCTGGCGCCGCGCTACCGGCATTTTCTAGGTTACGAGAGAGCGGTGTTTGCGGCGTCCTCGCGGACCGAAATCCTGATGATCTCGCCGCGCCAGTGCGAGATCTACCAACACCACTACCGCACCCCGGATGCCCGTATTCACATGCTGCCGCCCGGTATTGCGCGTGATCGCTGCGCCGACGCGCAGGCAGATGAGAAACGTAAAGGCTTTCGGCGAGAATTCACCATCGCCGACGACGAGTATCTGATTCTGTGCATCGGCTCGGGATTCAAGACCAAGGGGCTGGATCGCTCGCTGCGCGCGTTGGCCGCATTGCCGGAAGCTTTGCGCGTGAAGACCCGCTTGATTGCGATCGGTGAAGACAACCCGGCGGGATTCGTTGACCAGGCAAAGCGCCTCGGAGTCGATGACCGATTTACCGTATTGCGTGGCCGTGACGATATCCCGGCCGTGCTGCAGGGCGGCGATATCTTGCTGCACCCCGCATACTACGAGAACACCGGAACGGTATTGCTTGAGGCCGTCGTCGCCGGCCTGCCGGTGTTGACAACCGAGGCATGCGGATATGCATTCCATGTCGGGCAGGCCGAAGCCGGCAGGGTGTTGCCCCTGCCGTTCGAGCAGAGCGCCCTCGATGCGGCGTTGGCCGACATGCTGATGTCACCCGAGCGCGCGCGGTGGGCGGAAAACGGTATCGCCTATGGCAAGGCACATGATCTGTATCACATGCCCGAACTTGCCGCCGACCTGATTGTGCAGATCGGAGAGCGGCCGTGACGCTTTGGGTCGACGAAGACTTCCGCCGCGAAATGGGTTTTACGACGCCACGAATGAGCGACTTCTTTGCGATCGAAGGCGAGGTGTTTCGTGAGCCGGCGGGCAGCAACCGGCGCACCTTGCGTTTCGAATGCGGTGGGCGGGGCTATTTCCTCAAGTTGCATTGGGGAGTCGGCTGGCGTGAGATCTTCAAGAACCTGTTGTCGCTGAAGGCCCCGGTGCTGGGGGCGCGTAACGAATGGCAGGCGATCCAGCGATTGACCGAGCTGGGCGTGGAAACCATGCAGTTGGTGGCGTACGGTGAAGCGGGAATGAATCCGGCGACCCGCCGGTCCTTTGTGGTGACGCGCGAACTTGAAAGCACGATAAGCCTGGAAGACTACTGTGCGGACTGGGTGCGTGAGCCACCCCCGGCGCCGGTCAAGTGGGTTTTGATCGACCGCGTGGCCGAGATGACGGCCGCCTTGCACGCCACTGGCATGAATCACCGCGATCTGTACATCTGCCATTTTTTGCTGCAGCAGCCCTGGCTCGGGCCGGATGAGTCGTTGCATCTCCATCTCATCGATCTGCACCGGATGCAGTTCCGCGATCGGGTCCCGCGTCGCTGGCTGGTCAAGGATCTCGCTGCTCTTTACTTCTCGGCGCTGCACATTGGCCTGACTCGGCGCGATCTGTACCGCTTCATCCGGCAATACGCCGGTGGAAGATTGCGCGATGAACTCCGAAATAACGCGGCATTGTGGCGACAGGTGAGCGACCGTGCATGGCATCTGCAAGACACCAAGCCCGTTGTTGCCGAGGTGCCGCCGCGTGGATGACTTCATCGCGCCAGGTTGGCAGACAGCGCTCGAAGCACGCGGCTTGGCGACATTCGACGCCCTGTGGGCGCTGGATGCCGAGTGGTTTGAACCGCCCAACAAACGCCGCGGCGGGTGGAGCGGCGTTGTGCGTATTGAGGTTGACGGTCCCGATGGCGGGCCGGTTGGCCTGTTCCTCAAGCGCCAGCAGAATCACTTGCGCCGTACCTTCAAGCACCCGCTAGGTGGCGAGCCCACGTTTGCCGCCGAGATGCGCAACATACTGGCCTTGCACGCGATCGGCGTGCCGACGCTGACCCCGGTCTTCTACGCACAGCGTAAGATAGCCGGCAAGTGGTGCGTGGTACTGATGACGGTCGAGCTCGCCGGCTATCGTCCCCTCGACGATTGGACGGCGGAATGGGCTGAAGCCGGCTGGCGGGCGTCGAGGTCGCGGCGTCTGGCGCTGATCGATGAGATGGCGCCGCACATTCGTGCGATGCACCTGGGCGGCTACGTGCACAACGCCTTGCATCCCAAGCACGTCTTCGTGCGATTCGACGCCGAGGGGCGGCCACAAAGCTGCCTGATCGATCTGGAGAAGATGCGCCGTGAATACCCCGTCTTGCGCAATACCATCCGCGATCTGGACAGCTTCAATCGCCGAAATCTGCATTTCTCGACGGCCGATCGCCTGCGGTTTCTGCAGCGCTATCTGGGCGATGGCGAGTTATCGTGGCGCGGGCGGGTGATCTGGCAGTGGCTGCGTAAGCGCTACGCGCGGGCGATGCGCAGGCGAAACGCATGAACATGGCCGCCGAAGGCCTTGTTTTGGGCGACGGACGAGTCGTAGAGCGTGGCGGCATGCTGCGTCGTTTGCCCGGTAAGCGCGAGGTTTTCGAGGGCTGGTTGGATGGTCGGCATGTCCTGGTGAAGCAATACCTCGATCGTGAGCGGGGTGCTGTGCATGCCGGCCGCGAGGAAAAAGGACTGCGGGCGCTGGCCGCGGCTGGCGTCGCCGCTCCCGAGATCCTGTTCAGTGGTAGGGACGAGCCGGGAAACCCGGTGATCGTTCTGGCCTTCATCGAGGAGGCCCGTCCTTACTCGGCAGTCTGGCGGGAAGCGGAGTCGAAGGATCGTGAACAGCTGGCCCGCCGCATGATGCGACTGCTGGCCCGCCACCACGCGGCAGGCCTGCGCCAGACCGACCTTCACCTCGACAATTTTCTCGTGACGCAAGCCGAGATCTATAGTCTCGACGGCGCGGGCATCAAGGTGTCGGCCAGAGCGCTCAAAGAAGGCCCATCGTTGGAGAATCTCGCCCTGTTCTGCGCCCAGCTTCCGCCCGCGTTCGATGCGCATTCGATAGCAATTGCCGAGGCGTATGTCCGGGCGCGCGACTGGGATACGACGAGCGTCTTGCGCAAGCTGCCGGCTTTGATTGACGCTGCGCGCAGTTGGCGCTGGCGCAAGGTCAGCGAAAAGATCTTTCGCGATTGCACGGCGATACGCCACATCAAGACAGCTGCGTCTGAAGCGTTTGTCGTTCGTCGTTATGCGGATGCGCTCACCGGGGTGTTGTCCGAGCTGGACGCCACCTGTCCGACCGATGCTGAGAGCCTGCTCAAAAATGGCAATACGGCTACCGTGTGGGGGATCAAAGCCGGCGGCATCGAGATGGTAGTGAAACGCTACAACATCAAGAACTGGCGGCATGGGTTTACCCGCCTGGTTCGCGAGAGCCGCGCGTCGATCTCGTGGCGCAATGCGCACCGACTTATGCTGTTGGGCGTAAAGACTCCCAAGCCGATTGCCTGTGTGACCGCTCGCAGCGGCGGTTTCGGTCGGGTAGCCTATTTTCTGGCCGAGCGGATTGTGGGTCCGGATATCGCCGAGTGGGTCGCCGCGCGCCGATCAGACGCCGAGGCCCTGGCGAATGTCGCAGGCGAGGTTGCCGAGATTTTTGTGCAGTTGCGCCGCTGGCGTATTGCGCATGGAGACATGAAGGCGACCAACTTCATTGTGACCAATAACGGCGTTTACCTGATCGATCTCGACGCCATGCGCCAGTATCGTAGCCAGTCCGCGTTTGAGCGGGCGTGGCGAGGCGATATGGATCGGTTTGCAGCCAATTGGAGCGATTTCCCGGAGTTTACCCGCTTGGTACTCGATCGATTGTGAAACGCCCAAAATCGAGGATGCTAGCGCGGGGAGCGTCATGCGCCCGCTGGCAGTGCCCGAACTGCGTGGGGTGTCGCTGCCGCCCCGCTCGCTTCCGCGTCGAAACACTGGCAAAATCTCGCGTTTGCAGAACGACTTAGTCCACAGGCTTCATGATCGTATTGGGAATTTCCGGCGCCGTCAGCCACGACCCGTCGGCCGCCATCTTCGTTGACGGCGAATTGGCTGCCGCCGCCGAGGAAGAGCGCTTCATTCGTGACAAGCATGCGAAGGGCAAATATCCCTACGAAGCGACCCGTTTCTGTCTTGAGTACGCCGGTGTCAAACCGGAACAGGTCGATGTTGTCGCTTTTCCGTACGCGCCGATCCCGCTGAGCAGCCCCGCACGCTGGCACTATGCCGCGCGGCATTGGTATGCACCGGATCGCGCACTGGATGCGATCTTCAACGGCAATCGCCGCTTTCGCCGGAATCTCGCCAAGACGCTGAAATTAGTGGCGGATCTGCGCCTGGATAATGCGCGCGTCGTACCCGTGGAGCACCACTTGACGCATGCGTCGAGCGCCTACCACCTGAGCGGTTTCAAAGAGAAAACAGCAATTCTCGGGATCGACGGCAAAGGGGAATATGCCACGACGTTTTTCGGCTATGGCGAGAACGGGCAGATTCACAAGATCAAAGAGTTCTACGACCCGGACTCGCTTGGCGGCATGTATGGCGCCATGACCGAGTATCTCGGGTTCGAGATGCTCGACGGCGAGTTCAAGGTCATGGGCATGGCGCCTTATGGTGATCCGAAGCGTTTCGACTTTTCACGCCTGATCAGATACGACCAGCGGTCGTTCAAGGTGAACACCCAGTTGGTCAACGTCATCGGTATGCGCCGCTATAAGGATGCGAACGGCAAAGGCTACTACTTCAGTCCGAAGCTGATCGATTGGCTTGGTCCCAAGCGCGAAGGCGACGAGATCGACGATCCGTATATCGACTACGCGGCCTCGATTCAGCAGTTGTTGGAGGATGTCTCCCTCGGGTTGATCGATCACTACCTCGGTGACATCCTGCGTGAGACCGGCAAGATCTGTTACGCGGGCGGCGTGGCGCTGAATGTGAAACTGAATCAGCGCATCATTGCCCGACCTGACGTCGAGGAACTGTTCGTCCAGCCGGCAGCGTCCGACGCTGGTACGGCACTGGGCGCCGCATCATACGTAGCCAACCAGGCCGGCGATGTGGTCAAGCCGATGCAGCACGCCTACCTCGGGCCGAGCTACTCCAACGAGCAGTGCATCGCGGCGTGCGAAGAGCACGAGGGGAAACCTCGTTGGGAAAAGCTCGATAACGTACCCGAGCAGGTGGCGAAGATACTTGCCGACGGTAACCCAGTGGCCTGGTTCCAGGGGCGCATGGAGTTCGGTCCGCGCGCGCTGGGTAACCGCTCGATTCTGGGTGCGCCCAACGTTGAAGGTATTGCCGAACGTATCAACGAACAGATCAAGTACCGCGAGCGTTGGCGGCCGTTCTGCCCGAGCATGCTCGACCGGGTCGCCCCACAGATGTTGCAGACCGATCATCCGGCACCCTATATGACCTTCACCTTCGACGTCGCCGACGAATGGAAGACGCGCGTCCCGGAGGTGGTGCATGAAGATGGTACGGCCCGCGCTCAGGTGGTTACATGCGAGTCGAATCCGCGTTACTACGCGTTGATCGAGGCGCTCGAAAAATTGACCGGCAACGGGGTGATTCTGAATACGTCACTGAACCGGAGGGGGGAGCCGATGGTCTGTTCACCGACTGATGCTTTGAATATGTTTTATGGGTCGGAGTTGCAGTATTTGGTGATGGAAGATTTGTTGGTGAGAAAAGCTCCTCGTGATCAGTAGCTTGCCATCGATGTGCGTCATAGTGGCGATCAAAGATAGTCGTAGGATTGGTGAATGGATCCGATTCGAAGTGGTTGCTGCGCATTGCAATCTCGGCATATTTGCAACGCGATTGAACGACGTGGCGTGAAAGGTTGGTTGACGTCAATCGCGGGAAATTAGAGCAGGCGCAATGGGTTCCGATAACGTCCCACCAAGGTTGGCGCTTTTTCTACCGACGCTTGGTGGTGGTGGCGCAGAACGTGTTTTCGTCACGCTCGCGAACGTGTTCGCAGATCGTGGATATCGCGTGGATTTGGTTCTGGTCAGTGCGCGGGGGCCTTATCTCGGCCTCGTTTCACCCAAAGTAAGATTGGTGAATCTGAATGCAGGGCGTGTGTCGCGTGCATTTCTTCCTTTGGTTCGATATATGCGACGAGTACGGCCGGTAGCGTTGTTGTCCGCGATGACCCACACAAATGTGTTGGCGATCTGGGCGCGCAAGTTGACGCGCATATCGACGGTACTGGTTATATCAGAGCGAAGTACTTTTAGCATTGCGATGGGTTCGCGCGCCAACGCCGGTGTTTTCTCTGCGTTCCTGCCTTGGATAGCGAGATACAGTTATTCGATGGCGGACAAGATTGTTGCTGTATCGCGTGGTGTCGCCGAAGACCTTGTTGGGAGCATGCCGCTGGATCGGAACAAAATTGCGGTCGTATATAACCCAGTTGCGACAGTCGATGCTGAATCGCTTGGTGGGAGGAAGCCTGATCACCCATGGTTTGGTCTTGGGCAGCCTCCGGTCGTGCTGGCGGTTGGCAGGCTGGAAGAGCCGAAGAATTATCCTCTTTTACTATCTGCTTTCGCTCGTCTGCGTAAGGAAACGGAGTGCAGATTGATTATTCTCGGAGAAGGGCGGCTTCGGGAATCGCTGACGAAGGAAGTAGCCGATCTTGGTCTCGAACAAG
Source organism: Thiosocius teredinicola (assembly GCF_002009425.1). NCBI lineage: Bacteria > Pseudomonadati > Pseudomonadota > Gammaproteobacteria > Chromatiales > Sedimenticolaceae > Thiosocius > Thiosocius teredinicola. The sequence goes on from NZ_CP019936.1 coordinate 415,897, forward strand.
ACGTAGACTTGCCTGGCTTCGTGGATGATCCGTTTACTTGGATGTACCACGCTGAGCTTTTCGTCCTCTCTTCATCATGGGAAGGCCTGCCTAACGCGCTTATTCAGGCAATGGCCTGCGGAACGAAAATAGTGAGTACCGATTGCCCCAGTGGTCCGAGGGAGATCCTTGAAGATGGCAAGTGGGGGCAACTCGTACCGACCGATGACGTAGGTACCTTGTATGAAGCAATGATCAAAGCATTGGGTGACAAGAACCCGCCTGACGTACTGCGAAGATCGAAGTATTTCAGTGTTGAAAGGGCAGCAGACGGTTACCTTGCCGCGATGGGGGTCGAAGCCAATGGTAAGTCGCCCGAGACTTGAGCGGTGAAGAAGATCGTTCACGTAATCACCGGGCTTGGCATGGGCGGCGCCGAAAGAGCCTTGCACAACCTGATTGTGGGGGGGCTACAGTCCCACTTCGATAACCAAGTGATATCACTGACTGGCGACGGGGTTTACGGTGTCAGACTAAGAAGGGCCGGCGTGGCAGTGCAGAGTCTGGGGTTGCGAAGGGGGGCATGGTCTCTTGGTGGTTTCCTCCGACTGCGGCGTGCGATCGTCGACGCTTCACCCGATTTGGTGCAGGGGTGGATGTACCACGGAAACATTGCTGCGGTAGTAGCTCTTGCCAGTCTGCGATCGAGAATTCCTGTCATTTGGAATGTTCGGCATTCCCTGTACGAACTCAGCGATGAGAAATGGCTGACTCGCCTTGTGATTCGTCTTCATCCTTTGTTGAGCAAGTGGGTGTCCAGGGTTATCTACAATAGTGCTGTGTCGCGCGCTCAGCATGAATCTGCCGGATTTCCATCGGAGAAGGGTATGGTTATTCCGAACGGATTCGATTTGGATCATTGGCACCCGAATCCGGTCGATCGAGACTTGCTCCGGACGATGCTGTCGATTCCGCTAGACGCTTTGGTGGTCGGCCATGTGGCGCGCTACCATCCGTTGAAGGACCATTCGTCATTTCTGCAAGCTATGAAGCTTGTGATTTCGCGAAAACCGGGTGTTTATGCGGTGCTCGTCGGAAGTGGTGTTGATGATGAGAATAGGCAGCTTGCATCCATGGCACGAGGGTTTCCTGCTGGGCAAATCCAATTCCTGGGGGAACGTGAGGATGTGAATCGCATCTTGCAGGCGTTTGATGTGTTCTGTCTAAGTAGCGTGAGTGAGGCATTTCCCAACGTGCTAGGTGAGGCCATGGGGTGTGGCCTGCCCTGTGTCGCAACGGATGTTGGAGACTGCCGCGAAATTGTTGGGGATTCCGGCATTGTTGTGCCGCCGTCTTCCCCTTCGGCACTCGCAGACGGATTGCTGGGTTTGCTTTCGTTCAGTGCAAAAGAGCGTGCTCGACGTGGGCTAGCGGCAAGGCAGCGCATAGAACAGCATTTTCAGATCGACGCGATAGTAGAAAAATATCGTGAATGTTATGGGCATGCTGTTAATGAGGCGTGTTAGAGAAATCTTGCTGTTTCTTGGTACGAGGCGTTCAGCTCCTATTCGTTCGTTCAACACCTCGACTTCGTAAGACTTGAAGTGACTCCGTCTTTCTTTGTGAGCGGGTACTTTCGAAGCACTCCTCGGGAGATCGCTGGCATTGCTTTAATCTTAGATGGCGGCGGCACTCGAATCATTCGCCAAAAGTAATGGATACGACTATGCGACGAGCAACCAAACTCTTGTTTTTGGTGACCGAAGATTGGTACTTCTGTACTCATCGGCTCTCGTTGGCCGTTGCTGCAAGAAGTGCGGGCTATGACGTCGTGGTCGCAACACGTGTGAACAAACACGGTGAAAAGATCAAACAAAGCGGCTTGCGGCTCATACCTTTGAAACATTGGAAGCGTTCGAGTGCAAACCCAATTCGCGAGTTCAGCGCGCTTGTCGAACTGTGGAGAATCTACCGGAGAGAAATGCCGGACTTAGTCCACCACGTGGCTCTCAAGCCAGTTGTCTATGGCACCCTCGTGGCAAACCTATCCAAGGTGCGAGCCGTAGTGAATGCACTCGCCGGTTTGGGTTTCGTGTTTTCCTCTTCCGAACGTAAGGCCCGACTTCTGAAGCCCGTGGTGATAGCCTTGTTTCGTACGCTGCTGGCCCGCCCTCGTGGGAGAGTGATCGTGCAGAACAATGACGACATGGAGTTGTTATTGTCAAATCGAGTTGTAGGCGCCGAAGCCATAGATCTCATCCGCGGTGCGGGGGTCGCTTTGGATGACTATCAAACGAGTCAATGCCAAATGGATCCGCCGCTCGTCGTTCTCGCCTCCAGAATGCTTTGGGACAAAGGGGTCGGGGTGTTCGTCAAAGCCGCGGAATCGCTTAAGTCAAAAGGTATGCAGGCGCGGTTCGTTCTTGTTGGGGAGCCAGATGTTGAGAACCCGGGCTCGGTTTCTCGAGAGCAACTTAACGAATGGGCGCGGTCAGGTGTGGTCGAGTGGTGGGGGTATTGCGATGACATTCCAGCTGTTCTGCATCAGTCCCAGATCGTCTGTCTTCCAACCTACTATGGCGAGGGAATTCCAAAGATACTGATCGAAGCAATGGCAAGTGCCAGGCCGATTGTCACAACTGATATGCCGGGGTGTCGCGAACTTGTGATTGATTCGCGAAATGGAGTACTGATTCCACCCAAAGACCCTGAAGCTCTCGCGAACGCTCTCGAATCCCTAATCGTTGATCGAGAGCTGTGTGCAGCGATGGGCAGAGTGGGGCGCGAGTTGGCGGAACAAGAATTTTCGTCAGAGAGGGTATTGACGGAAACGTTGGGTGTCTATGACGAGTTGGCAGCGTGACTGAGTCTGTGATGGTGACCGGTGCCAATGGGTTTGTCGGTGTGCCATTGTGCGCGTCGCTACAGTCGGTAGGCTATCAGGTCAACGCCGTTACGCGGGATAGCGTTAATGGCGACTCGTCCATTCAAATCGGCAATATTGGGCCAGAAACAAAATGGGCCGAAGCCTTGAGACCGCAGCAGCAACCGCTTGGAGGTCATCGTGGCACCGTAGATATCGTCATTCATCTTGCTGCGCGCGTCCATGTTATGAACGACGATAAGAAGTCGGAGTGGAGCCAGGAATACAGTAGTATCAATACGGAAGGCACGCTTAATCTTGCGAAGCAAGCCGCGGATGCGGGTGTACGGCGGTTTATCTATCTGAGCACCATAAAAGTGAATGGGGAGGGTCAAGCTTTGGGCAGTTGTACTGAACGGTACGACGAACTTTCGGTTCCATCGCCTGAAGGTCCCTACGCTATTTCGAAATGGGAGGCTGAACAAGGGTTGAGAGATGTTGAAAGAAGTACCGGTATGGAGGTGGTAATCCTTCGCCCGCCGCTTGTGTACGGGCCGGGAGTTGGCGCTAATTTTCTACAGTTACTTCGCTATGTAGATAAAGGGCTGCCTTTCCCCTTTGGTGCGGTTTCCAATCGACGGAGTCTTCTCTTCCTGGGTAATCTCGTGGATGCGATTGTCCTGTGTGCCGGGCATCCTTCCGCGGCCGGGGGGTTGTTTTTGTTGTCCGATGGTGCAGACATGTCGACGCCAGCGTTGATACGCAAACTTGGGCAAGGTTTGGGTAAACCAGTGCGAATTTGGTCTATCCCGCCCAAGTGGTTATTAGCAGCAGGGAAGTTCCTGGGAAAGAAAACACAGCTGAAGCGGTTGTTCGGGTCATTGATTGTCGATAGCAACAAGATCGTGCAAGAACTCGGTTGGGTACGGCCGTATTCCGTCGACCAAGCTTTGGCGGTTACCGCAGACTGGTTCAGGCAAAGCAAGAGCGGCAGTCGTTGACAGCGTCCAAGCGTTTTTTTGATGTTTGTTTGGCTGTCGCCGCAGCAGCAATTTTCGTCGCGCCATTTTTGATCTTAGTGCTATTGGTTCGAGCGACGTCGCGTGGCCCAATTTTCTACTGGTCTGAGCGCGTCGGGACTAATAACGTCAACTTCATGATGCCAAAATTCCGTACCATGCGGGTCGGGACGCCCGCCGTAGCAACGCACCTGTTGGATGATCCCTCCAGCTACCTCACTCCGATTGGCGGATTCCTACGACGGACGAGTCTAGATGAACTACCGCAACTCTGGAGTATTTTGAGGGGGCATATGAGTTTCGTCGGCCCTAGGCCAGCTTTGTTCAATCAGCATGATCTGGTGAAACTTCGCACGAAGGCTGGCGTTCATCGGCTAGTGCCGGGATTGACGGGGTGGGCTCAAGTTAACGGCCGTGATGATCTGCCGATTCCCAAGAAGGTCGAGTTCGATATTGAATATTTGGATCGCCGGTCCGTCTCGTTTGACGTTCAAATTCTATGGATGACCCTGGTTAGGGTGATTCGCAAAGAAGGCGTGGCATTCTAATTTGGTGAAACCTCGGGAGCGCAGGGTTTTGTCGCCGTGGGTTTGAGGAAAGCGTTTACCGGTTTATAGTTTGCGGCGGAAATTTTTGCTGGGCTCCGCTTGTTTCCATTCGGTGGTGCGGGCGCCGACAATGCATCTGCTTCGGTCTGGCGAGCAGTCCTCAGTAACGCGAAGATTGTCCGGGACATTGGAGTGCTGTTTGGCCGAGCGTACCCGAGCTACCGCTAAGCCGAGGCATGAAATTGAGTGTTTCGATGATTGAAAACGCCCCAACATCGCTAACAATATGGAGAGCCGGTTGGGTAGATGCGTATGCCGAGTTCAGTTCATTGAAGCTTGCCGATGTGAAGTTGCGTCGCGCAGGCTTCGTTGACTCACCCTGAGATACATGTTCGAGAGTCTAATGCGCTGGCTTCGCGAGTTGAGCTTCCATCCCAGGTATTTTGCGTTACTCAGAAACTCGGGTGTTGTATTTGGGGGCAATGCTACGAGTTCCATTGTTGCTCTCATTTATTTGGGCGTGCTTACGCGCGCAATATCGGTGGAGCAGTTTGGCCTTTATTCCCTGTATGGGGCTTTCATTGAAATCATTGGTCGCTTGACAAGCTTCCAGACTTGGCAGGGCCTGATTCATTATGGTTCGCATGCCCACGAACGAAATGACAAGGCGCTTCTTTTCAATCTAGCTTGTTTCGGACTGATATTGGATGTCCTCGCTGGAGCGCTGGGGTTTGTTATAGCGATTCTTGTTGCTGCGTGGCTGCCTTCCTTGTTCGGGCTGCCCGAAGGCGAACTATTGCCGGCAGTTGTCGCAGCGACGATTTTGCTATTCAACTGGTCGTCTACTCCGACCGCTTTGCTGCGGATCTATGATCGCTTCTTTCCTCAGGCTCTGGCTCAGAACCTGATCGCTGTATTGCAGTTGATCTCAGTAACTCTGTTGTGGCTAACGGGCGAGGAGCGATTGATTGTCTACTTGGCCGTGACGTCGCTAAACAACATCATAGGTCAGTTGTGGTTCTTCTGGTATGCCGTAAAGCTAGCGAAAAAGGAAGATATCTTTCATTGGCGGCATTTCGATTTGGTGAGCTTGCCCCGTCGGTGTGAGGGGATCTGGCACTACGTTGTCGTAACCAATGTAGACGGAATAGTCCGTGTGGTGAGGGAAATCGATATATTCATTGTCAATGGATTGATTGATGTGCGCGCGGCGGGTTTGTATAAGATTGCGAAAACGATAATTAGCGCGATGGGGAAACTGATAAATCCTTTCTACCAAACAATCTACCCAGAGTTAGCGCGAATGGTGGCTGTGCGGAAGACGGATAGCATGGCTCAATTGATGAGGCAATCGTCAATGACGCTCGGCGCAGTCGCGGGGGTGGTCTTGGTCGGCTTCCTTTTTTTCGGGTCGATGTTTCTAAGGGTGGCCTTTGGTGCAGACTATGTAGAGGCATACTCTTTGGCGTGTTGGTGTATTGCGTCGATGGTCGTGTGGGCTTTTGCCCAGCCCCTGTCTCCTGCAATGATGGCGATGAGGAAGCCTGGAGTATCCTTGGTCGTTCATATTTTCACCGTTGCGTTCTACTTGATAGTCCTCGTTCTTCTCATCGCAGAACTCGGGCTTGTTGGCGCGGGCGTCGCAATGTTTTTGTTCTACATCGTTTGGGCGACTGCGATGTATTTCGTCACCGCATGGAATTTGGCGAGAATATAGCGCCATATGCTTTGGAATTAGTAAAGTGAGCAAGATTTTTTCTTTTTTTTGGCTGCTCGTTTCCGCTTTTTTCGCGCCTGCAAGACAGCGATATGAAGCGAGACATTCTCTATTGCAGGGGATTGCAGTTCGGTGGGGTTTCCGGCTTTATAACAAGAATCTTTCATGGCTCACAGATCCAGAATTCTTATCGGAGTGGAGCAAATTCCCGGGGGCAGTAGGAAGTATCCACGAGAGGCGTTTCAATCTGTTTAACCTTTCCAAAATTGTCAGGGACATTCCGGGCGACCTCGCCGAATGCGGGGTATATCATGGCGCTGGTAGCTATCTGATGCTGTCCGCTACAGAGGGTACCGATAAGACATACTACGGATTCGACTCGTTCGAGGGGCTCAGCGCTCCGAAGCAACAGGACGTCGTCGGCAGTGAAGTGGCTTTTCGTTGGGAGAAAAATGATCTGAAGGTGGAGGAGGATATCCCTCGGCAGAATCTTGTGCGGTTTTCGAGTCGCGTAGTTTTCTACAAGGGGTGGATACCGGAACGCTTCAACGAAGTATCTGGGCGTGTCTTTAGTATGGTGCACATAGATGTCGATCTATACGAGCCCACCCGCGACGCGCTCGAGTTCTTTTTTCCAAGACTGAGTGTGGGCGGGGTTGTCGTATGTGATGATTACGGGTTCGAAACCTGCCCAGGTGCGCGAAAAGCCATGGACGAAATCGCTGAAAGGCATAGTCTTTCGGTCGTTCATCTCACCACAGGGCAAGGCATCATCATCAAGAGGGCTTCGAATGTCGCCGGATAACTACTTTGTTCGCACCGACTATGTGATTAATGATGCAGTCACGTTTGATTCTGATGGTGAGTTTTATTGGGATGAAAAGCGTGTACATAACTCACTGTCATACCAGGCGTCGGTATACGAATGGGCAGAGGAGATTGTCCGCGAAAAAGGTCTCGTCAAAGTAGCGGACGTTGGTTGTGGTACGGCAGCGAAGCTGGCTCGTCTGAATGATCGAATAGATGGTCTTTCTATAACTGGGTTTGATCAGCCAAACGCAACAAGACTTTGTGAGCAACACTATCAATTCGGTGATTGGATTGGTGTGGATCTGAGTGCGCCGGACCGTTTAGTTAACGATCATTTTGACTTGGTCATTTGTTCTGATGTGATTGAGCATCTCGCGAATCCAGACACGATTCTGTGGTTTCTCAAGCAACTCGCTGGTCCGGAAACACTATTCCTTATATCTACGCCAGAGCGAGTACGTTTGAGGGGCGCCGCCTGCAACTATTCTCCGATACGGCATCATGTTCGCGAGTGGTCGGCTATTGAATTTCGGCAATATCTTAATGCGAATGGGTTCAATCCTGTCGAGGTGCGAATGCTTGCCGGTTTTGACTGGAAGCATGATGCCGCCTTCTTTAAGCGAGCGCTAAGACGGTGGCTGCGTCTTCGGTCCATTAAGTACACCCAGGCGTGCCTGTGTCGATTGGATCAGTCGGAGTAGTAGATCAATTGAATTATCGACATCGCCTTAAAGGTGTTCTTTTCCGGTTTGTTAGCAACGTCAAAAGAGGGCGGCTGCTATTTAATTCGATAAAAAGAACTCGCGCTGTAAGGTACTTGAACGTTGGTTGTGGCCGCAATACTCGAGAGCAGTTCATCAATCTTGATTATGCATGGCGGCCAGGAATCGATCTTTGCTGGGATATAAGAGAGCGAATCCCTATCGAGGATGGGGCGCTTCACGGAATTTTTACGGAGCATTGCTTAGAGCACATAGCATACAACGAATGTGTGAGTGTATTTAGAGACTTCTTTCGCTTGCTTGCGCCGGGTGGCGTAGTGCGGGTAATTGTGCCAGATGGTGGGAAGTATCTTGAATTGTACTCGCGTGCATTAAAGGGTGAAGATGTCGTCTTTCCCTATGTGGGGGCTGCGGGAAAGAAGGATTTAGAAGTAGATTCGCAGATAAAATTTACCCCAATGATGGCGGTTAATAGAATTTTTCGGTCATATGGCCATCAATTTGCTTATGACGCAGAAACGCTAAAGGCAATGTTGGCCCATGCCGGCTTCATAGAAGCTAAACAGGTTGAGTTTGGTGAAGGGGTCGATCCAAAGTTAATCATTGACTCATCTTACCGCGAGCCCCAGTCGCTTTATATAGAAGCACAAAAGCCTCACTCGAACTCGATCTGAATCATGTGCCAATGAACGGTATTCAGGCGCGTCTATCCATCTGGCCGTCGGGAAGGGGCGATCATGACGGTGTATAAAACGCATGCGTAGTTCCAATCTTCCCCCAAAGAGAACTGAAGTGAAGGTGTTCTCGCGATGGCGAGTCGTTTCCCAGAGTGCTGTTAGTTGAGTGGCTCGATGCTTAGACTTCAATTCGTGTCCTTGTTTTCCCCGGCTGCTTGTTGTTTTACACGGCGGATTGACTGCCGAGGAGCTTGCCGACCATATTGCCGTCAGCCATTAATCAGGCTCACGAGTAGGATCTTCTGTCAGGCGTTTCTATACGCGTGACAGAGCCCCAGTATGTCGAAAGCTAGATGTTCCAGCGTCAGAAGAACTCAGATGTCCGCCCGTGTGTGCCTGAGCTTTGCCGCAAGGGTGGCATGATCAAGTCTGGGTTCTACAAATGACGAGCGAAGTGCTGCAGAGGATTTTGCCAAGCATTATGCACCCTGAATTGCTTAGGGAAGAGCGGGCTGTCTTAAGACGGTATGGGTTGAGAAAACACCCAGGGTTGAGGTCGCCGCCGAGGCGTTCAAACAAGCAACGGTGTTACGATCTTCATGCAGTGAGGTGGTAATGTGAATGGCCAACGAATGGCATGTATAGGTAAGCCTGGCCGGCAAGGCATTCCCTATCTCTCAGGCCTACTACCGGTATCTGGCCAGTTTTCGGGAGGCAATGCATGGATTTCAAGCTGCCTGTCGGAGTGCGCCTGAGCGTTTCATCTTGGCGATTCAGGCCGAGCCTTCTGTATGCGAGAGTTGGGCGGACGAGTTTTGCCGATAGGACGTATTACTATGCAGTGAGGAGCGCATGTTCACACTTTCGCTGCTTCTGGTAGAAAAGGTCAAGAGCGATAGCTGGCAGCTTGGACCTTCAAGTCACCTGAGCGTGTGCGGAAACCGTATCGTTACCTCAGATTCGGTAGGAACACCACACTGAAATTGTTGAGGCGAAAGAAGATCGCTGATAGCGGCATTGCAAGCGAGTTGCCCTATCAGGGTACACTGCACACTTTGAGCGACAAAGACTGACGGTATGTGTGGTTTGTTCGGGTTTGCTGGCAGTGAGTTGTGTAGTGCGGAGATGCTCAATCACGCCCGCGTGGCGCGAGACACGCTGTCTCATCGAGGTCCGGATCAAGCTGGAGAATGGTTTTCCGGGTCTGTTTATTTAGGTCACAGACGACTAAGCATCATAGATACTTCAGATGCTGGTCGACAGCCTATGATGGCCCACGGGCTTTCAGTTACCGTCAATGGGGAAATTTATAACTTCGCGTCACTTCGCAACGAGCTTGGTGCGGCCGGCTATGTTTTTAAATCCGGCTCCGATTCAGAAGTTGTCTTGCACGGGTTTCACTATTGGGGCGTAGACGGACTCGTTGAACGTCTGGACGGAATGTATGCGGCCGTCATCTTTGATTCGGGTGCCGGGCGTGTAACGGCATTTCGAGATCGTGTGGGTATTAAACCCTTGATCTACGCGTTCGACGGAAAAAGCCTCGTTTGGGGATCAGAGCTGAAAGCTGTTCGCGCTTTCCTTGGAGTGGAAAACCTAGAAGAAGACCCTGAGGCCATAATCGATTTCCTCGCTTATCGATACATCCCGGCTCCCAAAACCTTCTACCGCAACATTTTCAAGCTTCAAGCAGCGAGCATTATGGAGTTTGACACCGCAAGCAGTCGGTTGAACGTTCGCCGATACTGGGAGCTCGAGTCAAGCAGTCAGGATGTTCATGCCGATACTGCTGCTGAGCGGCTTCTGGAGTTAATAGATGACTCTGTCTCCGAACAGTTAGTGAGCGATGTTCCGCTGGGTCTTCTTTTGAGCGGCGGCATTGATTCTTCGGTAATTGCAGCCTTTGCTTCCAGGCACAAGCCAGATATGCGGAGTTTCTCCATCGGGTTCCGACAAGCCGAGCGCGACGAAACACCCTACGCGCTGGCTATGGCCGCGAAAGCTGGGCTCAATCATCAAGTCCACTATCTTGAGAATGGAGAGATGGACGACATGATTGGTCGTGTTGACGCTTGGTTCGATGAGCCATTTGCAGATGTTTCTGCTATCCCGACTTTTCGAGTCTGCTCATTTGCGGCAGACAACGTCAAGGTTGTGTTGAGCGGTGATGGAGGCGATGAGCTCTTCGGTGGGTATCGGTGGTATGAAAGGTATCGGAAAGCGACGTATGCAGCGCGTTGGATGCCGTTGCGTAAACTTCAGGGTGTCGACTTTCCATCACCGTTACCTTATCGGCGCGAGTTGCGTTTGGCATCTTTTGCTGATCCTGTTTGGCGGTACGCTCACATAAGGGGAAGCCTGTCTGAGGGCAGGTTGAATGATTGGAAAAGGGCCTTAGGCGTCTCGATGGATTACGATCCATTGTGGGCGTATCGACAACACTACTTGCCCCATCTTCCGCCCCGTCGCGCAGCACAAGTCATGGATTTCCACACGTTCCTGCCCGACGATATTATGGTAAAGGTTGACCGTGTGAGCATGGCGGTTTCCTTAGAGTGTCGGCCGCCCTTGTTATCCAAACGCTTGGTCGAGTTTTCGTTCCGATTGCCAGAATCCTTTGTCTATGGCCGCCATCGGGACGGACTCAAATCGGGCTTGAAATCGGCTGTAAAACATCTATTGCCCGAACAGGTCTTAAATCACAAGAAGCAGGGGTTCTCTGCTCCTGACCCCGGGTGGAGAAAGCGGTTGACTGCCCAATACGGAAGCCTGCAAGAAGGTATAGTTCACGCCTATACGGGTGAAGCCATGCCGCTTTGAGTGGGCTTGGCAGTAAGCTATGGTCAAATCCAAACTAGGGTCTCCACGATTTAATGTTAAGTTCGTTGGGGATTTGCGTCGATGAGAGACATAGTCTATGTGTCGAACGCGACCATACCCTCGCGAACGGCAAATAGTATTCATGTCGTCAAAATGTGTGAGGCGCTGGCGCGACGTGGACGAGCGGTAGAGTTGATTTATCCTAATGCTGGCACCGAGAAAGACTGTCTCCACAACGTATTCGAATTTTATGGGGCATCCGAAAATTTTCGTCTAACGCACATAGCTCGGCCGAAGCTGCGCGGCGCTCGTCAATATTTCGCCTTCCGCGCGGCTATTCGAGCATGGTTGCGACATTCCGTGATCTATAGCAGAAATCTTCATGTCTGCTACTACGCTGTTCGGTTGGGGTTGCCCGTAGTGTACGAATCCCACGCGCCAATTGTCAGCGAAGACCTCGTAAGTTTGAAAATGTTTCGTGCGGCAATTAGCAGTCGCAACTTCAGGAAACTGGTTGTCATCACCCATGCCCTAAAAGAGCTATACCAGCGTGAGTTCTTATTGCAATCCGACAAAATAGCCGTATTGCCGGATGCGGCTTCTCCTGTTCCACAACGATTGCCCCCAATGGAAGCTATCCGAGATGAGGCGCTGATGAATGTCGGCTACATCGGTCAGCTATACAGAGGCAAAGGGATGGAGCTAATCTCCAAACTTGCACCACTTTGTCCGTGGGCAAAGTTCCATATCGTCGGTGGTTTGGAAGTCGATATTGAAAAGTGGAAAGGCGAATGTAGCGAGCTGGCCAATATGACTTTTCACGGGTTTGTTCCTCACGCTGACGTTCAACGCTTCATGCTTGCAATGGATGTGGTTCTTCTGCCCAACCAGGCATACGTGGCGGCGTTTGGTGGAGGGCACCGAAACATAAGCGAATGGACATCTCCTCTCAAGGCATTTGAGTACATGGCGGCGGGAAAGGCAATTGTTGCCTCTGATTTGCCGGTGCTCCGCGAGGTTTTTGTCCCAGAAAAGAACGCGTTGCTGTGTTCGCCAGAGGATCCGCATGATTGGAGCGATGCACTACAGCGTCTCGCAGCGGACCGGGTACTCAAGGAGCGTTTGGAAGCGACCGCGTTAGCAGATTTCGAGGCGCGTTATAGTTGGGATGCGCGTGCTGGCGCGGTAGAGGGATTTCTTGAATGAACCTTGTGTTGGTGATCTCTTCACTTCAGGCGGGAGGTGCGGAGCGTGTCATGACAGAAATGGCCAACTATTGGGCTGTCGAAGGGCATAGAATTCGGCTGATTACGTTTGCGCCTTCTGCCAGCGATGATTTTTATCCTCTCGATCCGCGCGTGGAGCGCATCTCGCTAGACTACCGTCGAGACACCAACGGCATATCGGAAAAACTGGTATTCAATTGGACGCGGTTGCTTGCCCTTCGCAGGCAGTTGACTCGATTACGGCCCGCCGCTGTTATCAGTTTCATGGACAGTACAAATGTGCTCAGCATCCTGGCAAGTGCAGGGCTTGGCGCGAAAACGTTGATTTCCATCCGAAACAACCCGAAATCTAGATCTCTTCCTTATTTCTGGTCTCTCGGTCGACGCCTCACATACAGGTTTGCTACGGCAGTTGTGGCTCAGACGGAAGGAGCTGCCGATTGGCTTAGGCAATCGCTGGGGGTGTCCGCTGTTGTGATACCGAATCCACTGCCATCATTCGCCCCAATAGCCATTGACAAGGAACCGTTGGTGCTTTGCGTGGGGCGATTGATTTACGAAAAAGCTCACGATACGCTGATTTCAGCATTTTCTAGGATCGCTCACGAACACCCGTCCTGGCGTCTAGTGATCCTGGGAGACGGGCCTTTACGCGAGAAACTGAATGCACAGATTTCGGAGCTGGAGTTGACGAATCGCGTGGTGCTAGTGGGTGCGGTCAAGGACGTCGCAACGTGGTACGCGAAAGCTAGTGTGTATGTGCATTCGTCTCGATCAGAAGGATTCCCAAACGCCCTGCTTGAAGCAATGGCGATGTCGTTACCTGTAGTGAGCACGAAGTGCGAATTTGGGCCCACAGATATAATCGAGCACGGAGAGAATGGATTGCTCGTAGAAAGTGATGATATCGAAGGCTTGGCTTCGGCAATCGTCTCGTTGATATCCAGCCCGCGCCTTAGAAACGATCTTGGCCGCACAGCGTCGCTTGTAAAAGAGAAGTACGATCAGCGCAGAATCATGGGTCGCTGGGAAGAGTTAGTTGTCCAGTAGGTGGCCGGCCATCATCCTTTTTTGCGGAGCGTATCAGAGTTTCGAGATTCGCAAGAAGATGAAAACGCGTTGCATTAACTTAGATTGCCGGTCGTTTGCATGAAATACCGGAGAGAGGTGGATGGGCTGCGTGCGATTGCGGTATTGCCCGTTATTTTTTTTCATGCGGGGTTCGAATGGATTGGCGGGGGATTTGTTGGTGTTGATGTTTTCTTTGTCATTAGCGGATACCTGATTACAACAATAATTCTAGATGAGATGGATGCGGATCGATTCACGTTTTCTTCGTTTTACGAAAGGCGTGCCAGGCGCATACTTCCAGCACTATTCTTTGTTCTCTTGTGTTGTCTTCCAGTCTCAATTGTGTATTTGTTACCAGATGAGCTTCAGGCGTTTTCCGTAAGCTTGGCTAGCGTTATTTTTTTCATTTCAAATATTTACTTTAGGAATGAAATAGACTATTTCGCTCCTGCCGCAGAAGGTCAGCCCTTGCTACACACTTGGAGTTTGGCTGTAGAAGAACAGTACTACTTGGTATTTCCCGTACTTTCTTTATTGATGTGGCGGGGCGGAAGAAAAGTCTTTTTGTTGACAATATTAGGAATTGCGGTTGCAAGCTTTCTATATGCTGACTATCAGTCAACAATGCGGCCTGACAAAATATTCTACGACACGCGGGGAAGGGTGTGGGAACTGTTTGTTGGTTCGTTGGTGGCAATTTACTTGCTTCGAGTGCGCAAAGCTCCTCCACGGCGTTCAGTCGGCGAAATAGCGGCGTTGGTTGGCCTGACACTTATTTTGATTGCATGTATTGTATTCGAAAAGAGTACGCCTTTTCCTGGTCGAAACGCGTTGCTGCCGACCATTGGAGCTGCGCTTGTTATTCTGTTCGCCTCTCCGAAAAACTATACCGGGCGATTGCTTGGTGCTTCGACACTAGTGGGGATTGGGCTAATAAGTTACAGCGCATACTTGTGGCATCAGCCAATATTTGCCTTTGCAAGAGTGACTGGTTTCGCTACGCCTGGCGGCTTTCTGTTTACAATTTTGAGTGTGGCTTCATTGGTAGCTGCTTATTTAACTTGGCGTTATATTGAGCAGCCCTTTCGCGACCGCCAACGCATTTCGAGACGGCAAATATTAGTTTTTTCCGTACTAGGGATGCTGGTGTTTTCCACGTTGGGGTTTCTAGGGTATGCGACAACAGGCTTTCCGTCGCGATTTAATATTGCAGACGCGGATTTATTGGTGACGCATGCTTCTAGGGGTGACTATGTGCGCGAGGCCTACGACAAGCTTCTGAAGCTTTCGGATTTTGATGATAGTGCCACGCATCGAGTGTTGGTGATTGGGGATAGTTTTTCGCAAGATCTGGTGAACATAATTCTAGAATCCAACCTTATCCCGGATGCGGATATTCGGGTCCGGTATATCCCGGCGCGTTGCCAGATCTATCGTGGCAACGAAGATGTCTTGCAATTCGTTTCACCACGAGACAAAGAATTGTGTTCGAAGGATTATTATTCGGGAGTTGTCGGCTTGGCCCAGAAAGCCGATCTTATCCTTTTGACCGCAAGTTGGAAGGCATGGTCGGCAGAGCGCCTGCCAGAAACGATTGAAAATTTCGAGTTTCCAGAATCCGCACGGGTGGTTGTCGTTGGGCGCAAGAGCTTCGGTGCAGTTCATCGAAGGGAATACATTGGCATGGGGGTGAAAGAGAAATCGCAGATTCGCAACGAAGTGGGTGAAGAGCATCTCTTGGTCAACGAGATAATGAAAGAAAGGCTGGGGTCTTCGCAGTTCATCAACCTCCATGCATTGGTTTGCGGCGAAGGGTCGACAGAATGCCCTATCTTTTCCGGCGATGGAAAGCTTCTATCCTACGATGGAAGCCACCTTACCAAGGGGGGGGCTATGTTCGTTGGGCGGTTACTACGCGACCGAGGCGCGTTGCTTCGGCGGGACCAGTAGAATGTTGAGAGATGCGTGGTATTGCAGATTCCGTCGATGTAGCTTGGTGAAGTTGGTTAGCTCTTCTGGCCTTCTCTGGCGAAGGCCGTTCGGCTTTGGGGTGACTCGTCGGGTAAGCGCTTGCGTCCGTCATGTAGGCCGACTGTCAGCATCCTCCACTCTTGCACTTTGGATCTAGCAGACTCGTGATTGATGGTTCATTTTACTTGTTTAATTGATGAAGATCGGATGGCTCCGACCGCCAATGCAAGAGTGAAGGATGGTCACGATGTTGCAAATTGCCTGAGGCGTCTTCGTCCTCGGTGTAGTTCCGATTGCGCGACGAGTAACGCAGCAACGGCAAGCGGGTAATTCTTGGTGACAGACCTTCTTCATATCCTCTGGGTGCGCCGCGCCGGCATTGTAGTGCTGGATATGCTGGTAGCAGCGATTGCATGGCTAGGCGCTTATTGGCTCCGGTTCAACTTCTCCACAATCCCAGAGCCCTTCTTGAATCAGGCTTTCCACTCTTTGCCATTGTTGCTACTGATGCAGGCAGCAATCTTTGCCTGGTTCGGCGTTTTCAGAGGGGTGTGGAGATTCACGTCGGTTCCGGATCTCGTAAGGATTTTGAAGGCCGTTTTTCTTGGGGCAACGTTGGCGACGGTCGTCTTGTTTGCAGTATACAGGCTTGAGCAAGTGCCGCGGTCGGTGCCGTTCTTCTACTTTCTCCTCCTGCTCGTTATGTTGACAGGCACGCGTCTCGCGTATCGGTGGATGAAGGAGGAGAGCTTTGTTCCTGTCGCAGGGCGGCGCGTGTTGATAGTGGGGGCTGGTGAGGCCGGTGATCTGTTGGCTCGCGATATGTTGAGGCACCGTGACGCGGGCTACATGCCAGTTGCCTATGTTGATGACCGTCCGCGCCGGCAAGGTCGAGAGGTACGAGGAATACCTGTTCGGGGGGGCGTTGAGGAAATTCCTCGACTAGTCCATGTTTTGCGAGCCGACTTGATTCTGCTGGCTTTGCCATCGGCATCGACGCGTCAGATGCGACGGGCCGTGTCTTTTTGTGAGCAGGCTGGTGTTCCATTCAAGACTCTTCCGAACCTAGAGGAGTTGATCAACGGCGAGGTCTCCGTCAGCGGTCTGCGAGCGGTCGCGATCGAAGATATCTTGGGTCGCGACCCGGTCTCTCTCGACTGGGATGCGATCCGCGCCGGCCTCGCTGGGCGCCGCGTTCTGGTGACCGGGGCTGGCGGCTCGATCGGTTCTGAGTTGTGTCGGCAGTTGGCTCGCCTTCAGCCATCGCAACTGATTCTGGCCGAGAATAGCGAGTTCAATCTGTATCGGATTGACTCCGAGTTGTCGCGCGTTCTCCCTGATTGCAAGGTGAGTGCGTGTTTGGCCGACGTTGCAGACAAGGCCCGGATGGAGCAGTTGTTTGTCGATTACAAACCGGATGTCGTGTTTCATGCTGCCGCTTACAAACATGTCCCTCTGCTCGAACATCAGGTGCGGGAGGCTGTGCGCAATAATGTCCGCGGAACGCGCACGGTGGCGGATCTTGCGGCAGCTCATGGGTGTTTTGAGTTCGTTCTGATCTCGACCGACAAAGCGGTCAATCCTACAAGCGTGATGGGGACGACCAAGCGGCTTGCCGAGATCTATTGTCAGAATCTCGATCAACATTCGACGACGCGGTTTATCACGGTGAGGTTCGGCAACGTGCTGGACTCGGCGGGGAGCGTCGTGCCGTTGTTTCGCGAGCAGATTTCCAGTGGTGGCCCTGTGACGGTTACCCATGAGGAGATGGAGCGCTATTTCATGACGATTCCCGAGGCGTGTCAGCTGATCATGCAGGCATCGGTCATCGGGCAGGGAGGCGAGATCTTCGTTTTGAACATGGGAGAGCCGGTCAAGATCCGGGATCTCGCGGAGCAGATGATTCGCCTGTCAGGCAAGGTTCCGGAACAGGATATCGAGATCAAGTTCATAGGGCTGAGGCCCGGCGAAAAGCTTTATGAAGAGCTCTTCCACTGTGATGAAGCTCTTAAGGCCACGTCGCACAAAGAAATATTGCTGGCGCAGCACCGCACGGTTGATTGGCAAGTGCTTCAAGACGGCGTTGCGACTATGGACTCGGCTTGCGACACCCTGGATGAGGGTGTGTTGCTCGAACAACTGCAACGATTCGTGCCTGAAAGCCGGCTAACGGCGTCGGCCAGCGCTCAGGCAAAATCGATCGCCCATTGAGCATCATCCGGTGGTTCAGTCGAACTCTGTCAGGAAGCTTGGTTTGCCCATACTCACTATTCTCAAAAAGTTGAGCCGTGCTACGGATAGAGTACGGGCCCGCACCCCGAATCGGGTGGTCGCCGATCACGCTCCGCAGTTGGACATTCGACATTGAACTTGGCACTACTCCATCCCCGCACATGGCTCACGTGGTTTGGTTTTGCGTGTCTTCGACTCTTGGTGGCTATGCCGTTTGGTTGGCAGATAAGCGCAGGCAGGCGAATCGGGATATGGTTGATGCCTCTTGCCAAGCGTCGCCTAGCGATCGCAAGAAGAAACATCGAAGCGTGCTTCCCGGAAATGACCGCGAGTGAACGCGACCTGATGCTGCGCGAGCATTTCGCGTCGCTGGGAGCGGCGATTTTTGAAACTGGAATGGCGTGGTGGTCGAGCGACGCGAAGCTGCGAAACCGCGCCGAGATTAACGGACTGGAGAATCTTGAGTCCGCTCGAAGAGCCGGGAAAGGCGTCCTTCTTTTTGGGGGGCATTTTACGTCGATCGAGATTGCAGGGAGATTATTGGGAAAGGTCGCTGATGTCGACGCGGTGTACAGGGTCAGCGACAACCCTGCCGTCGAACATGTGCTAACACGGGGCAGGGGGCGCTACTGCGAAAGGCTTATCGCCCGCGACGATGTTCGGGGTTTGGTGCGTCGTCTGCGCGGCGGTCATACGGTCTGGTATGCGCCAGACCAGAATACGCAGCGAAAGAAGGCTGTTTTTGTCGATTTCATGGGGCACCGCGCCGCCACGACGCCGGCAACTTCCCGATTGGCGAACATGACGGGAGCCCGCGTGGTGCCATTTCGCATGATTCGTAAGTCTGATGGTAGCGGCTACCTACTGGAACTCGAGCCGCCATTGGAAGACTTTCCGACCGACGACCTGCAGGCCGATACATTGCGTATCAACCAGATTGTCGAGCGCTGGGTGCGCATGGCGCCTGAGCAGTATCTTTGGATTCACCGGCGTTTCAAGACCCGCCCATCGCGAGATGACCCGCCATTCTACTGAGCAGCCCAATCACGTGGCGGCGCCGTGTTCGACGAGGCGCGGTCGCGCTAATATAGCGGCCAGTTTTCGTAGGCTACACCCGATCCCGCAAGAGTGGCTACCGCAGGGGCTTCCCACGGCGCAGCGATTGGAAGCTGCGTTCTAGAGTGCACAGTTGAGCGACAGGCGGAATACCGATTTCGAGCATGAACAGCAAAGACCTATACCTCCGCCTGCTTACTCATGTCCGGCCTTACTGGCGGCAGTTTTCTTTCGGCATCTTCTTCATGGTTCTGCTCGCGTTGACTGAACCGCTGATTCCCTATTTTCTGAAGCCCCTCCTGGATGGAACCTTTGTAGACCGGGATCCGCAGTTCCTGTTCTGGTCTCCCATCGTGTTGTTGGTGCTGTTTCTGGTCAGGGGTACCTGCAACCTGGTGAGTCAGATTGCTTTTGCGTGGGTATCTGGAAAGCTCGTTTTCGACCTGCGCAAACATATGTTTGAGCGGATCTTGAACTTGCCGACCAGCTACTACGATTCGCATGTGACGGGCAATATTCTGGCCAAGGTTACTCACAATGTTACCCAAGTCACGGCTGCCGCTACCAAGGTGCTGATGGTGTTGGTTCGTGACACGGTGATCGTCATCGGCCTCATCAGTTATATGCTCTACCTCGATTGGCGGTTTTCTCTGCTGACCTTCATCCTGCTGCCGGTCTTGGGGTTCGTGGTCAACATCATCGCCAAACGGTTAAGGCGGCTCAGTCGCAGTATCCAGGCCGGGATGGGAGACATCACTCACGTTCTCGGGGAGGCCGTACGTGGTCACAAGATAATCAAGGTGTTCGGTGGTAGGGATGCCGAAATGACCCGTTTTCTGCGAACGGCCAATTGGATCAGGCGCTACCAATTCAAGTCGAAAGTCGCAGACGGTGCCAGTGCTCCCATCGTTGAAGGGATTGCGGCATTAATGATCGCCATCTTGATTTATTTCGGAACGGGCCAGCTCGGTCAAGAACCGATGAGCGTTGGCGCGTTTGTTTCATTTTTAGCGGCGCTCGGCCTGCTCTTTCCACCAATCAAGCGTTTGGTCGACATCAACCAGCCCTTGCAAAGCGGCTTGGCTGGTGCAGAGAGTGTATTCGAACTGATCGATGAGTCGGCCGAGATCGAATCCGGCACGCGCACGCTAGAGCGCGTAACGGGAAGGCTGAGCTTTTCTCACGTTTCGTTCAACTATCCCGGTAGCCGGGAAGATGCGCTTAGTGAAGTAAGCTTCGTTATCGAACCGGGTACGACGACTGCGCTGGTGGGGGCGTCAGGTAGTGGTAAGACGACCATAGCGTCACTGGTTCCGCGCTTCTACGAAACTGACCGAGGACAGATCTGCATCGATGAGCACGACGTTCGAGATGTTACGTTGAAAAGCCTGCGCGATCAGATCTCTTATGTGGGACAGGAGTCGGTGTTGTTCAACGATACGGTCCGGGCCAACATCGCCTACGGCAACGACGCTATAGATCAGGACGAGGTAGAGCGAGCGGCTCAACAGGCATTTGCCCTGGGTTTCATCGAAGAGCTGCCAGACGGTTTTGATACGGTGGTAGGTGAGGATGGCGTTTTATTGTCCGGCGGACAGCGGCAACGTATTGCCATCGCGCGCGCCTTGCTCAAGAACGCGCCCATATTGATCCTTGACGAAGCAACTTCGGCATTGGATACGGATTCCGAGCGGCATGTGCAGGCGGCTCTGAAGAACCTGACGAGCAACCGCACCACGCTGGTGATTGCGCATCGTCTTTCGACCATTGTGCACGCCGATCAGATTCTCGTGATAGGTGATGGCCGGATCATCGAGCGCGGAAATCACGACGAGTTGATGAGCCAGCAAGGGGTCTATTCCGCGCTCTACAACACGCAATTTGCGCAGTCTTGAGTGTGCTCCCGCACTGTCGATCGTATGAATCCGCGCTTCCGGGCGGTGTCGGATGATAGATGGTGCTCGAACGATGCGGGTTCTGCACGGTGATGTGTTCGAGTGCGTCGATGCCTGGGAAGGGCTTTTGCAGGAACTGGGCATCGAACCAGGCTCCCGTTGGGCAGCGTTTGATGCCGGCGACCTGGTCTCCAAAGCTCCCTCGACAAAATGTTATCGATGTAAGCTCCCAGACGAACGCACCGTCTACTTCAAGCGCTATACCTATCCTTTCAGCCGATGGCACGAGTTCTGGTTACGACCAGGCAAAGCGGCGGTTGAGTTCTGGGCATACGGCCGGCTGCGGCAGTTGGGGATTCCTACACTGAATGTCATCGCTTTCGGTGAAAGCCGCCGTTGGGGGGCATTGCGGGCGAGCTGCATCGTGACTGAGGGCATCGAACAGACCGTCGATCTGGCGGCGTTCGTGAGAACGGTGTGGAGCCGGTGGCCCCGCGAAAAGCGGCTCGCTTCAGGGCGGGCTATCGCTCATCAACTGCTCAGTCAGGCGCGCAAGGCGCACGATGCCGGTTTCTTTCACCATGATCTGAAGTTCAGAAACCTTCTGATCCACCCCGACGGAGACCCGGAATCGATCGTATGGATCGACGCGCCCAGAGCATCGCGCATGCGGTTTCGTGAGTATCGCGGGGTGGTGACCGACCTTTCCGGGCTGAGCCGGATCGCCATCAGCCTGTTCAGTCGATTCGAACTCATGCGCCTCTTGCATGTATATTTGGGCAAAGAACGACGTACCGAGGCGAAACGATTGTTCCGCAGTATTCAAAAACACTTGGGAAGAAGGATGCCCAAGCCCCTCGACCTTACGTACCCGGACTAGGATGTCGTATCGTGCGTTTTCTCAAAGCCGAAGAATTTGAGGCGTTGATCGCGGGTGCCGAGCTGTTGCGTGCCGACGGTTTTGGTCCCAAGGTGTACCGGGCAAGGGATAACCGGGTCATCAAGCTTTTCAGAATCAAGCGTTGGTGGACATCGTCGATGTTCTATCCCTATTCGCTCAGGTTCCTAAGAAACACCAAACGCTTGCGCCGACGCGGAGTCCCCTGTGTCGAGGTCGACGAGATATTCTATTGTCACGCGATCCGTCGTCATGGTGTCGTCTATCAACGCCTGGAAGGGACGCCGCTCGACGCATTGCTGAATGAGGCTAGCGAGTCTGCAGATCAGGTCTTCGAAGAATATGCACGCTTCATTGCGCGATTGCATGCGAAGCGCATCTACTTTCGATCGCTGCATCCCGGCAACGTCTTGCAGCTGCCAGACAACGGCTTCGGCCTCATCGATGTGGGCGATATGCGGTTTCCGCTCTTGCCGTTCAATATCGAGCGCCGCCGCCGAAACTTCCGGCACCTACTGCGCAGCGCCGAATTTCTCGATGCCTTGCATTTTCATGCAGCAGAACGCTTTGTCGACGCGTACCTGGCGGCCGCAGCCCTGGGGGATTCACGGTCGCGGCAACTGCGCGCCCAACTGCTCGACGATTTCGCGGCTGCGCTGCCGGAGCGCCTATAGATCGCCGACAGCTTCGCGTACGGCATTGGCTATCGTGCGTTGATCGTCGTCCGAAAGGTAGGGGTGCATCGGCAGGCTGATGACCTCTTCGGCGATCTTGTGCGCATTGTTCAGTTCACCCGAAACCCGGCAGCAACTCGCCAGTGCGGGTTGTTGGTCGAGTGTGACCGGGTAATGCACCGCCGTCGGTATGCCATTGTCACCAAGTTGTTTCGCCAGACTGTCCCGGTCCGCGACGCGCAGGGTGTACTGCGCGTACACGCACAGATTGCCGTCTGCGATATGGGGTGTCGTGCAATTGGCCTCCGCCAACAGCTGTGAATATTT
The DNA here is from genome assembly GCF_002009425.1 of Thiosocius teredinicola. NCBI lineage: Bacteria > Pseudomonadati > Pseudomonadota > Gammaproteobacteria > Chromatiales > Sedimenticolaceae > Thiosocius > Thiosocius teredinicola. Next base: position 438,402 of record NZ_CP019936.1, read on the forward strand.
TGCGCCGAGCGCGGATCGCTTTTGCACTTCATCGGGAAACAGCGACATCTTCGACAGGATGACCGCGGCCTGCAGCGTATCCATGCGGCCATTGATGCCGACACGCGGGTGGTGGTAGCGCCGATCCTGGCCGTGGTTGCGCAGTTCGCGCATGCGTGCGTCGAGCGCTTCGTCGTCGGTGAAACAGGCGCCGCCGTCGCCATAGCAGCCCAGTGGCTTGGCCGGGAAGAAGCTGGTGCATCCGATGGTCGACAGGCCGCACGACTTGCGGCCTTTGTATTCGGCGCCGAAGCTCTGCGCGGCATCCTCGATCACTGGGAGGCCATGTGTTGCGGCGATCGCGTTGATTGCATCCATGTCGGCGCATTGGCCAAAGATGCCGACCGGCATGATGGCCTTGGTTTTTGGTCCGATCGCGGCTTCGATCTTTGCAGGGTCGAGGTTGTAGGTCTTGTCGTCGACATCGACGAACACCGGCGTCGCCCCCAGCAGGGCGATCACCTCGGCCGTGGCGATGAAGCTGAAGGGCGTGGTGATTACCTCGTCGCCAGAGCCGATCTCGAGCGCCATCAGCGCGATCAGCAGCGCGTCGGTGCCGCTGGCGACCGAGATACAGTGTTTTGCGCCGACGTACTCGGCAAGTACCTGTTCCATCTCACCGATCTCGGGGCCGAGGATGTATTGGCCGTGATCGAGAATCTTGGCGATTCGCTGCTCGATGTCGGCGCGGATCGGCTGTTGTTGGGATTTGAGATCGATGAATTGCATGGGTCGCCTAGCCTTCGAAGAAAAATACCGTAGCGGTGTGCTCCGCCGGCGGCTCGTCTGATTGGGGCCGCCGCCTGCGAGGCCGACATGCTAGCATGCACGGGTTTAGTTGCTAGCTACCGTAGATGAAAGAACTTTCGGATTTCAACCAGTCGCGCGTGCTGATCGCCGGCGACCTGATGCTCGACCGTTATTGGCACGGAGCGACCTCGCGGATTTCGCCCGAGGCGCCGGTTCCGGTGGTCAGAGTCGATGAAGACGAGGGTCGACCCGGCGGCGCCGGCAACGTCGCGCTGAACGTTGCAAGTCTCGGTGGGCACGCAAATCTGGTGGCGCTGACCGGCGACGATGAGCCGGCCGATCAGTTGGAAAAGGTGCTCGGTACGGCTGGGGTCGCGTGCCGCTTCGTGCGAGAGGCGCGGTTTCCGACCATCACCAAGCTGCGCATCATCAGCCAGCACCAGCAGCTCATTCGCCTGGATTTCGAAGATGGCTTTCCCGGGTTTGACGATGCAAAGCTGGTACAGGCGCTGCAAGCCGAACTCAGCGACTGCGCCGTGGTTGTCTTGTCGGACTACGGCAAAGGCACGCTGCGGAACATCCCGCGTTATATCCAGGCCGCACGATCCGCCGGCAAGCCTGTTCTGGTCGATCCCAAGGGCAGCGATTTTTCCCGCTATCGCGGCGCTACGCTGATCACGCCGAACCTCGCCGAGTTCGAGGCGGTCGTTGGGCAGTGTGCCGACGAGACGCAGATCGTCGAACGTGGTCAGCAATTGATCGGCGAGTTCGACCTCGATGCGCTGCTGATCACCCGTGGCGAACACGGCATGACGTTGCTGCAACGCGAGCGCGAGCCCCATCACCTGCCCACCCAGGCGCGTGAGGTGTTCGATGTCACCGGTGCCGGCGATACCGTGATCGCAACGCTGGCCACAGGCCTGGCAGCTGGGTTGCCGCTGGATTCGGCGACCCAGCTGGCGAATACCGCCGCCGGTATTGCCGTCGGCAAGTTGGGTACGGCGACGGTGACCACGCGCGAGCTGGCGCAGGCCCTTGCGGCGCAGCGCACGATCGACCATGGCGTGGTTGGCGAGGATCAGCTGATCGAAGCGGTGAATGCGGCGCGTGCGCGTGGTGAAACCGTGGTGATGACCAATGGCTGTTTCGACATCCTGCACGCGGGCCATGTGACCTATCTCGAAGAGGCGAGCAAGTTGGGCGACCGACTGGTCGTCGCGGTTAACGTTGACGAGACGGTGCGCGCGCTGAAAGGTGCCGACAGACCGGTCAACACGCTGGCCAACCGTATGCACGTGCTGGCCGCCCTCGGCTGCGTCGATTGGGTGGTGCCATTCGCCGAGGAGACACCCGAGCGCCTGATCTGCGATGTGGCGCCCGATTACCTCGTCAAAGGCGGCGACAACGACCCGGACAAGATCCCGGGTGCCAAGTGCGTACGCGATGCCGGCGGGAGCGTCGCCGTGCTGACCTATGTCGATGGTATTTCGACCACAAGGATCGTCGATTCGATTCGCGAGCGCGGGTGAAGGCGGTAGCAGGTTGGCTGACGCGCGAATCGACATAGCGGTATTCGGTGGTGGCATCGTCGGCCTGTGGACCCTGGCCCGCCTGCGGGCCGCCGGTTACGCGGCCTGCCTGTTCGAAAATGACGCGCTGGGGGGCGGTCAAACCCTGGCCTCACAGGGCATCATTCACGGCGGCACCAAGTACGCATTGACCGGCAAGTTGACCGGCTCGGCCATGGCGATCGGCGAGATGCCGGCGATCTGGCGAGCGGCACTGGCCGGAACGGGTGAGATCGACCTTTCCGCGGTGCGCCTGCTGGCCGAGCATCAATACCTGTGGTCGAGTGGATCGTTGGCTTCGGGCATGGCAGGCTTCTTCGCCGCCAAGGTCATGCAGAGCCGCATGCAGGCGCTCCCATCGAGAGACTATCCAGCACCGTTCGATGCGCCGCAGTTTCGCGGCAGTGTCTATCGACTCGACGAACCTGTGCTGGACAATGCCTCGCTGGTACAGGCGCTGGCGGAACAGGTATCCGACGCCTGCTATGCGATCCGAGGTTCATCGTTCGAACGCCTCGCGTCGGGCTGGAAGGTGAGCTTGTCTGACGAGGTAGCGATTGAAGCCAAGGCGGTGGTCCTGGCTGCCGGCAAAGGCAATGCGGGGCTGCTGGCCGCTGCGGGACGAAATCGGCCTCGCATGCAGACGCGGCCACTACACATGCTGATGCTGCGCGGCCATCTCCCGGCGCTGTATGCGCATTGCCTCGGCGCCAGCGCCAACCCCAGGTTGACGATCACCAGCTATCCGGAGCCCGATGGCCGGGTTGTCTGGTATCTCGGTGGCCAGGTGGCCGAAGAGGGCGTGGGCCGCACCCCGGCCGAGCAGATCGCGGCAGGCAAGGCCGAACTGGCAGAGCTGTTGCCATGGGTCGACGCCGGCAATGTCGAATGGGCTACCTTGCCGATCGACCGGGCCGAAGTCGCCACACCTGGCGGTAAGCGCCCCGACGATGCCTATGTCGATCACGATGACCGAATAATTACCTGTTGGCCGACCAAATTGGCCTTCGCGCCGCGCGTCGCTTCGTTGGTGCTCGATGCCCTCGTCGCAGCAGATGTCGCGCCGGGCCCCGCGGTAGCACAGCTGTCTTTACCCAGGCCGCCGGTTGGCGAACTGCCCTGGCACGGGGTGAGCACGTGGAATTAAGACCGCTCGGCAGCACCGGCATCATGGTCAGCCCCTTGGGGCTTGGCACGGTCAAGCTCGGCCGCAACCAGCAGGTGAAATACCCGCAGGCCTTCGAGTTGCCGAGCGACAATGCGGTGCGTGAGCTGCTGGCCCTGGCGCGCGAGCTCGGCATCAATCTGTTGGACACGGCACCGGCTTATGGCAGCAGTCAGCAACGGCTGGGGCAGATGCTGGGCGCGCAGCGCAAAGACTGGGTGATCGTGTCGAAGGTCGGTGAGATCTTCGAGCACGGTGAATCGCGTTTCGACTTCAGCTATGAGCACACGGTTGCGACCGTCGAGCAAACCTTGAAGACGCTGAAAACCGACTATGTCGATTGCGTGCTGATCCATTCGGATGGCAACGATCTCGCCATCCTCGACAACCAAGGTGCCGCTTCGGCGCTTATCGACTTGAAGCAGCGCGGGCTGATCCGTGCTCACGGCATGTCGAGCAAGACGGTAGAAGGCGGCCTGCGCGTGGTGCGCGATATGGATGTCGTCATGGCGACCTGCAATGTCGACTACAACGATGAACTGCCGGTGCTGCAAGCGGCCGCAGAACAGCACAAGGGTGTGTTGATCAAGAAGGGTTTGATGAGCGGTCATGTGCAAGGAGAGGACGGCGTGCGCCAGTCATTTGCACATGTGTTTGCGCAGCCCGGCGTGTCGAGCATGATTGTCGGCACCATCAACCCTGACCATCTGCGTAGCAATGTGCGTCTTCTGCAGCAGGTGTTGGAAGGCGCCGCATGATTCGCTGGTTGTACACCGCGATCCTGTACCTGGTGTTTCCCCTGGTGTTGTTGCGCCTGTTATGGCGGAGCATCAAGGCGCCGGCCTATCGCAAGCGCTGGTCGGAGCGGCTCGGGCGCTTCGATCCGCCGGCCGGATGGGGCGGGCTATGGATTCACGCCGTTTCTGTCGGCGAGGTGCAGGCCGTGCTACCGCTGATTCGTCGTCTGCTCGAAGACCAGCCGACATTACCCATCACGGTAACCACAACCACGCCTACCGGTTCGGCGCGCGTTACCGAACAACTCGGCGATCAGGTCTTTCATGTCTACTTTCCGTACGATCTGCCGCTGGCGTTGACCGGTTTCCTGCGCAGGGTCCGGCCACGCGTGCTGTTGATGGTCGAGACTGAGATCTGGCCCAATCTCTTGTATCAATGCCGCAGACACGGTGTCTTCACGCTGCTGGCGAACGCGCGCTTGTCGGCCAAGTCGGCCCAGCGTTACGCGCGCCTGGGCAGTTTCACCCGCGAGACCTTCTCGCGCATCGACCGTATCGCCGCGCAGGACGACGCAGATGCGCAGCGTTTTCGCGATCTCGGTGTGCCGCACGAGCGGGTAACCGTAACCGGCAGTATCAAGTTCGACATGCGCATTCCCGCCAGTCTCGAGGAGCAGGTCGAGGTGCTGCGACGCGAATGGGGAGGGCGGCCTGTCTGGGTGGCGGGCAGCACGCACGAGGGTGAAGACGAGTTGATCCTGTTCGCCCACCATAAAATCATCGAACGCGTACCCGATGCCCTGCTGATCCTGGTGCCGCGTCATCCGGAGCGCTTCGAGCGGGTCGCCGGCCTGTGCAAGCGCGAACGTTTTGACGTGGCCCGGCGTTCCGAACAGGGCGGTTACGATGCCGAAACCCAGGTCTATCTGGGCGACACCATGGGTGAGTTGCCGATACTGCTGGGGTCATCCGATGTGGCATTCATCGGCGGCAGTCTGGTGAAGACGGGGGGGCACAATATGCTCGAGGCCTCGGCTCAGGGGGTGGCGGTCTGCTTCGGTCCGCACGTATTCAACTTTGCTGCGATCAGCCAGTTGTTGATGGCGGAGGGTGCCGCCGTACAGGTGGCCGGCGAGGTGGAACTGGCCGAGCTTGTACTGAGTTGGTTCGACGATGCCAGCAAGCGCGCCGAGGTCGGTGAAAACGGTCGACGCGTGGTCATGAAGAACCGGGGGGCGCTCGAGCGTTTGCTCGAACTCATTCCATTGAGGTGACACCGCGGCGGCGCGCCATGGCGACGCCGAGACGATGCAGCTGTCCTTCATCGAGTAAAGTGGCTGCAACCGGTAGGACGTCTCGATTTTCGACATCGATGTGCGAACGATAGGCGCCCGTGAACGCCATGATCGAGTTGGCGAGCGCCGACGTCGGGTGGCCGTTTCGCAGGCTATCGAGTTCGGCAGCGAGATTGCGCCAGTGCGATTCGAGCGATCGATGTTCACCTTGCAGGCGTTCAATCAATGCCGACAACGCCGGGTCTTTCGTCAGCAACGGGAACAGATCCTGTTCCTCATCTTCGTGGTGATGTATCGCGGCGGTGTTGAAGTAGCGCAACACGCTGGAGATGCCGCGTTGCATCTCGTCGTCGACACCATGTTCATCCAACCAGGCCGGCATGCGCTCGAGCAACTGGCAATGGTTCAGCATGCGCTGGTGGCACGCTGCCAATAGGCCGAGTGGATCGGAAAAATCGGGTGCGGCGTCACCGAGCAGCGACATCGGCGCTCGGTCAGTAAGTCGGCATCTGGTGGTCGACGTCGCGTGCCCATCCGTCGACGCCACCTGCCAGGTTGATGATGTTGCTGAAGCCTTGGTAGTCGAGATACATCGCGACTTGGCGGCTGCGCACGCCATGGTGGCAGATCACCACGGTTTCGCGTTGCTTGTCGAGTGCGTTCATCGCGGCCGGCAGCTGACCCATGGGGATCAGTTGCGAGCCATCGATGCGGCAGATCTGGTACTCCCAGGGCTCGCGAACGTCCAGCAACAGAGGGTCAGCGTCGGTATCGGCGAGATAATCGCGTAACTGCCTGGCGTTTAACTCGCGCATACTGCCTACCTTGAGTTGGGTCGTGGATCAGAACGTGAAGTGGCTGGGCTGCGGCGCATTATGCAGCGCCGGCACGACCGTTTCGAACAGGTTTTCCTTCCAGATCTCGCCATCGTCGTTGCGCGTTACCAGCATCGCGGTCATCGCCGGCGCCTCGCCGACGACGACGAACATGCGGCCGCCGGGTGCCAGCAGCATCTCCAGCGACTCGCTATAGGTTGGCAGGGAGCCGGTCACCGCGATGACCTTGAAGGTATCGGGGGCCAGGCTGGCATTCAGCGCATCGCCGGTGACCAATTCGACATGCTTGGTTTCGAGCGCGGTCAGGCGATCCGAAGCGGCTTTGCTCAATGCAGGGTGAATCTCGTAGCTGGTCACTACGCCACCCAGACGCGCAAGGCAGGCTGTGATGAAGCCACTGCCGGTTCCGATTTCGAGCACGCTGTCGTCCGCCTCAACCTGCAGCGCCTGCAGCATGCGCGCTTCGAGCAACGGTTTCATCATGACTTCGCCTTCGCCGATGGGGATCTCGACGTCGGCGAACGCCAGTTTGCAGTACTCGTCGCTGACGAACCGCTCGCGCGGTACGGCCTGCAGGGATTCGAGCACCCGCTCGTCGATGACCTCGTTGGGGCGGATCTGCTGGGCCACCATGTTGAAGCGAGCAAGTTCGAGATCGTTGGCGAGCATCCGCGTCTCCAGGGTCTTACGATTGGTCGGGAAGTGGACGGCATAGACTAAGGTTTCAGCCGCGCCGCGGCAAGTGGTTGAAGTCTAGAGGTTTTCTGGTCATGCATGAGCGCCCTTAATGGCGCCGGCGATCACTCTTCAGCGCGTTTTTCGTCCAGATCCTGCTGGCGCACCGACAATGGTCGTGCAGATCGCGACCAATCTCTACGTTTCCCGCTCACTTTGCAGTGGAGAAGCGAATATCTCACTGGTACAGTCGGAATCATAGGTCGGACGATGACCGCCTCAGCAGCGGGCTTCGCCGACATCACAGCCGCACCAGGGATGGTGCGTAAGATTGCACACAGCTAGGGGTGCCCGCACGATCGGGCTGAGAAATACCCTCGAACCTGAACCAGTTAGTACTGGCGTAGGGTGAGTGAAGACCGAATGTCCGGTGGACATTCGCAGCTGAACGAACGCCGTGCCATGGATGGCAGGGCCGGGGCCCAATCAGGGCTCATGACCGCACCAGGGATGGTGCGTAAAATTGCACACAGCTAGGGGTGCCCGCACGATCGGGCTGAGAAATACCCTCGAACCTGAACCAGTTAGTACTGGCGTAGGAAAGCTAAACACCGCCCTCCGGCGTCCTGTCTCCGCTTTCCCGCCCTTGGAGACACACGATGAGCGCGATTCCGGAAGATTTCATCAAGAAAGCCAGCGAGCTGTCCGAGGAGGTCACCCGGCCTTTCGCGAATGCGCGCAAGGTCTACGTCACCGGGTCGCGTCCGGATATCCGGGTACCGATGCGCGAGATCAGCCAGTCGCCGACTCCGGCCAGTTTCGGTGCTGAAGAGAATCCCCCGGTCACGGTGTACGACACCTCGGGGCCGTTCAGCGATCCAGACGTGCACATCGATCTGCTCAAGGGTATGCCCGATGTGCGCTCGGCGTGGATCGCTGAGCGCGACGACACGGAACAGCTCGGTGGGCCAACCTCGGCGTACGGCCGCGAGCGCCAGCAAGACCCGGAACTTGCCCATCTGCGCTTTGAGCACATCCGCGCGCCGCGTCGCGCCAGGGTCGGTGCCAACGTCACCCAGATGCACTATGCGCGGCAGGGCATCATCACGCCCGAGATGGAGTTCGTTGCAATCCGCGAGAACCAGCGTCTCGACGAGATGCGCGCCGATCCGCGCTACGCCAAGCTCCTGCGGCAGCATCCGGGGCAGAGCTTCGGTGCCAACCTGCCCGAGCAGATCACGCCGGAGTTCGTGCGCGACGAGGTGGCATCCGGGCGCGCGATCATACCGGCGAACATCAACCACCCCGAACTCGAGCCGATGATCATCGGCCGCAATTTCCGGGTGAAGATCAACACCAACATCGGCAACTCGGCGGTCAGCTCGTCGATCGAGGAAGAGGTCGAGAAGATGGCGTGGTCGGCGCGCTGGGGCGGCGACACCCTGATGGACCTGTCGACCGGCAAGAACATCCACGAGACGCGCGAATGGATCCTGCGCAATGCGCCGATGCCGATCGGTACCGTGCCGATCTACCAGGCGCTGGAGAAGGTCGACGGCAAGGCCGAAGACCTCACCTGGGAGATCGTGCGCGACACGCTGATCGAGCAGGCCGAGCAGGGCGTCGACTATTTCACCATCCATGCCGGCGTGCTGTTGCGCTACGTGCCGCTGACGGCGGACCGGGTGACCGGTATCGTTTCGCGCGGCGGTTCGATCATGGCCAAGTGGTGCCTCGCGCATCATCAGGAAAACTTCCTGTACACCCACTTCGAAGACATCTGCGAGATCATGAAGGCGTATGATGTGTCGTTCTCGCTCGGCGACGGTCTGCGCCCCGGTTCGATCGCCGATGCCAATGATGCGGCCCAGTTCGGCGAACTCGAGACGTTGGGCGAGTTGACCACGGTCGCATGGCAGCACGATGTGCAGGTGATGATCGAAGGCCCCGGTCATGTGCCGATGCAGATGATCAAGGAGAACATGGACAAGGAGCTGCGTGACTGCTTCGAAGCGCCGTTCTACACCTTGGGCCCGCTGACCACCGACATCGCGCCCGGCTACGACCACATCACCTCAGGTATTGGCGCTGCCAACATCGGCTGGTACGGCACCGCCATGCTCTGTTACGTGACGCCGAAAGAGCATCTTGGCCTGCCGAACAAGGCCGACGTGCGCGAGGGCATCATTACCTACAAGCTCGCAGCACATGCCGCGGATCTGGCCAAGGGCCTGCCCGGCGCCCAGGTGCGTGACAATGCCTTGTCCAAGGCGCGTTTCGAGTTTCGCTGGGAAGATCAGTTCAACCTCGGCCTCGATCCAGATCTGGCGCGCGAATACCATGACGAAACCTTGCCGAAAGATTCCGCCAAGGTGGCGCACTTCTGTTCGATGTGTGGTCCGCACTTCTGCTCGATGAAGATCACGCAGGATGTGCGTGAATACGCTGCCAGCCACAAGTTCAAGGATATCGATGTCGCTGTGGAAGAGGGTATGAAGGAGAAGGCCGAAGAATTCCGCAAGCAAGGCGCGGAGATCTACAAGCCGGTGTGATTCGCCGCAGGCGATAGAGCCAGCTGGGGCGGAATCGCTCTCGCGCATATTGCCGATCTCTGAAGATCAGCAGGTCGCTGCCATACGGACCATGTTCGGTGTGGGCCGACTTTATCGCTGCTGATCGCCAATTGTGTGCGATGTGATCGAACAGCCTGTCGGGCATCCCGCAACGTTCGCGCCCTTCTGTTTCGCGGCTGCCTCGGCCAAACGGCCGGACGGCGCGCATGCCGTCACTGCTCGTCTGCTGTAGCCGAAATCTGACACAAACCCGGGTAAATCATTGGTTTCGGCACCGTTCGGGTGCCAGCAAACTATCCCTAAAGTGCCTGTTTAACTGCAGGTGAGTCCATCCATTGCGGGTGTCGAGTCACGAAAAACTTGAGTTTGGCGAAAATTTTGCTTCGCTTTAACGGATATCGAGGCTCGACACAAAGTGGATCACGTCTAACGCGGCCGGTAACGGTCAGGTGGTGTGAGTGCTCGCTCGTTGCCTCTCTCGCGATGCCGCGCAGATCGAATTAGAATCACAAAACCTATTGGGGAGCCTAGTCAATGAATAAAGAAAAAACGCAATCACGTATGGGACGTGTGCCGAAAAGAAAATCCGGTCCACCGATCGTTCGCCAGATCACAACGCTCGCTCTGGCTGGTGTGGCTGGCAGTGCGATGGCCTACGAACCCACTACAACGTTGGGTTCGCTCGGTGCTACCGAGAACCAGCAGCGTGCCGGTGACGCCGTGCAGACCGTCTGTGGCCAGTTTGCTTCTGGTTCGATACCCGTAACCAATGCGCTCGAGCAGGATCTGTTCGACCGCTGTCGCGCCATGGTGCATACCGCAAATTCCATCGCCGGCGGTGCCGGCGCAACCGCGGACTCCCTGAGCCTCAATGCCGAAGACCTCGGCAACGTAGTGATGACGGTGGCTGCAGAAGAACTCGCAGCAACCAACGCCGTGGCGCGTGACATGTCGGCGGGACAATCGCGCATAGCGACGGCGCGTTTGCAGGCCGTGCGGGCAGGCAATCGCTTCGGTTTCACCGGCAATGGGATTACCAACATGGCGGATGCGAGTTCGTCGTATTCGGGTGAGCGCGGTGGCGCGGCCGGTGACCTGTTCAGTGGGCCGTGGGGCTTCTTCGCCAACATCGAAGGCGGCTTCGGTGATCGTGATCGTACCGACAACGAGGACGGCTTTGACTACGACTCATGGGGATTCGATGTCGGCATGGATTACCGGGTAACGCCGAATTTCATCGTCGGCGGTCTGGTCAACTATCGTAACGGCGAAGTCGACTTCGACGATATCTCGACCGCGCCGGGTATCGCCAGTATTCCCGGCGGTGGGATCGATTCCGATGCCTTCGGTATCGGCGCATACGGTACCTACTACGCCGACAACTATTACATCGATGGTTTGATCGGCTATATGCGTACCAGCTTCGACACCAAGCGCACGATCTATCTGCCCGATGCCGTCAACCCGGCGAATACGGTTATCCGTACCGCCAAAGGCGACACGGATAGCGACGGATTTCAGGCCAGCGTCGGTGGCGGTATGGACTTCGCCCGCGGCAATCTGACCTACGGTCCTTATGGGCGTCTTGAATACAACTACACCGACGTGGACGGCTACACCGAGAGTGGTGCCCTGGGCTTGAACCTCGAAGTCGACAGCCAGGACTGGGAGTCGCTCACTTCCGTGATCGGTGGCCGCTTCAGTTACTCGTACAGCACCAGCTGGGGCGTGCTGGTGCCGCAGGGCCGTTTGGGCTGGGTTCATGAATTCATGAACGATTCGCAGAAAATGTCGGCTATCTACGCCGTCGACCCCGGTCGCAACGAGCTGATCTCGATTACGGATGATCCTGATCGCAACTACTTCGAACTGGGGCTTGGCGTTTCAACGGTTGCGCCGAATGGCATGCAGGTGTTCTTCGATTACCAGACCCTGCTCGGCCACGAGTACTTCAACGATCACCGCTTCACCCTTGGTGTGCGCGGCGAGTTTGAGTAATTGATGCCGCGGAACCAGGCGGCCGCTCCGGTCGCCTGGTTCGTCGGTAATCAGTTGGGGGGTGTCCGGTCGATCTCGGCCAGCGCCTCTTTCGCTTCACGGTTGCCCGGATCGAGTTCCAGTACCAGGCTGTAGGCTTCGAAGGCATTGCTGCCTACCGGGTTGCGTAGTCGGCCTACCGCCATATGTGCCCTGGCGATGCTGAGCAGCCGGTTCAGCTTGCGTTGTGATTCGGTCAGCTCGACATCATCCAGCCGGTTATTGTCGACCGTCTCGACCTTGTCTTGCGTTTTGTTCTCGGGCAGCTGTTGATCGGTGACGACGGTTGTCTTCGTCTGTGGCGTCTCGTCATTGCCGACGCTGCGGATGCCCAGCCAGACCCCGACAACTGCAACGAGTGTCGCGCCGGCAATTGCTGCCCACTTCTTGAACGACGAGGTGTCGTCCTGCTGATGGGTCTTGATTCGTGTCGGTGATGGCACGTCCTTGGTCGAGACCACGAAGGTGCGTGTCGCATCGCCGTGCGAATGCTGCGCCGCCGCCGATCTGCGTAGCGAGTCGAGTTCTTCGATCAGTTCGTCGCTGGTCTGAAAGCGGTCCGAGGCGTTCTTCGCCATCAAGCCGTCGATGATATGTTGCATTCGCGAATGCTGGCTTGGCAGGCGCGGTACGGGTTTTTGCAACTGCATCAACGCCGTCGATACCGCATCGTCGCCGACGAACGGCTTCTTGCCGACCAGCATCTCGTACAGCACGATCCCGAGGCTATACAGGTCCGAACGCCCATCGAGTTTCGAGCCGACCGCCTGTTCGGGGCTCATGTACTCCGGCGTGCCGATGGCCAGGCCCGACTGGGTCAACTGGGTGCGGTCGTCCATCGTTTTGGCGATGCCGAAATCGGACAGAACCGCCGAGCCATCATCGCGGAACAACACGTTTCCGGGCTTGATATCGCGGTGAACAAAGCCCTTGTCGTGCGCGTAGCCAAGCGCTCGGGCGATGTGCTTGGTGATGGTGATCGGGTCACTGACGCCATCCGGCGAACGGATGCGCTCTTTGAGCGTGCCGCCGTTGCAGTACTCCATCGACATGTAATAGAGGTTGTCGGTGGTGCAACCGATGTCGTAGATCGTCACGATGTGTTCGTGACGCAGTTTGGCGATGATTTTGCCTTCCTTGAGAAAGCGATCGCAGAACGACTTGTCTGAATTGATGAGTTCTTCAGACATGATCTTGACTGCGACCTCACGCCCCAGCGACTCCTGCTGGGCGCGATACACCGTCGCCATGCCGCCTTCGCCCAGCACGTCGAAAATCTTGTAACCGGGTATCAGCACGTCCGACCTCGACTCATGTGGCGCTTCGCAACGAGGCCGGAAGTCGGCCGTTCCTGTAAAACATACTTGCAATGCATGGTTTCGTTTTTCTGTCAGTCCGTCGTTCGCCGGCAGTCGATGTCCCTATGATGGGTGCGCAGATCGCTGCAGATATCTGTCCATCGGGACAACGAGGCCAATACTTTAGACCATGCGGCCTCCCAACAACATTGGTGGTCAAAATCGGGAACGACGGCGACCACCGCGTTCTGCTGTTTTTCGGCAAACGGCCGGGCGAGATGTGGCGGCACATTGGCATCTTCGCCACCAAACAGGTGCAACTGATGGATGTGTTCCGGCAGTGGCGCGCGCGCCGCGGGATTGAGCGAACTGCCTAGCTTTGAATATCGGTGAAAACGGGTCCAGCCTTCCGTGTCGAGGTTGGCGGCAAGCGTGACGACCTCGGTAACGCGCGGCACGCGCTCGGCCAGCAGCACCGCAAGCACGCCGCCGCCGCTGAATCCAACCAACCGGATATCCGGGCCGTTGCCGCTGCTGTCCGTTAGCGACCGGATAGCGTCCGCCATGGTGTCCACGACGAGTTCCGAGTACCGGCCGTCGGTCCACATGCGAGGTGGACAGCCGGGTGCTTCCGGTTGGTGATAGCAGGGGCGTGCCAAATAGAGCGTGTTGCCGGGGTCGTGGGACATTAATTCCAGCGCGGTAGGTCGGCGGGCAGTAGGGTCGCGCGCGACGATGCTGGGTGTGACCCAGGGCGAGCCATCGCCTTCGAGGTAGATCGTGAGCTTATTCGGGTCGGCAGCCGTTTGATGCTTGTAGAAACGTAGTTCGTACTCGCCGCTTGTCACGGTACCGCTTTCGAAGCCGGCACGTGTGGCGATATCTGTGAAACGTGCTTCGCGCGACAACGAACAACCCGTAACAATGATTGCAGTTAGAACGAATTTAATCGTCAAACGTGAAATTAATCGCACGAATTCAATCGCTTAATACTTCGGATTTTTCTGACACTGCGTACTGCAATTGTTGTAAAGGGCATGTTGTATACTTTTAAAATCTGAAAATGAGGGGCGGCGGAGATTACGTTCCCAGGAGCGGCCGAGATCGGTCGGACACGGGGCGGAAGTCAATCGGGCATTGCGGTGGTAGTGGATGAAAATACACGGTTCAACATCTCGGTTTACCGCTACCGGGGCAACAAGTTTGCTCCGGCGTTTCTGCTTGGCGTTGTTGTTGGCCACAGCGCCGGTCGCGTTCGCTGACGAATCGTCGCCTGATCGTTATGACCTCGTGATTCTTGTCGACAATTCGTCGACAGCCGCAAGCGCAGGCCTTTCAGATACCGTTATTGAAACACTCAAGACTTACGTCGGCAATTTGCCTGATACCTCGTGGGTGGGTTTGATTGCCTTTGACGATCTGGCCTCTGTGCAGGCCCAGATAGCGCCGATGACGGCGGAAAATCGACCGGCGTTGTTGCGCGCGATTGACGGTCTGACCTTCAGTTCGCCGCATTCCAACGTCGGCGCCGGGCTCGAGCGCGCCCTGTACGAGTTGGATGCACGCGGCGATGCCACCGCGCCACGGTCGGTGGTTCTGGTGCAGGCAGGCACGATCACCACGGGTGACGCCGAGCAGGACGAGTCATTCAAGCGTTGGGCAGGTGTGGTCCTGGCCGGTCACGCGAAAGAACAGGCAATTCCGGTGTTCGCGCTGACTATCGGTGAGCAGGCTGATCAGGCCCTGGTCAAGCGAATTGCTGCCAATACCTTCGGCGCACACTTCCATGCCGATGACGCGGCGCAGGCCGGCACCAAATTGACCGCCTTGAGCCAACGTCTGGTCGGTCAGCTCGACATGACACGGCGCATGATGATCGCTGAAGCGGAACAGGCCGACGAGGATGCGGTCAGCGTAGATCGCGACAACGCAAGCAAGGAGGCTGCGCCTGCCGCGCGCAAGACGGCCCATACCCCGGCGGTCAACGATGAATCGGTGATTGCCAAGATCAATGAAATCACTGAAACACAGGCACCGGCTGCGGGAACCGCGGTTGCGAGTGCAGAGGTGACTGCCGATCCACTGAAGAATGCCAACTTTCTGTTTGAGCGTGCCAAACAAGCAACCGCTGCAAGCGAAACCACGGCTCCGGCCACGCCGGGCGGTGTAGACCTCGCGGATGAGGCGGCGCCTGCTCACGACGGGCAGATGATGAAATTGGCGGCCATTGCCATTCTTGCGAGTGGCATCGCAGGGGTCATCGTCTTCCTGTTGAAAGGGCGCCTGCCGGTGCTGTTCGCCAAGCGCGCGGCGGTCGACGAGACCCGTGAGCCGGGCGTTTACCTGCGCGATATCCACGGCGTTACCGGCCAGATCGATTACCCGATCACCGAGAGACTGGTGAGAGTGTCGCGCACTGAAGGCCGCAACAGCCCGAATGTTGTCTGTGTGACGATTGCCGACGATGTCATCAGCCGTGAGCATGCGTTCATCGAATACGTCGATGGGGTCTACTGGGTCATCGATCCGGGCAGCAACAACGGTACCTTCGTCAACGAAAAACGCATCCAGGGCAAACGCAAACTCAAGGCCGGAGATCGCCTGCGTTTTGCGGTATACGAGTTTTCGTTCGACATCGTTACCGAACGGGCGCGCTCCAACGTGCCGATATCGCGGACGACCGAATCCACCCAGTTGGCCGCCGCGCCGGTATCCACCGCCGGCGAAACTCAGGTGCAGAGTTCACTGCCTGACGCCGCACCGGCAGAGACCGTGCGCGTATCAACCGGAAACCAAGCGGCTATTGATAAGACTGAGGTTCGCTCGGCCGGGTAGCCCTTGACGGCCTGGGGGTTCCGCGAGAAGGAACTGGAGGGCTAAAAATGTTAGCTATGGGCAGACGAACTTTCCCAACAGTCTGGTCATGTCCATCAATAATTGCAGTGCCTAGCCCGACAATGCGGCGCAAACCCGCTTGCAAGCGTAATTCGCCGTGTTGGCCCGGTGTTTGCTGCTTTCAGTAGGCTAGATGTGCCGCAGCATAATTGCCGTGCTTGGAAACGTTCCTACGGTAGGCGGGGTGGACTTACATTGTCCGCATCGAAGAAGCGGCCAATAATTGCGGCGTACGCCATGCAAAAGAGCGGTACCCGCTTTGGGTGAACAATTGAGGTCGGCGCCGTAGCGCCAGCCCGTCAGGAGTAAAGCCTGCGAGCCAATGCAGGCAGAGAGGTGATAAGACAATGATGCCGACAAACACAAGATCGACCCTCAGGCGACTGTTGTTGGCCACGGGGTCGGCTGCTGCAATCGTACTTGCTGGGTGCCAATCCAATGGACAACGTACCGATCTCGCGCCAGGCGCCAAAGTTGGCAATGCAGATGACCTGTTGGTTGTCGATTGTCTGCTACCGGGCCAGATCCGCAAGCTCGGGTCCAACCTCACGTTCGTCGCGCCACGCAAGGCAATCAAGACCAGCGGCACCGATTGCGAAATTCGCGGTGGTGAATACGTCGCCTATGATCGTGCCGACTACCGTACCGCTCTGAGAATCTGGTTGCCTGCAGCGAAAGAGGGCGACGCCGATGCCCAGGTCTATGTGGGTGAGATCTACGAAAAGGGATTGGGACTGGAGGCCGATTACCAGACGGCGATGGCCTGGTATCGCAAGGCAGCGGAGCAAGGCAATACGCGCGCACTCATCAATCTCGGTTACCTGTATGAAAGCGGGCTTGGAGTGGAGCGCAATCTCACTGAAGCCATGAATTGGTATCGCAAGGCGTCCGGTCTCAACGATGGTCAACTCGAGTTCGTATCGTCAGTTGAGATGGCCAACCGCAAAGCGGTGAAGGCCGAGCACGCCAGTTTGAAGCAGGAGGTCGGAAAACTTCGCGGCCAACTGAAGACCGCCGAAAATCGGCTCGCCAGCAGTCGACGCTCGTTGGCGGCCAAAGAGCAGCGTGTGCAGGCGTTGCGTAAGGTGGCCAAAAACAACTCGGCGAGCACCCCCAAAGCGACTCCGGTTGTGGTACGTGACGAGCAATTGGTCAAACAGCTCGAAAGTGCACAGGAAGACCGACGCCGCCTTCTCGCGCAGTTGGCCGATACGCAGGCAGACAGCGAGAAGATGCGCGCCTCGTTGACCGAGCAGGAAGCCGAGCTGCAGGAAAAGAAACGCGAACTGCAGATCGCTCAACGTGATCTTGATATCACCCGACAAAAGCTATTGAAGGCGCAAACTGAAGGGAGCGCCGCTACGTCTATCGATACCGACGAGCTGCAGCAGCGCTATGAGAAGACCTCCACGCAGCTTGCCAGCGACCGTCAAGAACTTACCCGACTGACCAAGCGCCTGGCCAACACCCAACTCGAGAAATCGCAGTTGCTGAACGATCTGAACGCGCGCGAAGCCGAGTATGCCCGTACCCAGGAAAAGCTCGCTTCGCTGCTTGAAGGTCAGGGTGAGTATGAAGAGATGCGTGTGCTGTTGGCCGAATCGCAGCAGGAACGTCTGCGCCTCACCAGTCAGTTGGCCGAGGTACAGATAGAGTCGGCGCAGTTGCGCCAGCGCGTGCCGCAGGTCGAGGCCGAACTCGAAGCGCGTAAGAGTGAACTGGCGACCAGCCGGGCCGCCGTCGATCAGTTACGCACGACCTTGAACCAGCTACGCAGCGCACAACGCAGCAGCGACAGTGACGAGATCGGTGCATTGGCTGCGGCGTTGCAACAGAAAGAAGAATCGCTTGCTGACACCCAGCAACAGGTATCGGCGCTCGAGCAGGAACTGTCGCAGCAGCGCGGGCAATCGTCGCGTGCACTGGCCGATGCACAACAGCGCGAGCAGGACTACAAACAGCAAGTCGCGCAGCGCGAAAAGACCATACAGGATCTGAAAGCCAAGTTGGCGCCGGCGCTGAGTCAGTCTTCCGAGTTGAAAAATGTCCGCACGCAACTCGACAAGGCCGATGCGCAGCGTCTGTCTCTGACCAAGCAGCTTGCTGAACAGAACGTGGCGTATGCCGATCTGCAGGAGCAGTTGGCAACCGCCCAAAAGGTTGCTGCAACGCGCGACCGTGATCTGGCGAAAAGCCGGGAAACGATCACCTTGCTGCAAACTCAGTTGAGCGAAAGCGAGGCTTCGTTGGCATCGAGTTCCACTGCAATCGAAGGTCTTAAGAAACGCCTCGCGCAGAAGTCACAAGAGCTCGAGGACCGGCGTCGTGAGGTTGAGCAGCTGGAGGCTGAACAGCAGCGCAACGAGCAGGCAATGCAACGCCAGTTGGTCGATGCGCAGCAAAACCAGTCGACTCTGTCGGAATCAGTCGAAAGCCAGCAGAGCAAGATCAAGCAGCTCGAGTCCCGCCTGACGGTGATGCAGGATTCGCTCGAAGCCAGCGAGAGCAAGAATGCGCAGCTCGACGTGGTTGAATCGCAACTCGAAACCGAGCAGGCCAAGGTCGTACAGCGCGAGAAAGAGATTCAACGGCTGCTGACCAAGATCTCAGCCGCTGAGCAGGCGATCTCGGGTCCGAAATCCACGTCGGTCGTAACCACTTCAACCGACGGTCCGACGATAGAGATCATCGAGCCGCCGCTGGCGGTCACCCGCGGCGCGCCGAGTGTGCTGTTGCGTTCACCGACGAAGTCTGTCGATGTGGTCGGCCGGGTGAGCCCCGAGAAGGGCCTGGTAACCTTCAAGATCAACGATCGCAGCCGTACGCTCAGTGGTAACGGGTTGTTCCGTGAATCCTTGTCGCTGCAAGGTACGCGTACGCCGGTCAACATTGTCGCGGTCGATGAGCTTGGAAACCGTACCGCGCTCGACTTCTACGTGATCCCGCCGTCAGCGAAGAAGGCGAAGGAAAGCTCGGGGTCGACCGGTGGGGCTACGCCTCCGTCGGGTGGCGACAAGGTCGACTTCGGTCGGTATCACGCCCTGGTTATCGGCAACCAGGAATACACCAAGATGCAGAAGCTCAAAACGCCGGAGAACGATGCGCGTGAGTTGGCCAGTGTGCTGGAGAGCAAGTATGGGTTCGAGACAACCCTGCTGCTCAACGCCACGCGTTATCAGATCCTGTCTGCGTTGAACAATCTGCGCGCGACCCTGACGGAGAAAGACAACCTGCTGATCTTCTATGCAGGTCATGGCGAGCTCGATAACGTCAACCTGCGCGGCCATTGGTTGCCGGTCGATGCGGAGCCCGACAGTTCGGCCAACTGGATATCCAACGTCGCTGTTACCGACATATTGAACGCGATGTCTGCCAAGCATGTGCTTGTCATTGCCGACTCGTGCTACTCAGGCGCCATGACGCGCTCGTCGGTTGCCCGTCTCGAGACCGGCATGTCGAAGCAGAAGAAGGACCAGTGGTACGAGATCATGGCCGGCGCACGTGCCCGTGCCGTGTTGACGTCCGGTGGGCTTCAGCCGGTGCTGGATTCCGGCGGCGGCGATCACTCGATCTTTACTGCAGCGTTGCTGGATGTGCTGCGCAACAACGACGGTATTCTCGAAGGCTACAGCCTGTACCGCAAACTGCAGTCGCGGGTGAAGAATCAGGCGGCGCGGTTGAATGTCGAGCAGGATCCGCAATATGCGCCGATCAAGTTTGCCGGGCACGAGGCGGGCGAGTTCTTCTTCCTGCCGCGGCGCGGTGTATTGGGCGTACTCGATCAGCATGAGACGCGTGTAGCCGCTGCAAAATAACAACGGGCTTCACTCCGCCGACCGATAGTTGGCGGGGTGAGCCGCGGTTCAGTCGTTGTTTGGACTGCGCATAAACGATAACAATCGGAGGGGAGGTGTCTGTATGCCGAACCAGTCGCAGGGGCAGACCATCGTCAGTATTCGGATCTCCTGTTCGCGCGATGCCCGCGCTACCTACAGCGAGCACGAAGAATCTTGCGCGGAGCGGATTCGAAACGCACTGATCGATTTGTTGCCGGATGAATCGGCGCAGTTGGTGAATGAGTCGGCTGGCGACATTGTAGTCGGGTTTGACGCGCCGGAGAGTGCACTCATGATCTCGCGGCGCATGCAGCAGTTCGCGGCAGCCAAAGCGCATGAGCACGGTGTGATCATCAAGATCGGCCTGGTGGCGCCTGACGAGCGGCAGACAGCTGGCAATGGCGATGCTTCGCTGGCGATTGCCAAGAGTCGCGAACTGGCGCGTTTGGCTTCCTCCTCACAGACACTGGCGTGCCTGAGCAGTGCCGCCGATTTCGACCTGGCCTTGCGCGACAAGCTGTCGGAAGTGGACCCCGATGAGTGGCGGGAAGAGTTGTGCGATGGGCGAGGAAAGGTCTACGCCGTCAGTTGGCAGGAAGACGTGGCGACTCGGCTTGCACCGGCGATCGGTGCTGCGCAGGCCGTGACCCGGGTGGGCAAACTGCGGCTGCGTTGGCGCAACGAACAGATGGTGCTGCAGCCGGATACATCGCGCATCACGATCGGACGCGGTGGTGACGTCGACATAGCGATTGAATCGGACTTTGCGTCACGTGACCATGCCCATGTAGATTACCTGCATTCCTGCTTCGTGCTGGCCGATCACAGCACCAATGGCACCTATGTGCAGATCGACGACAGCGAAGTCTTCATCCACGATGACGAATTGATTCTGCGCGGGGAGGGCTGGATCAGCCTCGGCCGCCGACCACGTTCAACGGCAGGCAAGGTGGTCTATTTCTGGGCCGAAGGCGAAGCCGATGCGCAATAAGTACCAAGAGTTAAAACAAGAATGAATGGACAGCAGGACATTACCTGGGAATCGGTTGCTGAAACGCATGCGGGCAAGGTGCGTTCGGCGAACGAAGATGCGGTGCTGAACCGGCGTGATGCCGGCCTGTGGGCTGTGGCGGATGGCATGGGTGGACACTACGCCGGCGCCGAGGCGAGCCGGTCGGTAGTCGACGCATTGGCATCGGTTTCGGCAACGCAGTCACTGGACGATTTGGCGGCCGATGTCGAGCAGGCACTGAAAGATGCCAATGCCTCGTTGATCAAGAAGGCCCGCGATACCGGCAATGGGATATCGGGCAGCACGGCCGCAGTACTGATCAGCGTGGGCGACAAGGCCGCTGCGATCTGGGTCGGCGACAGCCGCGTGTATCGCGTGCGTGGTGGGCGCCTTGAGCAGATCAGTCGCGATCACAGTCAGCTCGAAGAATGGATTGCCATGGGCCTGCTGGACCGCGACGATGTTGAGAGTCATCCGCCGTCCAATATCATCACGCGTGCTATCGGCGCTGAAGATCTGCTCGAGGCCGATATCGAGAAATTCGACGTCCAGCCGGGCGACACCTACCTGATTTGTTCCGACGGTCTGTACAACGAAGTGCCGGATGCCGAGATCGCGCAGTACCTCGACGGTGGGCGTTGTGTTCAGGCAGCGCGCCAGTTGCTCGACCTGGCATTGTCGCGCGGGGCGCGGGACAACGTGTCGTTGATCGTTGTGCACGCACAGGCAGACGATGACGACGAGACGCGGACCCTGATCAATCCGAGCCTGTCTGCGAGCTGATTGCCGGCGATCAGCTTGTCTTGGTGCGTTTGAAGCTCTTCGAGCTGATCCCGTGCTTCTTCAATAACGTCTGCACGTGCGTACGGTTCATGCTGAGGTTCTTGGCGACCTCGGTGACCTTGCCATTGACCTCGCTCAGCGCCTGTTCGAGGTAGAGTCGTTCGGCCGCATCGCTCGCGGCCTTCTTGACGTCGGATAGCGACTGCGGCGAATCGCTCAGCACGTCGCCCATCGGGATCTGTCCCGGCTGTTCTTCGAGCACGTGTTTCGGCAGGTGAGGAACATCTGCTGTGTCATCGGCTAAACAGGCCAGGCGGAAGATGATATTGCGCAGCTCACGAATGTTGCCCGGATAGTGATAGTTCATCAGAAACGCGTGCAGCCGCGGCGACAGCCGCAGCACTTCGCGTTTGAGCTTCTCGGTGGCCTCTTCGAGGAAGAATTCCAACAGCAGCGGGATCTCGTCGCGCCGGTCGCGCAACGGGGGAATCGTTACCTGGATGACGCTCAAGCGATAATAAAGGTCTTCGCGGAACTCGCCGCGTCGTGACATCTCGAGCAGATCGCGGTTGGTCGCCGCGACCACGCGCGTGTCGACGGTAATCGGCTGGTCGGAGCCTACGCGCTGGATCTCACTCGATTGCAGGGCGCGCAAGAGTTTGACCTGGCCCTGCAGCGGCAATTCGCCGACTTCGTCGAGGAAGATCGTGCCGGTATGCGCGCTCTCGAACTTGCCCTTGCGGTCGCCCGATGCACCGGTAAACGCCCCTTTCTTGTGGCCGAACAACTCGGATTCGAGCAGGTTTTCCGGGATTGCACCGCAGTTGACCGACACGAACGGCTTGTCGCTACGGTCGCCGTTGGCATGGACCACTTTGGCCAACAGTTCTTTACCCGTACCGCTCTCGCCTTGAATCAATACCGGCAACTCGGTGGGTGCAGCGCGCTCGGCGATCTCCATCGCATCAAGCAACTCCGGACTGTCGCCGAACACGCCCTCGAACACGAACTGCCGTTCGTCGAGTGCCTTGCGCCGCTCGGCGGCACTCGACTTTGCCTCATCGACAGGTTTGCGCAGTGGTTCGGGCTTGTCGCCGTCGCCGTCCGTTGCGGTGAACAATCGATCCTTGCGCAGTTGCTCGACCGCTTCGTCACGCAGTTCATTGCACTGCTTCAGCAGCTTGGCGACATCGACCTCGTTGGTACGCGCCGCCCAACGCAGGCTGGCGCGCAGGATCTCGATCTTTTCCAGAACCGTACCCAGTCCCTGGGCGATGGAACCACGTCGAACAAACTTTCTCATCGCTCGTTCGCCATCTGTTTACGGACCAACTGGTAGTACATGCCCTTGCGGTCGACCAGTTCCTGGTGGGTGCCTTCCTCGGCGATGTCGCCTTCGTACAGCACCAGGATCTTGTCGGCATTCATAACGGTACTCAGTCGGTGGGCGATGACGATCGAGGTGCGTCCCTCGAAGACGTGCTGCATGTTCGTCAGAATGTTGCTCTCAGACTGCGAATCCAGTGCCGAGGTGGCTTCATCGAAGATCAGCAGTTGCGGGTCGTGGTACAAGGCGCGCGCGATACAGATACGCTGTATCTGCCCGCCCGACAGGCCAACGCCGCGTTCGCCGACGACCTGTTCGTAGCCGAGCGGCAGGTTACTGACGAAGCGATGTGCATCCGCGTGCTTGGCGACCTCGACGATACGCCGGCGATCCGGATTCTCGTCACCGAGTGCGATGTTTTCCGAGATGGTGCCGGAGAACAGTAGATTACTCTGCATGACGTAGCCTACGCGTCGTCGCAGGTACTCGAGGTCGACCAGCTCCAGGTCGTAGCCATCGATATAGATCTTGCCCTCGGTTGGCGGGAAGAACCCGACCAAGAGCTTTGCCAGTGTCGTCTTGCCGGATCCACTCAGGCCGACGATCGCCACCTGCTCGCCGGCTTTCATGGAGAAACTGATATCTTTGAGTACGTAGGGTGTCTCTTTGCCGCCGTAGCGGAAGAACAGGTTCTCGACGCGGATATCTCCCTTCAGGTCGGGCAGGACGATGCGCGATGCCGCTTCGGATGGCTTCTGCTCCGGATCGAGGTCGAGCACGTCGCCCAGGCGTTCCATCGACACCCCGGCCTCATGCAGTTCATCCCACAGGCCGATTATCCCCATGATCGGTGACATGACGCTGCCGACCAGCATGTTGAACGCAATCAACTGGCCGGCCGTCAGCTCCTGAGATACGACAAGCTGTGCGCCGACCCATAGGATCGTCACGCTGATCGAGGCATTCAGCAATTGGCTGATCACCCCGAGGCCGAGTTCGAACTTGGCGGCGTCGTACTGTACGTTCAACGCATTGGCGTACTTGCTCTCCCACTTGAGCCGCATCGAGCGCTCGACACCCATCGCCTTGACGGTTTCTGCACTGCTGATGGTCTCCATCAGTACCGCTTCGGCTTCGGTGGAGGCCTCGAACGTGCGACGCGCGTATTGCTTGATCTTGGGCGTAGCCGCCAGGGTCAACAAAGCAATGGGTACGATCAGGATGAGGAGCAGTACCGTCAGCTTGACGCTATAGATAAACAGCACGATCAGGTAGACGAACATCATCAGTACGTTGAGCAGGGTACTGATCGTTGATTCGGTCAGGAATGAGCGGATCGTCGCGTTTTCCTGGAAGCGGGCGAAGATGTCGCCGGTACGCCGCTTGGTAAAGAATGACAGCGGAAGCGCGAGTGTATGTTTGAAGAAACTCGACATCATCGAGAAGTCGAGGTTGCGCACCAGGAAGTTCGATAACATCCCCCGCATGGCCGTGGTCGTCTGCATAAAGACATGCGTCAGCACCAAGCCCACGATCAGCAGCGTCAGCAGGTCGAGGTTCTGGTGAACGATCACGTTGTCGAGCACGTTCTGTACGATGACCGGTGGGGCGATGCCCAGGGCCTCGATCACCAACGTCGCCATCAACAAATAGCCGAGCGTTTTCTTGTAGGGTGCGAGGAACGATGCAAATCGCCGCCACGGCGACTGGGATACGCCGAATTGCGCCAGGTTGCCGCTAGGCGTAAATACCAGCGCAATCCCCGCCCAACCCTGCTCGAAGCGGGCGCGGTCCATCTTGACGAAGCCGATTGCGGGGTCGGCGATCCAGACGTGTGTTTTGGACACGCCGTAGATCACGACATAGTGATAGCCTTCCCAATGCGCGATGATCGGCAGCTCGAGACCGAGCAGAGAGTCGTAGTCACATTTGAGGCCGCGCGTGGTGAAACCCAGCGATTCGCCGACCTTTGCCAGGCTGTCCAAGGTGGCGCCTTCGGTTGTCACGTTCGCCATCTCGCGCAGCTTGCCGAGCGTGATCGGAATCTTGTAGTGCTTGGCAATCATCGCCAGGCATGCGGCACCGCAGTCCATCTCCTCGGCCTGTTCGACGAGCGGGAAGCGGCGCAGCACCTTCTGGCCCGGCCCGGACTTGGAACGCAGGTCGAACAGCGAGGTGCGTTTGCGTTCCGCCGCGAGTTTTTCCTGGCGTTCGAATTCGCGCTCGGTGGCCTGCGCGCGTTTCTCGAGCACCTGGCGGAAGTCGGGGTTGCGGTCGAGGATCAGCTTGACCGTGCGCTCGGGCACGATCATCACCGTCACGTCCGTCTCGGCCGTGGCCGCGAACGGCTGACGTTGTCCCGTCAACGCCGCTTTTTCACCGAACGACTCACCTTGGCGAATGGTCGCGAGGTGGCGTTCGGCCTTCTTCTCGGCGCGCGTGATCTTTACCGTGCCGGTGCGCACGAAGTACAAGCGGCGATCGCCGCTGCCGTCCTGTTCCAAGATGGCGGTGCCGGCAGAGAAACGTTTGACGCCAATGCTGCGCACCAGGTCTTCGAGTTCGTCCTGCTTGACCTTGCGTCGCAGATCGAAGATCTGCGTCAGCAGGCCGCCGGCACTGCTGATGGCGACGTGATTGGTAACGAAAGATGCCGCTTCGGCATTCGACTTGAGGATCGGCGTGATCGCACTGCGTGGAATCATCACCACCTCGGCGTCACTCGAGGCGCGCGCAGAGTATTCGTGGCGATGTTCGCGCAGAATCGCCAACTCCGACAGCGTCTGCCCCGCCTTGCGCAGCCCGACGCTCAGCTCCTTGTCGTGTTCATGCTTGAACAGACGAATGGTGCCGGTCTTGACGATATAAAGTCCGTCCGCCGGGTTACCGGCGTCGATCACGGAATCGCCGAACTCGTAGCTCTGAGTCTCCAGCTTGCCGGCAAGCGCCGACAGTTCGTCATCGTTAAATACAGAGAGAATTTCCACGCTGCGCAGAAATTCCACGAGCTCTTTGATTTCCATGGTCTTTGTTGTCTTTCGTTATTTTGATGTCAATCCGTTATCCCTGGCGCAAGGTCTTGCGGCTTAAAGGATCTCGACGCGATGCTCTTCGAGACGCTCATCGAGCCACTTCTCGTACAACAGCTTGGTGATCATCTTTTGCGTGGTCAGATCGAGCGTCGGGTTGTGACGTTTGGTGACCATGTAGACTTCGTGGAACATGCCGTCATCGGTTTCGAATGGGCCGAGGGGTTCGCCGACCGGTGAGTTGAAGATCTTGGCTTCGATCTCGCCGCTGAGGCCGCCGCGAACCACGGTGCCGATGTCGCCACCTTTCTCAGCCGTCTCGGGATCGAGCGAGAATGACTTGGCCATGTTGGGGAACTCTTCCGGGTCTTCTTCGAGGATCGCAATCAGTTCGCGTGCCTTGCCTTCGGAATCGACAATGATCTGGCTGACCTCGACCGATTCGAACTTGGGTGAGTGCAGGTCGAAGAAGTCTTTGATCGCCTGCTCGGAGCAGACGTGTTGCAGTACCTTGGTGCGCATCAGCGAATCGCGCAGGTAGTCCTCGAAGCCTTCCAGCGACAAGCCGACGCTGTCGAGGAAATCAAACGTCTCTTTGGCGGCGTGCAAGCCCAGCACCCGTCGCAGGTTGTCGGATTCTGCCTGAATCTCATCGTCACCGACGTTGAAGCCCATGCGGCCTGCCTCGCTGGCGGTGATCTCCTGGGTGATGATGTCCTCTACGATCTGATCGAACTTGTTGCCGATCTTCAAGTAACGGATGAGATCGTCTGATGTGATCTCCTTGTCATCGATGCGAGCGATTGTAGTCATGTTTGCTTACCTTTCTTATTGGGTTAGTCCATTAGGAACTGCGTGTCCCTTCATTCTCCTGACGTTGTTCAGACTGGCCTATCCGGCTACTTGCCTGAACGGGTCGAGCGCGAGGTCGATCAGTCGGCGCTTGCGTACAACGATCTCACCGACCCCCAGCATGCCGTAGCGCAACGGGTAGCTCGTTTCACCGACTTCGATGTTCTCGCGGTCGATGTGGGCGCGCGCCTTGTAAACGATCTGCTTGCGATCCAACGCGCTGAGCGTGGCGGTTGGCGCGATGTAGTGCAGCGTGCCTTCGATGGCGCCGTAGCGCTGGAACGGAAACGCATTGAGTTTGAGCTTCAGCGTCATGCCTTCTCTGAGGAAGGCGCGGTTCTTCTCCGGGATCTCCAATTCGAACACCATCTTCGCTTCGCTCGGTGCGATGCCGGCGACCGGCTTCTTGCCGTCTACCTTGACGCCATCCTGGGTGGCTTCGACGTCGGTCAGTACACCGGTGGTCGGCGCACGCACCAACAGGAAGGCATCTTCATCGAGGTCATCGAAGCGGATGCGCTCGGCACTGCGTACCTCGGCCCGTGCCATGCGGACGGAGGCCTCGTTCTGCAGGTCACCCTGGTCGATCTGCGCCTGCTGTTCGGCAAGGCGTACCTTGAGGTTGGAAAGGCCTTCCGATTTCTTCTGAATCTCTTCGACGATCTTGAGCTTTTCTTTGGTCAACTCGAGTTCGAATTCGCTAAGCTCGGTCTTTTTCAGTTCGTACTCGGCGCGCTTCGATTGATACTCGCTACGTTTCTCGTCGACCTTGCGTGCCGAGATGCCGCCACCACCCTCGGTCTTACGCAGACGCACATGCGCCTGCCAGTCTTCGTAGGCGGCATTCATTGCCTGCTGGGCGCGCTTCAGGTTGACGTTGGCCTTCTGCAGCTTGAGCGTCTGTTGTTCCTTGAGTTTGGCCATGCTCTCTTCCATACGCTTGTCCTGAAGCTGCTGTTCAGATGCGATCTGCACCTTGATCAGCTCGAGGCGGGCCTCCATGCCTTTGCGTTGTTCGGGATAGAGCTCGGACTTCTGCTCAGCGACCTTGAGTTTGAGTTGCGCCGATTCCGCCGCAGTCGCTAGCTGAACCGCGCCCGGCGAGTTGATGCGCAGCAGTACATCGCCTTTCGATACCGGGCTGCCTTCGACCATGAAGTTGTCGACGATCTCACCTTCGATCGGCACATAGATGCGTTTGACCTCACCCTCGGGCGCGAGCATGCCGTTGGCCTTGACGATGACGTCGGCCTTGCCGAAGAACGACCAGGCGACGGCGGCGACGATCATCGCGAAGATCACCAGTATGCTGATCCGCATCAGCCGTGAGGGCTCAGAGGTCAGGATCTCCTGGCCGGCAAAATCATGATCATCGAGATTGAAGGGCGTATCGAGCGACTTGTCGTCTTTGTTGTTCATTCGGCATTCTCCTCTTCGACGCTCGGCAGCAGGGCCAACTTTTCCTGGGTCAGGGTCGGTCCCATGACCATGCCCAGATCGTTCAGCCACATCCGTTGGCGTTTGATTTCGAGTTTGATCTCTGTGTGGAGATCGCGATTGTTGGGTTGCAGTGTCTTGCCGATCGAGCTGTACAGCTGCGCGGCCTGTGTCGCCGTCGACAGCGCTTCGGACAAGCGCGTCGTCTGCTCACGGTAGGCATCCGTGATGGTCGGCTGAATTCGAATACCGCCGTCGATGCCGCCCGCATCGCGAAATGCTCGCCAGTGACCTCGTGCGGTATCGAACAAGGCATCGGCCTTGGTTGCGATCTCGCTGCTCGCTGCATGGAAGTCGCCGGCGACTGCCTTGCTGAAGTAGCTGTCGGCGCTCTGGTCGAGCATTGCGTTGAACATGATCAGTCTGTCGGTGTAGTCGTCTGCACCTTTGTTCGCGTTCAATTGGGCGAATGCGTCGCTGACCTGCTGGAAGTGCGCCTTCTTGTTGGCCGCAAGCCCGTCCCAGGCAGTTGCATCGAGCTTGTCGAGCTCTGCGATGGCCAGCGCGGTATCGCCCGCCTGCCATGCGTTGACGGCGCGTCGGTAGCCGTCAAGAAAATCTCCCGACGGCAGATACGACGCAGTCATCCACTCGTAGTGACTGATGAAAGGTTCTGTCGACGGCTTGTTGCTCTCCAACTGGTCGGTCACTGCGGCAAGTTTGCGGGCATCGATCGACGCCATCACTTCCCGGTATTGCTGCAAGTCGGTATCCAGCGCATTGACGCCGGTGACCGCGGGGTATTTGCTACGGAAGTTGGCGATGTCGTCGCTGACCGCCTCCAACGTGCGTTCGCGTTGCTCCGGCGTCTGCGGCATGCTTGCCCGCAGCTTCTTGGAGATACCCGCAGAGAGTTCGTTGATCGCCGTGACGTACAGTGACTTCGCGGCCCGCAGGTTGCGCAGGCGGCTGTACATGTCGCGACTGGTAGTCGCGAACTGCGGTACATACGTCGAAATCGTTTGCAGACTGCGGCGGTTGTTGGTCTCGTCTGCTTCCCAGCCGCTCAGCAGCGCTTTGAGCGCCGGTTCATCTTTGTAGATCGCGATCTGAATCTCCGAGCCGCCGTGTTCGGCAACGAAAGCGTACTGCTCGCTTATCCAGCCCAGGAGTTTCAACAAGCGGGCGCCTCGCGGATTGTTGCTGGTAAGCGCTTCGGCCTCTGCCAGCACGGCTTTGGCTGCATCAAATTCGGCTGCGTCGAGGTGCGTGGTCCACGCAGGGACGACATGGTTCATTAACGCGCGATCGGTGAGCGTCGCCAGGCTGCTTTCGGCATCGGCTGTCGGCAATGCCTCGTTACCGAGCTCGGCGGCTTGTTGGTACTTGCCGGCATCAATCAGCGACTCGATCTTTGACTCGTCACTCTTCGGCAGCAGATAAATGATGCCGGCGACGGCTACGACAACAAACACCAGCGCAGCGATCCGTGCCACCCAACGGCCGGAAGTGCCGGCCTGGCCCTGTGCCCCGCTGCCACGCGCATTGCTGCCGGCACCTTCGCGCTGGGCATCTGCACCGTCCGGATCGTTGTCGGCCTGTTCGCTGCACAGGATGTCCAGAAACGATGTTGCCGAGGAAACGAACACGGTTTTCGGTTCGTCCGCTTGCGGCGCTGATGCGGCTTCGGCTTCGGCTTCGGCTGCGACTGCTGCGGGTGCAGGCGTGTTGCCGGTGGTTGCCGTTGGCTTCGAGTCGTCGTTTGGTGTCTCGACGACCGCCTGACCGGTGCTTGTTGCCGGTGATGCCGGTTGCACAGGATCGGCCTTTGCCGACAACACGCGGGTGGCATCAGCATCGATTACCTGGGTGGCGCCCCCGGCATCGCCGAGACCGAGTGACACGGTGAACACAAAGAAGTCGCCGCCGAATGCAACGATTTCGCCACCGCTCAGTGCGTGCGGTTCTTCTTCAAGGCGTTGCTCGTTGACATAGGTACCGTTGGTGCTGCCCAGGTCCTCGATGAACAGTTTGCCGTCGCGCGAGAAGATGTGCGCATGGCGTCGCGACAGGAAGGCGACTTCATCGGGATACGCCTTTGCATACGCCGAGAATGGTTCGTTGCCCTTGCCGATCAGTACCGGCAGTTGCTGGAACACGACGCGTAGCACGCCTGACTGCGGGTGTTTCGGCTCGAGGGTCACGTTGAGCTTTGCCAACTGAGCAGTTTCGCTTTCGCTGGGTTTCTCTACGGCGGCCAGGTACTTGATGTCGCCACCGAAGTTGACTTCATCGCCACTGCGGATAACGACGGGGTCGGAGCCGACGCGTTGCGAGTTGACGTAGGTTCCGTTGCGGCTGCCAAGATCGCCGACGTAGTACTTCCCATCTTCGAAGAACAGCCTTGCATGGCGCCGAGACAGGCGTCCCGACAGCGCGCGAGGATAGGACGAGAACGGCTCGTCATTGCGGCCGACGGCCAGCATGCCCTCAGTGAGGCTCAAGGTAGCGAGGTCTGAATTGCCGATTGGAGTGAGCGTCAGGCTCATATACTTATTATCTCTTCTGAACTATGAGGGTCGGCCGTGCGCCCAGGGCGCACAAGCCGATCATGCAGCCTGCTATGCAGGTTTGATTATTCCTGACTAACGACTTCCGCGGGCCAGCCGCCACCCAGGGCTTTGTACAGGTTGACCATGTCCGCCAGGATCTGCTGGTGCGTGGTCAACAGGCTTTGTTGCGCGCCCAACAGGGATCGATCCGTTTCGAACACTTCAAGCTGTGAAACAAGACCTTCTTCGAGCTGGGCATATTGCACATTGCGCACAACCCGCAGGTTCGCAATCTGTTTGCGCAGTTCTTCTTTCTGCTGTTTGCGATAAGACACGTTCAATAACGCGGTCTCGACCTCTTCGTAGGCCTTGACCACCGTACTGCGATATTCCTCTTCTGCAACCTTCATATCGACCGTCTTGGACTTGATGTTGGTCTTGATGCTGGGGTCGAAGATAGGGATGCTGATCGACGGTGCCAGGCCGAAGGTCCAGGTTTTCAGCAGGCTCGAAAGCATGTTCGACGCACTGCCGGCCGAAGCTGTCAGCGAGATTTTCGGGAGCTGCGCCAAGCGCGCTTCACCAAGCAGGTTGTGCGCTGCCAACACGCGATACTCCTTGGACAGAATATCGGGACGACGCTTGAGCAGTTCCGACGGCAGCCCCGCCGGGATGTCGAGAATCTTCACCTTGTCGGTGAGGCGGCCACCGGGCACTTTCACCGAACCGGCCGGCACACCGATCAATGTCGCCAGCGTGAACTCCGCTTCACGGCGTTGCCGTTCGAGTTCCAATCGGTCGCGTTGCAACGTGTTGATCTCTGCGCGTTGCGACAACAGGCGCGATTCCGGCACCAGGCCTTCGCGCAGTTGGGCCGTGTAGATACGCAGCAGCTTTTCGTTGTGTTCGAGGGTCGCAGCCTGATTACGGATCTGTTCGTCGAACTGCAGTATCTCGAAGTAACGGGTCGCGACACTCGACACCAGGGTCAGGTAGGCCGCACGCCAGTCGGCTTCGGAGGCCTTGTACTCGGCTTCTTTGGCATTGACGGCTTTCTTGGCCTTGCCCCAGATATCCAGTTCCCAGTTCAGGCCGGTCGACTGCGTGTATGACTCGGTAGATGCCTGCCCTGACTGCTTCTGAAAACTACCGCCTGCCTGAAAGTTGACGGTCGGTTTGCGCAAGTTCTCGGCATCTTCGATCCCGAGACCTGCCTGTTCGAGGCGCAGGGCGAGGATTTTGAGATTGAAATCGCCATCGATCGCGCGATCAATGAGCTGATTGAGGTAGGGATCGGAAAAGCCATGCCACCAGTTCGGTTCTATGGCTTTCTTGGCCGCCGCGATATCGGCAAGCTCGGTGCCGCCGACCCAGTCCGCCTTCTGCGGTGCATCCGGAGATTTGTAATCAGGACCCGCGACCGACTTGCAGCCTGCACCGGTGAAGGCAAACAAAACTATTAAGCAGGATCCGAGCGCGATCAGCCCGGACCGTCCGGCACCAGCAGCGCTTCGCGTGCTGTTTCGACTAAAAATCGTCATGGCATTCCCCAGGGCCTGTGCGGCTATTTTTCCTGCCATCTCAGGCTTTTTTTATGAAACCTACAGCGACAGGAGAAAACAATCTAGGAAAACATCGTCCCGGTCGACCGACTTCACCCTGAAGCATGGTTGATCAGGGTGGATTCGTCATCGGGCTTACAGTTGTTTGCGTATTTTCCTACTCGTGTTCCGGTCGATTCGTCGACCGAAAAAACGGGGCCGAAGCCCCGTTCAATGACCGGCGCGTTGGCGCCGGTCTGTGAGTTCTTACTGGTAGAACTCGTTGTAGTGGTTGTGCTTGTACTGCTCACGCTTGTACTGGTACGAGGTGCGGTACTTGCGCGTCCAGCCCTTGCCGCTCAGGTACACGTTGCCGATGAAGCGACGGGTCGAGCGACCGGTGTAGCTCCAGGCGGACATCGAGCCGACGGTCGAGCCGAGGAATTCCCAAGCAACGCGGCCACCACCGACAACGGCGCTCATGGCGGCTTTGTCGAGATCAGCGTTCAGGGCCAGGTTTTCAATGTTCAGTGCGGTCATGGTCTCTCTCCAAAAATGTGTTCTTTCAGTGGTTCCGGGTTATCGAGCTTCGCGTCGTTGCGCTTGTTGGAGATATAGCGAGCGCCGTGCCAGGTTTGCCCGTTTCGCGGCGAAAAACTTTTAAGTATTTGTTTTTAATTAATAAAAAACTCATCCCTGAGTGTAGTGCGAGGGTCTGCAAGAGCTAGAGCAGGGTTGATATGTTTGGTGTAAACATACAAAAAATATAAAAGTGTTCGATGTTAAATCCAGCGCCGAGCGGCATAGAGCATCGTTTTGTGATGTGCGGACCGGGGTCTTTCGTTCCGCTCCGCTTGCAACCGAGCATTTGTAAGGCGTCAGGCGAAATTGACCTTTGCGTCATAGGCTGACTCAATCACCACGAACCGGATGATTGTGGGCAAACGGCAAGTGTCCGGTTCGATCCCCCCTTCGCCCGTCTCTGGGCGGCAAAAGGCGAAGCGGCTTGTCGAATAGTCATCGGTATTGGGCGTCTCGGCCCAGATCAGCGGGTCGGGAAGGGTGCGCGCCAGCCATGGCCTCCGCCTGATCGAGCGCGATCATCGGCGCAACCGCAACCGCAACCGCAACCGCGAGCGGCTGAAGCGGGCCGGACGGCATTGCAGCTCCGCCAACGACCCAAGTCGCGGGTTCGACGACACGGCCCGTCTCCATGTCATGGACCAGATTGAGAAGTGTGATCTCGGAAACGTCGCGCGTGGTCCTGTGAAAGGCATGCATGCTGGCCGAGAAGAAGAGCTCGGGGTTCGACACGCCGTGGGGATAGGCCTCGCCCCAGTGGGCGAGCCGGGTTCGGGGTCTTCGCACTGGCCCTGGAAACGGACGTTGCCGATTGTCCGCCCGTCCCCTTTGTCGTTCGCGGCGGGGCGTTCGACGGTCCCGGTCTCGCCCCAGAGGCCAAGGCTCGGCTAAACCTGGCGCATTAGCTGTAGAGACCGTCCGCCTCGGCCAGGATATTTTCCAGAACACCGGCGTCGATCTTGCGTTCGGCAAGCGGCGCGGCGCTGAAGTCTTCGTCGGGCTCAAGCTCGTAATAAGCAAGCCCGAGACCCGCTGCCGCATCCAGCGCCATCACGCCGCGCAACGCGGCGGCCACAGCGTTGTGATCGTTCCCGAAGAGCTCGCGTTCCAGAAGCGGCTTGCCAGCCGCGACCGCCCTGGCCTCTGCCGGTGCCATCCCGGTCAGCGACTTCAATTCCATCAGCGCCGAGGCCGGCCACTCCGCCCCCGAGGCGGTCACGATTATCTTGGACATGGTCAGAACTCCTCGGGCCAGGACGGGTTGTTCGGCGATCCGTATGTATCGTTCTGCCAGTTTCCACCATGCCGGCGATTGAAATGCTCGACCCGCGGCAGGCGTTCAGCTGACCAGACCGCGTTCGATCAGAGGGGTCAGGTAGTCCAGTCCGAAATCCTCGAAGATCTGCTGACCCTCGGCCATATCGGCCCGAAGCAGCGGATCGACCCTGTCGTCCTCCCGTCCCAGATCGCCCTGGGCTCGGGCAGGAGCGCCAGCGCAGCCTGCCAGCGCGCTACGGCACCGGCCGGGTCGTCATCGTCCAGCAGGTCGTTGCCTTCCGCGGAAAGCGCCTCGACCGAGGCGTAGATGTCGTCGGGCGGGCTGTCCCCGGCGGTCATCGTAGCATCTTGAGATAAGCGGCATGCTCACCCTCGAAGCCTACTTCGCCGTAGAGTTCGTAAATGCGTGCGAGCGTAAAGGCAGTAAAAACCATCTGTTTGTTGGCTTACAGTGGGCAGTCTCGCCTGATCGGCCCGGGCAGCCCGGGTATCTGCCGCCGGCCAGCCGCCGCCATGGTTGTGCCGCTGACGGCACAGCCCGAACGAAGTCATCCTGGCGTTGTCACCCCGTCTCGTCGAACAGCCCCTGCTGCGGTGGCGCCCAGCAGGGAGGCCGCCGGGTGGCTTCGGGCTTCGGCGCTTTTCTATCCAGGCGCGGCGCTACCTGGATGACCGCACGATCGAAGATGCCTGCCCGCCGCTGCGGGCCTTGTTGTACATCATGGCCGAAGGCAGCTACCGCGGTCGGGATGCTCACGATCCGGAGATACGTAAGCTGTTTACGCTCGATTATCTGTTGACGTCGGATTGGTGCCAGGAGCGCCTAGCCCGAACATTTCACCAGTCGAACATCGCCTTTGGTTTAAGTATCTGGAACGGCGAAGATTTCCTTGAATCGTTAGGCGAACGCCAAAAGGTCAGTTTGTACCCGGCGTCGTTCTATTCGGATTCCTGCGGTTTCTCGCTCGCTGCGGCTTGGCTTTCACTCAAGTCATAGCGACGGCTATGACTTTCGCTCCAAGCCGGCGCCCCAACGGCTGCGAAACGCGCCGGCTCTCCGAATACTGGTGAAATGTTCGGGCTAGAGATCAAAGAGCAGCGCAACGTGGCCTTATGGAAGCGGCATATCCACAGCCTGGAGGAGCTCCTGCATCTGGAACACTATGCGTCGGTTGCCGAGACTGTGTGCATGAGCGAACGCTTGGAACGGACCCGAGGGAAGCTATTGGCGGTGCAGAGTCCTGCCTATCTTGATTATGTGAGAGGCACCATCGGTGCCGATCCTTTGGGCCCTTACCGCGAGGCGCGTAGTGAGTATGGGGCGACTGAATCGAGCAGCAGGCGGGTCACCATGGCGTGATGCCAGGTGACGTCGGGTTATGTTGCGACGACAGTAGTTCGACCCAAAGTATCAGTGCAGCAGGCGGCTATCGTCGATCGCATCTACGTAGTCAGCATTAGACACTGGTGTGATCAGCGTGTGCAGCGTATCTGCCGGGTGCTTTATCCACCCGAGCTCACAAATGGGTCTTTGGAGTTCATTCTTTTCGAACGCATCAAGTTGTTTACGCCGTGCCTGAGCGGCAGCAAAGTTGTTCGCCCAGAACGCGTGGCCTATCCGCTGGTTTTCATGATAAGCGTGTAGATCATCGAACAGTGCATGTACCGCACTGCTTGCCTTTAACATTTCGCGCCAAGCCTCTTCCTCAGTGATTAGTCCAGCCATGAAGGCCTTGCGTGAAAGTGGGATAATGCGCCATAGATCCCATGCCCATATCAACTGGGCCGGCCGGTCACCAGCTGCTTTAAGCGTTGTCTCGACGGTCGCTAACGGCAGCTCGGTGAGATTTGCGACCCGATTCAACATCGCGTCTCCTTCCGGACCAAAAGCCGTTTCGATGAACTGTCGCGAGTGCACACCTGCACGCAGTTGATCGACAGTCGAGCGATATGCCATCGTAGATAAAATACGCCAGTCATTTTCAAGGCCAAGTTTCATTTCCTCACGTGTCGCTAATTTGAAGGTGCGAAACACGGGAGCGTCGCGCTCAAAGCGCGCCGCAGATGGCCAAAACTCGAGCGTCTCTGCCCAACTCCGTTCTGCGTTTACACCGTCGAGTTGTAAGGCTGCCCTCTTCTCATCGTCCAACGGGTAGGGAACGTTGCCAAGCGAATAATAGGTCTGCTGTTCTCGTGCTGGTGCCGAAGCCGCACGATGGGCTAGCAAATAGACTCCCAGCAAGCACACAATCGCTGTGCCGCCGAATGTGGCTACTGTGGGTAGCCCCCAGGCGGGTGGCTCGGGAGCATCGGAGAGAATGCCAAATAGTACAAGGCCTGAAGCCACAAGAACGATCGCTGCTGCAACGAGTACGCGCCCGCCGAGTTCTTGAGCGCGCGGTAGGTATTCGAAGGCTGCGAGCAGCCCAAGCGGGCGAACGGGAAAATGAGTCTCGCCAGGGTGGTTTTGCAACATGCTATTTCCGGACGCTCTTGAAAATCTTGCGCATGACGGCGCATTTTATACTCAGGAGATTAGTTGGATGACGCAAAGCAAACAAAGAATATGCACTGGCTTCAGGGATCGTTCAAACGTTCGACTCGCACGAAACCCGTGGTGATACTTGCTTACCCAAGCGGGAAGCTATCGTTCAACAAGCCGGCCTTACGACTGGTCCGCCTGTCTTGTCGAACTGGATTGAACCACGTCCGCTTACAATACTACGATGCGTGTTCGTGAAGATGTGCGTAAACAGACCTCCAAAATGATGAGTACGAATCGGGTTGGTCGCAAAATCAGCCGATCAATTCGTGATAGGCGTCGCGTAATGCTTGGGTGATAAACCCTGGGATAATCGGGGCGGTCCCTGTCTACTTCTCGTCGAGCATTTGAAGAATCTCATGACAGATACGCTGGATACCATTATTAAAATTATCGCCGGCTTGACAGTCGGCGCAGTGATTTTTGCTGGGTCTCGTTGGTGGGATATCCGACGAGCGCGCGCAGCACTAAAGCGCGCTGATGCCGACGAGTTGGGTTGGTTTAGCCGAATCCCACACAAGCATAATCGCAACCTAACGAGACAACTGAGTGTTGGCGCCATCCTCAGCGAGTCAAACCTGTTTCCTGTTAATGTCATAGATCCCTGCAAGCCCAAAGCGGAAATGCAGGATTGGTTACGTGGCGCGTGGAATGTTAACGGTCCGTCGGAAGCGATGATGCAGATCCAGGCGCTGCTCGACGGTACGCACGTGTATCTGTTTGATGAGATTTTGCAGCAGTCAACAGTGATGGATGAACATCAGCTACGCGAATATTTGTCTGGAGATCACGGGCCTCAAGGCGTCGCGGAAATCAATGAGTTCGTGGACAATTTTGTGAATGGACAGGCCACATTCCGCAATGCAGGTTACCTCGAAGCCAATGCGGCTGGTGAGCTGACGACATACGGATTCGATCTGGGGCGCGCCGTTACGGTGACACGAGTAGCGGTAGGCGCAGGCTATCTGTCAGAAGAAGAAGCCCGGCCTTTGATCGAGAAAGCAGCGAGTATCTGTACGCAACACTTCGCTTCCTGGAACGAATTCGCGCGTAGTTTCGTGCTGGGTCGCGGAATATGGGGGGGAGTTGACGACCCTAACTTCAACAATATGCAAGAGATTGCGAACTACTGGCTCACAGCCTCGGCAAGCCCATGGAATGTTGAAGGTTGGCTTGCATCCGGTAGTTCGTCGCCTGTGGCCCAACGTGGCTGACGCTATAAGTTCGAATTTTCAGAGCCGTCCGCTCGTTGTCGGCAATCTAAAATTTGTTTACGGATCATCGAGATTTCGGAATTCAGCCCGTAGCTGTTTGCAACTTAGTGTTGCGGGCTAGGTTGGAAATCAGCTAATCCTTTTGCCGGTTTCGCTGTTGCGAGGAATTCGCAAATTCGGGGAAGGGGGCTTCGCTAGGAATAATCCTTGCCGCCCAGTCAGTATCCGCCATCTGTCGCTTTGGCATGGGCGATCCATAGCGCACTCATCTCGATGAAATTGGGGTCCGTCGAAGCTTCGGCCATTGCTGATAGCGCCTCGGCAGCTTCGCGGAACGACCAGCCTCTCGCATTGAGATACCGCCATGCGCCGGGCATGTCGCCTTGGCTCAGACACTCACGGAAAGCCGCCGTTTTGTCCGTGTTCTGGTCGAGCCAGCCGGGAACCGTGGGTACATCTCCGAAGGTTTCAGGATCGAATTCGAATGCGAGGGCTGTAGGCGGCAAGGTCCGGCCGGGGACTGGGAATGCCCCGTCATAGGTTGCGGCATCCGTCGATTCCAGCGGCAGGGAGCCGGCAAAGGACGATAGCCCGGCGAGTCCGCTTGGCGCATCGCCCGTGTCGAGCGTCGCTTCGTCGATCTGATCCAGATCCGTGGCCTCATGTCGTGCAGCAAAGGCCCTGATCTCGTCCGTTATACCGTCGTGCAGCACGATCAGACGGGCGCATAGCAAATCGATCAACTGACGGTCGCTGCGTGCGATTTCATGCACGATATGGTCGCGCGAAACACTCATCTCGACAAAGCTGTCTGCCCGTTCCCCGAACCAGTTACGCCACAGACCGATATAGCACGGCAGGGAGCCGTCGCTCATTGCCGGAATGAGCGCAGGCGGGTAGCCGTACCACTCAGCCGGCGCGACGAAAGTGGGGAAAAGGCCGGTGATGTCGTCTTCGATCAGACCCGCGATCGCGCTATGGCCGAGAGCTTCGAACAGATGGGTCACGCTCATGCGGTTGCCAGGGAGGAAGTGGAGTAGACCGTTAGGGGATCAGTACACATGCTAGGGTGCGATAGGTCCAGCATAGATGTTTCCCGGATTGGACGTGGCCACACTGTGCAGCTGTGTATGCACATCCCGGATGTTTGCCGGAGCCAGATGACGCGGATCGACCGCCTCGGTCTCGCGCCAGAGGCCAAGACGTTCAGGTAAGGAACATAGCGCGGATTCGCGCGTCGCGCACGTTGCTTTCGACGAAGAAGCGGGGCGTCATGTCGGCATGGTTGCGGTGATCCCGTTCCGCTCCATGGGCAAGAAGCATCTCTAGAAGCTCGTACCCCTGGGGGAGGTTCACCACCTTGATCGCCTCCATCAACGCGGCCCAGAGCACCTGGTTGCCGTGCTTGTTTTCAAGCGTGACGTCCGCCCCACGCTCCAGAAGCACGCGAGCGGAGTCGATGTCCATGTTGGCCGCGGCCAGGTGCAGCGGCGTGTTGCCGTCGATGTTCTGCTGATCCATCCCCGCGCCGCGATCGAGGAAGAATGCCGTCAGACCGCGCTTCTTGGCGATGGCCGGGAACAGCACGTTCTGTCCCTTGGCGTCCGTAAAGCTGCAATCCATTCCGTCGAAGGTTGCGACGATTTCCTCGCGGTCGCCATAGGCGATGTTGGTTAGCAGTTCGTTTATGTTGGGCTTCATTTCGCTCACCAGTCCTCCATGAATTCGTGACTCCTGTTAGCGGGCGGATCTTCGGGATGGTAGTTGCCCGGGTTCCGAATTTCCTCGAGAAACTGCCGCTTCGTGATCTCTCCGTCCATGTAGCGACGGTGGAGTTCGCGGCGTTCCGGCACCTCAGGCTTGTCCCAAAGGCCTGGTCCGACCGTTCAGACGCAGGTATCAGAAAGTAATGAACGCGTCGTGGCTTAGGTAGTATTCGAACGCATTGAACAGATCGTCGATCGAGGCATCGGCCTTCTGTAGCTGGGCGTTCTCAACAATACTCTGCACTGTCTGGATGCCAATGACGTAGTTGAACGCATGCGAAATGGCGACATTGGGCAGATCCAGATCATCGTCTTCAATGTCGTCGGTATCATGCACGATGCAGGGCGTGTCAAGCGACCGGGGACGGTCGGGTGGCATGAAGAGCGCGTCGGACCAAGTCAAGCTGGTGGCATTCTCCAAAACAGTCCGCAAATCCATCAAATCATCCGACATGCCCCATTCTCCGTTGGACCGCTCCGGATCGGATGCAAGGGGCGCCGGAACCGGGGCGTTCAGGTCACCATGCCGCGTGTGATCAGAGAGGCCAGATAGTCCAGTATTTTTGCTCACTCAATGACGGTTCATCAACTCATCAGACGGCATGTGGTGAGACGTGATGTTATCCCCAGGTGAGCCACTGCGAATGAAGTCGCCGTAGGTGCCGATGTCGCCTTCTCCGGAACGCAAGCCTTGCGGACACCCCGCCAGCCCTAAGGGGGCGACCCAGCCGTTGGAATTGGCCGTATACCCCTATGGTCTTGTGCTCCCTGCCAGCCCTACCGGGTCGGGGCCGAGGCATTGGCCGGCCTCGGGGTCGTGGTAGCGGAAGCGGTTGTAGTGGAGGCCGCTCTCCTCGCCTCCCACTGGCCCTGGAAGCGGATCTTGCAGGTGGTCGCGCCGCCCGCGTTGTCGTTCGTCGCTCAAGCGCCTCGGTCTCGCCCCGAAGGTCGAGACGGCGCGTGATCACAGGTCAACGATTTCGCCGTCCTGGTTTTCGACCTGAAATTCTCAAATGGCCCTGAGAGCAGCAAGCATCCCGCTGACCTCCTTTCGAATCGTGTCGTTCCAAGATGAAATCTAGAGCAAAAGAAGCGGCGGCGCGAACAGCCCGACATCGTAAGTCCAACCGCTAGCGGGCGTAATGGCTTCTTTGGATGGCTGGCGGGCATGCGTCGCCCAAACAAAAAACGGGACCCGAAGGTCCCGTTTTTGGTAACCGACCGGCACCGAGGTGCCGGCGGTAGAGTGCTTACTGGTAGAACTCGTTGAAGTGGTTCAGTTTGTACTGAACGCGCTTGTACTGGTACGAGGTCTTGTACTTACGGGTCCAGCCTTTGCCGCTCAGGTACACGTTGCCGATGAAGCGACGGGTCGAACGACCGGTGTAGCTCCAAGCCGACATCGAACCGACGGTCGAGCCGAGGAATTCGTAGGCGACGCGGCCACCACCGACAACAGCGCTCATAGCGGCTTTGTCGAGATCAGCGTTCAGGGCCAGGTTTTCGATGTTCAGTGCGGTCATGGTCTCTCTCCAAAAATGTGTTCTTTCAGTGGTTCCGGGTTATCAAGCTTCGCGTCGTTGCGCTTGTAGGAGATATAGCGAGCGGCGTGCCAGGTTTGGTGATGCGCCTGCAAATCTTTCCTAAGTTGTTGTTTGTTCGAATGAATATTTCTTCGGCAACATTTATCGGCACATGGCGTCGAGAGATCTTGGTTAGAAAACGTTCGCTTTACAGAGACAGAAAATGCCGGGGTGTTGGTTCATGTTTCCATTTGGCCGTGTTCGGTCTGGCAGCCGGTTCGCGTCATCAAGTGGTGGGTAAGTGGGCCTGCTAAGTGCGTCTTTCCCGGCTTTTGTGCTCGGATCCGCGATGGGTTGTTGCCGTGCCTGGCTGCAGCAACGACACGTGGCGCATGGAGGTTCGCAATACGGGTAGCTCGTGAGGAGGTGTCTTAGTTGTCGGCTGAAGGCCAGGTATCGGGCCGCGGTGTGGGCACAAAAACGGGACCGCAAAGTCCCGTTCTTTGGATTACCGGTCGGTACTGATGTGCCGACGGCGGGCTGCTTACTTGAAGAACTCGTTGTAGTGGTTGTACTTGTACTGCTGGCGCTTGTACTGGTACGAGGTGCGGTACTTGCGGGTCCAACCCTTGCCGCTCAGGTACACGTTGCCGATGAAACGACGGGTCGAACGACCGGTGTAGCTCCAGGCCG
Organism: Thiosocius teredinicola; assembly: GCF_002009425.1. Taxonomy (NCBI): domain Bacteria; kingdom Pseudomonadati; phylum Pseudomonadota; class Gammaproteobacteria; order Chromatiales; family Sedimenticolaceae; genus Thiosocius; species Thiosocius teredinicola. The sequence goes on from NZ_CP019936.1 coordinate 480,237, forward strand.
ACATCGAACCGACGCTCGAGCCGAGGAATTCCCAGCCAACACGGCCACCACCGACAATGGCGCTCATGGCGGCCTTATCCAGGTTCTTATCCAGTTCCAGGTTATCGATGGTCAATCCGGCCATGCTTTCTCTCCAAGTCAATCTGTTTGGATGATATCGCAAACTCAAAATTCGTGATGCTGCGCTTTGTAGAGTATAGCGAGTGACCTCACGCCCGTTTTGCTTGTTGCGTGGAAGGCTTCAACAGTGTCCTGCTCTTAACGAGGAAGATGGCTTCGGCATGGCGCAGGGTGTGAGCGACCGTTGCAAGCGGTATCCGAAAAGGCGCGTTGGTGGGCGATGTCTCTGCAGCGGGAGTGCCGCGTGGCTCACGCGTAGCTTTGGCCGATCGGCTACGACGGATATGCCGGGCACAAAAAACGGGACCCGAAGGTCCCGTTCTTTGGTTACCGACCGGCACCAGGGTGCCGGCGGTGGAGTTCTTACTGGTAGAACTCGTTGTAGTGGTTCAGTTTGTACTGAACACGCTTGTACTGGTACGAAGTGCGGTACTTACGCGTCCAGCCCTTGCCGCTCAGGTACACGTTGCCGAGGAAGCGACGGGTGGAACGGCCGGTGTAGCTCCATGCGGAGATCGAGCCGACGGTCGAGCCGAGGAATTCCCAGGCGACGCGGCCACCGCCGATCACGGCGCTCATAGCGGCATTGTCGATTTCTTTGTTCAGGGCCAGGTTGTCAATGGTCAGTGCAGTCATGGGTCTCTCCAAAAAGTCGTTGTCTGTGTCGTTTAAAGGTTGCTGCTCAGCGTTGTTGGCGCTTGTCTGGGATATAGCGAGCGGCGTGCCAGGTTTCGGAAAAGCGGCAGTCGAAACGCTTTAACTTACTGTTTATAAAGAAATAAAAATGTGCTGAAGGCTTTCGCTGTGTGGTCGCAGGTATCGCGGTGGATGCGATAGCTGTTGGCTTTGGAAAGACCTATCTGGGAATTTTGTCTGCTTATCCATACGCCTTGCCGGCGAGCGAAAAGGGGCGGTGTGCTCGCGTCCGTCGGCGTTCATAGGATTGGCGCTGCGTGATGGACGGACGGGGCGTGCAGGTCATGCTCAATTCGAAGGGGGTGGCTGGCGCACACAAAAAACGGGACCCGAAGGTCCCGTTCTTTGGTTACCGACCGGCACCGAGGTGCCGGTGGTGGAGTTCTTACTGGTAGAACTCGTTGAAGTGGTTCAGTTTGTACTGAACGCGCTTGTACTGGTACGAGGTACGGTACTTACGGGTCCAGCCTTTGCCGCTCAGGTACACGTTGCCGAGGAAACGGCGGGTCGAACGACCGGTGTAGCTCCAAGCCGACATCGAACCGACGGTCGAGCCGAGGAATTCGTAGGCGACGCGGCCACCACCGACAACAGCGCTCATAGCGGCTTTGTCGAGATCAGCGTTCAGGGCCAGGTTTTCGATGTTCAGTGCAGTCATGGTCTCTCTCCAAAAATGTGTTCTTCAGTAGTTCGGGTTATCAAGCTTCGCGTCGTTGCGCTTGTAGGGGATAAAGCGAGCGGCGTGCCAGGTTCTCCCTTGGCGAATGAAAAAGTCCATAACAGTATGTTTTTATAGGTAAAAAAAGTTTCCCAGCAGATGCTGTCCGCGGATAGCGAGTGCGCTGTCCCCCGGTATTAAGTTGGTTAAGAAGAGACGAAATACTACTTAGTGTTGGAATTAGACTTGTAGCCTGCTGAGTCGCCTGAGACCAGGTTTCTATGGGCGGGTCCGGCGCGGGCGTTTACGGCACGTATCATGGGTGTGACCGCGGGTGCCAGAAAAATGGGGCGCTAAGGCCCCATTTCGTGAATGCCCAAACTCAGCCGGGCATCGGTCAGGCTTTATTGGTAGAAGTCGTCGTAGTGGTTGTATTTGAACTGGCAGCGCATGTACTGGTACGAAGCGCGATACTTGCGTGCCCAACCCTTGCCGCTCAGGTAGACGTTGCCCAAGAAGCGGCGTGTTACACGGCCGGTATAGCGCCAGGGTGTCCAGGCGGTGATTGTCGATCCGACGAACCGCCGGCAGACGAGGCCGGCGCCGATGATCGCGCGTAGCGCGCTGTTGTCGAAGCAACGATGTCGCTCCAGGTTTTCGATGGTCAATGTGGTCATGGGTTTCTCCAATATCCGTTTGATGGTTTAAGTGGTCCTGCTTGGCGTTGTTCACGCTCCAATCTGACATTGCGAGCGGCGTGCCAGCCGGGTTATCAAATGGAGCGATAATTCCATAACCCCCTGTTTTCAGGGTGCCTTCGCAGCTCTTGGCAAATGAATAGCTGGTTCGCAGCTGTTCCTGCAGCTGTCTAAATGTCCGCGCGGTGCTGACTTGCGAGCGAGTAGTGTCGGTTCGTTTTTTTGTTGCTTGGCGGCGTATCGCTGTTGGCATTGCCAACCCGGTTGCGTAGCCGCCAACTATCGCGCGTCTGCGATGAGGGCGTCTGTGGGGGACCAAACTTCGCGCCGTAACGAGTGATGCGCGGCAAAGGGTCGCGTCCCTTGGCTTGCGTGCCGGACCAGATAGGGGGGTGTTATGCGAGCCGACGAGTGGTCGTACAAAAAACGGGACCCGAAGGTCCCGTTTCGTGGTTACCGACCGGCAGCGAGGTGCCGGCGGTGGAGTTCTTACTGGTAGAACTCGTTGTAGTGGTTGTGCTTGTACTGCTCACGCTTGTACTGGTACGAGGTGCGGTACTTGCGGGTCCAGCCTTTGCCGCTCAGGTACACGTTGCCGATGAAGCGACGGGTCGAGCGACCGGTGTAGCTCCAGGCCGACATCGAGCCGACGGTCGAGCCGAGGAATTCCCAAGCAACGCGGCCACCACCGACAACGGCGCTCATAGCGGCTTTGTCGAGATCAGCGTTCAGGGCCAGGTTTCCAATGTTCAGTGCGGTCATGGTCTCTCTCCAAAATGTTCTTTCAGTGGTTTCGGGTTATCAAGCTTCGCGTCGTTGCGCTTGTTGGAGATATAGCGAGCGGCGTGCCAGTTCTGATTTTTGCTGTGCAGATAAATTGCAAATTATTGTTTTTAAAAAATAAATAATCTCTAGTCGGGACTGCCATCCCGAAATCATGAGGAGCCGCTACTGCTTAGTAGTTTGTGGTAGAGGAACGAATAATTAGCAACTGTTGGGTAGCGCCTTGCCTCTCACGTGTAGGTGTCGCCTGCCGCATTGCATTGTCGGGCGCCGCCTGGGTGAGTGATTGGTGGAAGCATGGCGTGCTCGACCGGGCTCCGGCCCGTGGTCCGGGTGCGTGGCGCCGGGCGTGCTGATTCTCTTCGGGAGCGGCCTTGGGCTCGAAGGAGGGCGCTTAGTCGCCAGAGCGAGTTGAGCGCGTGTGCGTTTACCACTATGCGAATAGCCGGCGCGTTGCTGTCCGCGCGCTTGTCTGCGTCGCCGAACTCGTGCGGTGAGACTGCCGGCCGCAGGCGGGTAAGCACGCGCCCGTTTGCCGGGCGCAGACCGTATGTGGCCATTCGGGCACAAAAAACGGGACCTGAAGGTCCCGTTCTTTGGTTACCGACCGGCACCGAGGTGCCGGTGGTGGAGTTCTTACTGGTAGAACTCGTTGAAGTGGTTCAGTTTGTACTGAACGCGCTTGTACTGGTACGAGGTACGGTACTTACGGGTCCAGCCTTTGCCGCTCAGGTATACGTTGCCGATGAAGCGACGAGTCGAACGGCCGGTGTAGCTCCAAGCCGACATCGAACCGACGGTCGAGCCGAGGAATTCGTAGGCGACGCGGCCACCACCGACAACAGCGCTCATAGCGGCTTTGTCGAGATCAGCGTTCAGGGCCAGGTTTTCGATGTTCAGTGCGGTCATGGTCTCTCTCCAAAAATGTGTTCTTTCAATGGTTTCGGGTTATCAAGCTTCGCGTCGTTGCGCTTGCAGGAGATATAGCGAGCGGCGTGCCAGGTTTGGCGAAAACTGATCGAGAAACTTGTAACATACTGTTCCCAAATGAAAATTAAATTTTTTCATCAAGTGCGGGCGGGGAGGCGCACATCGCAGGATGTAATGTATGTCTGACCTGAGAAAACGATTCTGAGTGGAATGTTGGGTAGATCCGCTCAGATTAGGCAGTCACGCAGCGCTGGCTCGGGCGATGTCGAATCACCCCGCATACACCGGCTTGAAAGAGGTCGCGCGACGATGCTTTTCAACGATTGGACTCGGTCAGGGTCTGGTCGAACGCGTAGAGCTGGCGGTGTGAATCGCGGGCATTCTGCGCGACAAACAAAAAAAACGGGACCCGAAGGTCCCGTTTTGTGGTTACCAGCCGGCACCGAGGTGCCGGTGGTGGAGTTCTTACTGGTAGAACTCGTTGAAGTGGTTCAGTTTGTACTGAACGCGCTTGTACTGGTACGAGGTACGGTACTTACGGGTCCAGCCTTTGCCGCTCAGGTACACGTTGCCGAGGAAGCGACGGGTCGAACGACCGGTGTAGCTCCAAGCCGACATCGAACCGACGGTCGAGCCGAGGAATTCGTAGGCGACGCGGCCACCACCGACAACAGCGCTCATAGCGGCTTTGTCGAGATCAGCGTTCAGGGCCAGGTTTTCGATGTTCAGTGCGGTCATGGTCTCTCTCCAAAAATGTGTTCTTTCAGTGGTTCCGGGTTATCAAGCTTCGCGTCGTTGCGCTTGCAGGAGATATAGCGAACGGCGTGCCAAGTCGACCGCCTGCACCTGGAATTGACAAATAAAATACTGAAAAATAAAGATAAAAATTGACTTCGCGGAATCGCGCCACAAGCCAGAGTGTTGTGCGGCGCCTGATGGAAGTGCTTGCTGGCAAGACGAAATTCGAATGCTTGTCTGCATTGCAGAAACAAACCGCCGGATATGGGGATTCCGGATTGTTGGCCGTCGACCGCGTTCATGCTTCTGCAACGAAGCCTTCACGCCCGCGCCGCAAATCGGAAATAGATTCTCGTTAGCGTGCATGCAGATTTCGCCGACATCCGGCGACTCGCAACAATAACCGGGGATCTCAAAGAAATGCGTTTGAAACTCACCCTATTGGCGGTGTCCGCATCGCTGTGCGCCAGTGCGCTGGCATTCGACCGCGACTGGAAGCCGAGCAAGCACACCAAGCCGCACCATACTCCGCGGCACGCTGATAGCGTTCAGCTCGGTCCGCGTCCGTTCTTTCTGGTCGACAACATGGACGATTCTCAACTGAAGGATGCGCTCGAGCAGTGCAAGGACGGACCTTTCTACAAGACCGATTTTTCGATTGGGCACCGCGGCGCGGCGCTGCAGTTCCCCGAGCACACCAAAGAGTCTTACATCGCCGGCGCGCGCATGGGTGCAGGTATCGTCGAATGCGATGTCACCTTTACCAAGGACCGCGAGTTGGTGTGCCGCCATTCGCAGTGCGATCTGCATACCACGACCAACATCCTGCTGACCCCGCTGGCCGAAAAATGCTCCGTGCCTTTTTCCCCTTACGGCACCGAGGTCGACGAAAATGGTGAACCACTGCCTGCCAGCGCCATGTGCTGCACCAGCGATATCACGCTCGACGAGTTCAAGTCCCTGAAGGGAAAGATGGACGCTTCGAACCCGCTGGCGACAACGGTTGAAGAGTATGTCGGCGGCACCGCCGATTGGCGCACCGATCTGTATGCCGGAACCGACAAGCTCAACAGTCTCGGGACGCTGATGTCGCACAAGGAAAGCATCGAGTTGTTCAAGGAACTGGACGTGAAGATGACACCCGAGCTCAAGACGCCAAGTGTAGAGATGCCCTACGACGGCGAATACACACAACAAGAATACGCGCAGCAGATGATCGATGAATACAAAGAGGCCGGTGTGTCGCCGCGCGATGTGTATGCGCAATCGTTCAATTTCGAAGACGTGGTGTACTGGATTCAGAACGAGCCGCGCTTCGGCAAACAGGCCGTTTACCTCGACGACTCTTACGAGACGATGGAGGCAGAGGCGTTCGAAGAGTTGATGGGTAGCCGCCGCGCGTTGCGAAGCTACATGCAGGAGATCAGCAATTCCGGTGTGCGCATCATCGCGCCGCCGATGTGGATGCTGCTGACGACGACCGACGATGGTGAGATCGTTCCGTCGCTGTATGCGCGCATGGCCAAGCGTACCGGCTTGAAGATCATCACCTGGACGCTGGAGCGTTCGAACCTGACCGATGGTGGCGGAGACTGGTACCACCAGACGACGGTCGGTGCAGTGGAGAAACCGGGCGACAAGTTCAAGGCGCTCGATGCGCTGGCGAAGAAGGTCGGCGTCATCGGTGTGTTCAGTGATTGGCCGGCCACGGTCACCTATTACGCCAGCTGCAAAGGGTTGCGTTGATCGGCCGGGTCGCTATCGGCCCTGAATGAAAAACGCCGGCTGTGAGCCGGCGTTCTTTTGAGTGTTGCGCGATCAGATGGGTAGCGTGTTTGTGTCGTCGTAGGCCGGTGGCTGCAATTCGACGATCGATGCGGCTATATCGAAGCCGTCGCTGCGTTCGGTGCACCTCACCACTTCGATCTCGGCCTCGAGCGGTGGGGTGATCGGGCGCATTGGTCTGACGCCGATCTGCAGGCGATCGCCGCGGTCGAGTTCGCGCGGGCTGATGAAACGCATGCCGCTGGCGCTCAGGTCCAGCAATTGCCCATAGTCTGCTTCGTCCTTTCCGGTCGTCAGCATCGATATCGGGCAGTTCATCGGCATACGGATGAAGTTCCGTTTTTCCGAATAATCGATCATTCGTCCCACTCCTCACAAGATATTGGGATTACGCGTTATTCGACCACCACTGCTTGGGGAGACTAGACGAAGACGCCACGCCTCGTAAGGAATTAAAGTAATGCATCGGCCTTATTGTGGCGTGTTGTCGAAGACATGGGATCATGTTGCCGACATCGCGATTGCCGGTGGCGAGCCCTTGGGCTGCTTTGCCGGTGCAATGCCTTGCTTTTGACTGCTCGGCTAGGTGACTGTGCAACCGTCGGGCCGGCCCAGTCAGCGCCAGCCGATTTGCCCGGGGCGTCTGCCGAACGCGGTCGGCCAGCGTATTGGGCACTTGTGCGCATTGCGATGGTCTCAACTAATCAAAACGCAATAATGATTGCGCCTGGCCACAGGTGCCCAACCGATATGCTGAACAAACTCAAAAGCTTTTTCACGACCGAGCCCGAAGCATCGCAAGACAACGATGCTGCGTTACACCTTGCGGCCGCGGTACTGCTGATCGAGGTCGCCAAATCCGACCATTCGCTGGATAAACTCGAGCTCGACCAACTCAGGGGGGTGCTGCAGAAGGAATGGGGTCTGAGCGATGCCGACCTTGCAGACTTGGTCGACGTCGCGCGCGACAAGGCCGAACAGCACACCTCGCTGCACCAGCAGATCGACCTGATCAACGGCAACTTCGATATGCCGCGCAAGCTCGCTTTGATGGAAGGGCTGTGGGGTGTCGCCTGCGCCGACGGCCAGATTCACCACTACGAAGAACTGCTGATACGCCGCCTGGCCGATCTGATGTATGTGTCGCACTCCGATTTCATCCGCACCAAGCACCTGGCGCTCGACGCGCGCGGCACGGATTGACCACGTCGCGCTGCACTACTCAACGATCAGGGTGATCAGCGACTTGGGGCCATGGATGCCGTAGGCCAGTGTCTGTTCGATGTCTGCGGTTTTCGACGGGCCGGAGATCAATAGCGCATTGGTCGGCATGCCGCCGGCAGCCCACTGTTCAACCGCGAGCATCTCCGCGAAGTTCTCGTACAGGCGGGTGGCGTCGAGTACCGCTATGTGCACCGGCGGTACCAGCGACATCAGGCGCGGCTCATTGCGGTCGGGCCACAACACCAAGGAGCCGCTCTCGGCCAGGCCGGCGCGACAGCCGGTCACGGCAACATCGACCGCACGGAACAACGTCGGTTTCCATTCCTCGACCGGTTGGGCGTAGCGACGGATGTCGACACTGTCGGAGGCATCGGCAACGAACTGGTCAGCGATCGGTCCGTGACCCACCAGGGCCTGCTTGAGGCCGCGTTCTTCACACAGCTTCGCCGCCGTTCTCGCCCAGTCGGCAGGTGTGGTCCTATACACGTCGCCGCGCACGGCGCGCATACGCTCGGTGAACGATGCAATGCGCTGTTCACTATCCCAGCCAAGCGGTTTGCGGTAGGGCGAGGGTAGCGGCTGGTCCGTCGGCCGGTTGTCACGCAGCCGTCTGAGGATGGCGTCGCGGGTCTTACTCACTGCGAAACCCCTTTTGCCGGGCGAGTTCGTTCAGCGTGCGCTTTGCCGGTTTGGGTGCGCTACGGTAGCGGGTCCAACCGCCCAGTTTCTTCGGCGTCAACCAGCGTAGGCGCGTCGCGGCGAGCGCGAACAAGCGGTACACAAAGGCATTGGCGTATACCAAACGCCACAGTTTCCAGCTGGTTGCCTCTGTCTTGTTGCGCAGTGCGCCTCGACCGATCAAGGGGCTGGCCTCGCGCCCCGCATTGACTGCCTCGGCGCGCAGGCGGTTGATCAGTTTCGGCAGCGGTATCTCGACCGGACAGACCTGGCCGCAGGCACCGCACAAGGTGCATGCGGAGGTCAGGCTGCCGACCTGGTCGATGCCGAGCCGCTGCGGTTCGAGCGCGATCCCGATCGGGCCGGGATAGACGGTGCCGTAGGCGTGGCCGCCCAGCTGTACATACACCGGGCAATAATTGATACAGGTGCCGCAGCGGATGCAGCGCAGCGTATCCAACAGTTGCTCGTCGACCTTGATGCGGGTGCGGCCATTGTCGAGCAACACCAGGTGCACTGCCTGCGGCCCGTCCAGTTCGCCGGCCTGGCGTGGCCGGCTGATCATATTGAAGTAGGTGGTGATCGGCTGGCCGGTAGCCGATTTGGTGAGGATCTCGAGCAGCGGCGGCACATCGGAGAGTTTCTCGACGACCTTTTCGATGCCGGTGATCGCGATATGCACGCGCGGCGCGGTCGTGCTCAGCCGCCCGTTACCCTCGTTTTCGACCAGGCACAGCGTGCCGGTCTCGGCCACCGCGAAATTCACGCCGGATATGCCGGCATCAGCGTGGGCAAACTTGTCGCGCAGTATCTGGCGCGCGGTTTCGGTCAGCTGGTTGATGTCTTCGGTGTACGGCAGGTCAGGGTAGAAGCGGTGAAACAGCTGTGCCACTTCCTGGCGGTTTTTGTGGATCGCCGGCGCGACGATGTGCGACGGCGGTTCCTCGGCCAGTTGGATGATGAACTCGCCGAGGTCTGATTCGACCACCTCGATGCCACGCTGTTCGAGATAGGTGTTCAGGCCGGTCTCTTCAGACACCATGGACTTGCCTTTCACCACCGTTTTGGCGGTGGCGGCGTCGAGGATGTCGGCAATGATCTGGTTTGCCTGCTCCGGATTCTCCGCCCAATGCACCCGGATGCCGTTCTCAGTCAGCTTGGCTTCGAGCTGTTCGAGCAGCTCGGGTTGCTTGACCAGCGCATTGGCCCGCACCGCGCGTGCCTGCTCGCGCAACGCCTGCAGTTGGGCGTCATCGGGAAACTGTTGTTCGCGTTTCGCCTGGATGCCCGACAGCGCCGAGCGGAAGTTGCGCCGCATCTGGTCGTTGTGCAGCGCTTCGTCGATGCGCTCGTGGAACGCCTCGGTCTGATTCATGAGGTGCGGTCCCAGAGAAACTCGGCGATGTGTTGCGCTTTGGTGTCGTCGCCCTGGTGATCGAGGGCGCCGCCGATGTTCATCAGGCAGCCGACGTCCTGACTTACGACGATATCGGCGCCGGTGGCTTTCAAGGCGGCCGTTTTGTCTTTGACCATCGCGCCGGACACGTCGGCCTGCTTGACCGCAAAGGTGCCGCCGAAACCGCAGCATTCCGCCTTACGTTCCTGCTCCACCACGTCGACTGCGCTGAGTTGTCCGACCAAACGCTCGATACGATCGGCGACACCCATCTCGCGGCGCGCCGAGCAGGAGGTGTGGATGGCTACCTTGGTCGGCCGGCCCAGGTCGGTCAGCTCGATGCCGACGATATCGACCAGGTATTCGGTGAGTTCGTAGGTGTTGCGCGCGATGCGCAACGCCTGCTGCTCGTCGCGTTCCCCGGCGAACAGCTCCGGCCAGTGATGTTTGATCATGCCGGCACACGAGCCGGAAGGGACCACGACCGGGTAATCGTTGGGGAAACAGCGAAGCTGCGCGCGGGCAACCGACAGGGCCTCCTGGCGGTAGCCACTGTTGAACGCCGGTTGTCCGCAACAGGTCTGGGCCTCGGGCAGGACCACGTCGACCCCGGCGCGGCGCAGCAACTGCATGCCGGCCAGGCCGGCGTTCGGATACAACAGATCGATCAGGCAGGTGGCGAAGAAGTAGATACGTTGCGGTGCCGCCTCGGGCGGGTTTTCGTTATTCGAACTCATGCCTTGTTGTGATTGTGTGCTCAGTTTGTGCGCGTGTGTGAAACGTTTCGCCGTCCCTCCGGCCCCAGGCATCGTAACCGACAAGATGCATGTGGCGGCAAGCCTCGCTGCCGACGTATCGGGCGGTCGAGATTGCGCCCGACCTGCTGCCAGCATAGCGGTGATGGACGCCGGCTGCCCGACAAGCTGTTCAAGGCAACGCGAAGTCCTTGAAAAGCACGTTGCGAGACATGATGTTTCTTGTAGGGGCAGTGAAACAGGCCGAGCGATGCGACGAGAGGAATAGTTTGTCGGTCTCGGGAGATGATCTGGCTCAACTTCTGACGGGGTGAAAACGTTTAGTTCGCACACCGGTCTACAGAAGTGGAACCGACGGTCGATCAGAAGATCACACGCCTTACGATGTAGTACTCCGGCATGTGCAAATGCACATTGCGGTTGCCAGTGTGAAGCGACACCGAATTGTCGAACCATATTGGTGCGCCTGCCTGAAAGCTGGTCTATGGTTGTGCCTATGTGCTGAATATTCAGCACCTTAGATCGTGTTTAACTTTTTTTGCTCTAAGGAGAGCTTGCATGTCTTTTGAAAACGATGGCATTCCTGCCAGCTGGGATGAAATCAAAGCAGCATCCCGCAGGATCGATCGCCGCCATCATCGCGAGGAAGAGTTCGAGAAGCGCATGGTGCGCGAGTATCTGGCGCATGAAGATTGCGAAGATGCGCGCGTGAAGGAGCATCTCGCGATTCCGGGTTACAACTGAGTAACAGCCGTCGCCGCGTCGCGACGTCGACGACGGTCATAAATGTTTGATGCCGATCCGATACCGGCGAGTTGTTCGCCAACCGTGATTTCTGCCTTGCCTGATGGCAACGGCCTGATGCACACTGAGCCCATGAATAAAGGTTTCGCCATGTCTGTTTGCCTCTATATCCGCCGTGTAGCGCACGGTTGGAAAGGAGGCGGCGTGCCTTTATAAACAGATTATTCATCTGTTTCTGAAAAGGCCGCAGCCCAAAAAGCTGCGGCCTTTTTGTTTTTACGCAAGGAGGAAAACGTGTCTGTCCCGGCAGCTTATGCAGGATTGATCCTGATCTGGGCAACGACCCCGTTGGGAATCAAGTGGAGCGGTGAAGGTGTGGGCTTTCTGTTCGGTGTGGCCGGGCGGATGGTGATCAGTCTGGTCATCTGTCTGCTGTTGGTCGCGCTGTTCAGCCGCCGTATGCGTTGGCACCGTGCCGCGTTCATGACCTACCTGGTCGCCGGGCTGGGGATGTGGGCGGCGATGACGGGCGTCTACTGGGGGGCGCAGCAGATCCCTTCCGGCCTGGTCTCCGTTTTGTTCGGGCTGACCCCGGTCGTCACCGGCTGGATGGCGGCCGTGTGGTTGCACGAACCGGTGTTCACGCCGTTTCGCGTGTTGGGAATGCTGCTTGGCTTGACCGGCCTGGTGGTGATCTTTGGTCAGGCACCGGCGTTCGGCCAGTCGGCCTTGTGGGGCATGCTCGCGATCCTGGGTTCGGTCGCCGCGCACTCGCTGAGCATGGTGCTGGTCAAGCGGCTCGGCGAGCGTACGCCGCCGCTAGAGACGACCACCGGTGCGTTGATCGTTGCGGTGCCGCTCTACCTGCTCACCTGGTGGGCCGGCGACGGCCAGTGGCCGGACGATGTCTCGCAACGCACGCTGAGCTCGATCCTCTACTTGGCGGTGTTCGGTTCGGTGCTCAGTTTCACCCTGTACTTCTACGTACTGCGCCATAGCCTCGCCAGCCGCGTGGCCTTGGTCACGCTGGTCACCCCGGTTATTGCGCTGGTGATCGGCCAATGGCTGAACGGTGAAGCGGTGACTGCGCGTGAATGGATGGGCGCCTTGGTGATCATGGCCGGCCTTGCCAGCTATCAGTGGGGAGATGGATGGCGTCGAGGCAGGTCGGCCGCGACCAATTGAGCGCGGTATCAGGCGCTCGCCTGGGTGCCGGTGGGTTCCATCGGCACCTTGGCGACGACATAGCAGTGACCGCCGCGGCTCTTGGCCTGGTACATGGCCGTGTCTGCATGCTTGAGCAGTTCGTCGAGCGTCATTGCGTGCGTCGGTGCGAGCGCGATGCCGATGCTCACGCTGGGTTCGTAGTCGATGCCATCGAACGACATCGGCGCGGTGACGGCATCCAGGATGCGTTTCGCCAGCGGTTCGACCTCCGATTCGGTGGCGATACGGTAGAGCACGATGAACTCGTCGCCGCCGATACGTGCGGCACCCATCTGGGTGTGGGCGATCATTTCGGTCAGCCGTGAATTCTCGTCGATACGTCGCGACAGGGTCACCAGCGCCTCGTCTCCGGCGGCGTGCCCGAGCGAGTCGTTGATCCACTTGAAGTTGTCCATGTCGATCAGCATCAGGGCGATCACATCGCCGCCGCGCAGGCGTTGCAGCAGTTCGGTGGCCGACTCCTCGAAGCTCCGCCGGTTGGACAGGCCGGTTAGCGGGTCTTCATAGGCCAGCCGCTGCAGTTCCGCGTTCATGCTGCTCACCTCGTGCAGCAGGCGTTCGTTTTCGATATCGCGCTGGATGCTGCGCTTGAGGTTCTCGTTATAGCGGTTGGCCATGACCGCCACCAAGGCAATGTAGCCGATCGAAATCAGCACGAACTCGATATTGACCTCGGGGCTGAACCACCACGACCAGGCCAGCATCCCGGCAAAGATCGGTACCGAGAACGCATAGAACACCGGCCGGTACATCGCATTGGACGACAGGCTGGCGACCGGCATGGCAAGCAGTGTGATCAGGATCAACAGGCGGGTCGCGATCGGGTGATCTGGGTGATCCAGCAAGATGATGGATGCCCAGGCCAGCCCCGCCAACAGCGAGGTAAGGGCATATTGCCGACCGACGCATTCAGGGCTGCTCGAATTCTGCTTTTTTCTCAGCAGCCGGATATAGCCGATACGCCCGAAGGTGAGGGCGGTCATGGCGACGATCCACAGCAGCACGTAGTCCGATTGAATCGTGCGGTAAACCGCCAGGGCCACCGCGTACGAAACCACGAGCCCGGCGACCAGCGTCGACTGGACGCTCGCCAACATCTGGCGCACCAGCCGTTGCTGCACCATCTGCTCGATCGTTGCTGTCTGGGCGTGTTCGTCGTGCGGATCGCAACTCGCCAGCAACTTGGTTCGTTTTCGGTTCCCGGTTGGCATGTGCCGGTGGATCTCTCGTTTCTCGGGCCCGTTGGTGGGCGTTACCTCAAATGCCAGACAGCCGAACCCGTGGCCGGTACCAACCGGTTGCCGGAGTCCTCCCAACGTTAGCGGCCGTAGGGCGTTTTACTGATATTTGGGAATTCAAAGACTATCGGCCGATCGGCAGTGCCGGTTCGCTCCTGCTCATGGGGTGCCCGGCATGGGGTGGTGCGTGGATACGGGCTGTCACTCAGTGAAAGCAGCTGCGCCACTCGGCACACAACATCACGCCGGAAACGCCCCGGTACAAAACCCACGGCTTCAGTATAGGCCCGTCGGAAATTGCCGGCCGAAACCTAGGTTAATCGGCTTACGGTGTATCGCTTGGTGCGGGGGGGCGGCAGCCGAACGGCCACGGACGGACGGGTTTGCCGAGGGGCTGAGCGCGGCGTTTTCAGCGAGGCAAGACCGCCCGCCGGTCCAGTGCAGGGACGACTTCATGGTGCGGATCGCCCAGGCGAACTGCAGCCTGGGCGAAGGCCGCCATTTGAGGGCAGCTCAGGCGTTCGGGTCAGACGAGCGCGACAGGAAGAACCAGAGGAAGAACCCGCCCATGACGAGGATGAAGGCGATAACGCCGAAAGACAGAATGCCGACCCAGTCGGAAAACAATTCTGAGAACAGTTCCATGACAGCCTCCGCACACGGTTGAGGATGGCGATCATGCTAGGCCCAGTTCGGCCGCGGCGATCTGACAATCGTCAATCGCGCGCGTTTTGCCTGCCCGGGTTAGTTATCACAGGTTAACGTTGCGGCATGCGCTGACGCATCTGCTGTTGCATCTCCTGCATGCGTTGTTTCATTTCGCTGTTGAACGCCGCGACTTCACTGCTATCCAGGTTGCCGTCGCCATTCTTGTCCATGTGGTCGAACTGCGCTTCGGTCGGCTTCATGAATTCCTGCTTGCTGACTTCACCGTTGCCGTCGGCGTCGAACTGTTTGAAGAACATCTCTTCCAGGTTCGGCATCTGCGGGGGCTGTTGAGCGAAGGCGGGGGCGCTGAGCAGCGCGGCGACGATTAAGGCTTTTTTCACCAGGTGGGGTCTCCGTTGATTCAGGTCGGATCGGGCTGCGCCGATCCGGCGAGCGGGTATCAGGATTCGAGCGTGAGGGTGTGTACGAAGTGCTGATGCGCTTCGTGCAAAGCGTCCATCAGGCGGTTTTTCTGCTCGTCGCTCAGCTTCGGTTCGATTCTACCCAACGATCGCGCGTAGCTCTCCAACAATGTTGCGACGCCCTTTTCGACGCTGTCGCTGGTGAGCGTATCCGGCAGCTTCATCACAACCGGCGCGCCGCTCGCATCGAGCAGCACAACCTCAGCGGATCGTGGGATGAGTTTATTGACCGCAGAGCCTTCGGCGCTGGCCTGCAGTGGGCCGGTTTTGGTGTAGACGGTGCCACCGAACTCGAAACGGGCGCCGGGGCGAACCTGGGAAAACTTCACGCGCTTGCTACCTGCCTGATCATATCGGCGGAAGTTTACCCCCGCAGCCGCGTCAGCGATCAACCCGCGTTCGCAAGATTGGCGAAATTTCCGGCAATGTCAGTCGTTTCGATCGCCTGTCCGAGCTGTCGACTGATCTGCGTGGTAGACAACAGGCCGCGGATCGTCTGTCGATTATCGGCATTCCGGTCGACCACCAGGGCATGCTGTCGTCCCATGCGTTTCATGGTCGCGACGATGTCGCCGACGCGTGCCGTGGCGACGTCGCCCATCTCGAGCACCTCGACCTTGTGTTGCGGGGTCATGATGTCGCGCACGATCAGGTCTTTGCGTGCGCTGTTCGAGTCGTTGATGTAACGCAGGATCTTTTCGCCGCTGAGATCTTTCGACGTGACGATGCCAATCACCTGATTGAGCTGATTGGTAACGAACAGCAGACGGACTCCGCTGGCGATCATGCGTTCCTCGGCTTCGTCGACCGAGGCGTTGGCCGGCACGGTCTCAGCCGCGACCTTGGCCAGATCGGTCATCACATCCATTGCCGGGCTGTCGAGTGTGACGTGGTCGGGCAGCGTCTGGCGCGGGCGTTGATACTTGGCGCCACTGTCGAGTGTGCCTGCGGTAAGGGTGCGGAATTGACTCATCGGCGGTCTCCGGAGAATGTACATTTCCGGCGGGGCAGGAATCACGGCATCTGTCTCGTCGTTATCACTTCAAAGGTAGGTCGGGAACACGATTTTGCAATGTGGCCGAGGTAAGCAGACGTGAGGTTGGACCGTTTCATCAGTCAGTCCGCGGGGATATCGCGCAGCCAGGCGCGGTTGCTGATCCGGCGCGGGGAAATCAGCGTTGGCGGCGAGGTCGCCAAGGATGCCGCGCGCCCGGTCGGTGAAGCCGAAACAGTTACCCGCGGCGATCTGTGCCTCGAACTACCGCGTCCCGTCTACCTGATGTTGAACAAGCCTTGCGGATTGCTCAGCGCCACCGAGGATCGCGAGCAGGCAACCGTGTTGTCGCTGCTGCCACCGGAACTCGCCGCGCGCGTTCACTTGGTCGGTCGCCTAGACAAGGACACCAGCGGCCTGTTGCTGCTGACGGATGACGGCGCCTGGTCGCACCGCATTGCGTCACCGAAACACGCGATCGACAAAACCTACGTGGCCGAGCTGGCCGAGCCGTTGGTCGAGGATGCCGAGCAGCGCTTGGCGGCGGGCTTGCTGCTGCGTAACGAGGCCCAGCCAACCAAACCGGCCATTCTTGAACGCTTGTGTGCCACGCAGGTGAAGATCTCGATTTCCGAAGGTCGGTATCACCAGGTCCGTCGCATGTTTGCCGCACTCGGCAACCGGGTTTTGAGCCTGCATCGTGAGCGCATTGGCCGCCTTCATCTCGATGCCGGATTGCAGACCGGGCAATGGCGTGAACTCACTCGCGAAGAACGCGATTGTTTGGCTTAGATGTGAATGAATGGACTAAACTGCTAGCGAGCCGCTAAACGGTCAAATAAGCAACCAACAACGACCGGGTATGGACGCTGCATGGGAAAGCATCGCGTGAAGACTCCGTTTGCTGAAAGGCAGTACATTCGTCATCCGTCGAGGATGCCGATTCGATTCGATATCCAGGGTGACATGCCGCGGCGCGAGGAATACCTGCGCAACGTCAGCGAAGGCGGTCTGTGTTTCGCCTCGCAGATCGAACTGGATGCCGGCGTATTGATCCGGGTAACGATCCCGGTGCTCGGGCAGCAATTCGAGGTGGAAGGCAGCGTCGCCTGGTGTCGTCCGGCTCCGGCGGGCAGCGGCTTCGAGATTGGCGTGCGCTTCACCACCTCACAGGATCGCTTCAGCGTGCGCATGGTGGAGCAGTTGTGCTACATCGAAGACTATCGCCAGCAGGTTCAGCAGGATGAGGGGCGTTACCTCACCAGCGAAGAGGCCGCGCGGGAATGGATCGAGCGCTTCGCCGACAAGTTTCCCGGCCTGCACTGACGCTGCGTTCGCAGCGCCCGTTTCTGATGATTCAGTGGTATTTCTCGGTGCTGATGTGTCCCGGCTGTTTGCGCCGGTGACGTCTGAGTCCGCGTGATTCGAGGATCTCGACCGCGTCGCTGATCATGCCCGAATGGCCACACAACATCACGTGGCTGCGTTCTGCCTGCAATTGCAACCCCAGGCGTTGTTCCAGCGCGCCGTTGGCGAGGGTTTCCGGGATTCGGCAGTTGAATGCCCCTTCCACTGATTCGGCGGTTACGAACGGCACGAAATGGAACTTGTCCGGGTGCTCGCGAGTAAAGCGTTCAATCAGGTCGAGATAGCCGAGGTTCTTGGTCTGGCGTACACCGTAGGCCAGCACGACTTTGTCGAAACGCTCCCAGGGTTCGGCCGTTTGCAGCATCGACAGGAAGGGCCCCACGCCCGTGCCGGTAGCGAGCAACCAGAGGTCTTTGCTTTCGTCGGGAACCTCTGAAAGCGTCAACAGGCCGTTCGCCGCGTCGGTCAGCCAGATCGTGTCCCCGGTATCCAACGCCGCCAAGCGGTTGCTCAAAGGCCCTTCGGGAATGGTGTTGAAAAATATCTCGAGCAGCGGCTCTTGCGGCGGGTTGACCAACGAATAGGGCCGCCCGACACGCTCGTCGCCGATATCCAGGCCGATGCGCACGAACTGGCCGGCGGTGAATGTCGGTGCCTCGGCGTCGATAGCGAGCGAATAGTGGGTGTCGTTCCACCGGGTTTTACGGGCAATCCGCCCCTCGATCCATCGGGTCATGTAATTCCGCCTCGTTGGTTCTAAAATGCGCGCTCCCTACTGCAAGCTAGTGGCCTGCGGCGCGAAAGCAACCCGGGCCCTCGCCGGGTATTGGGGAATCGCCAGACTGGCGGGCGGCAGGAAACGGATGAGGTGTGAGCGGTGAGCGAAAAGACGAGAGGGTTGTTTGTGCTGGTCGCTGCGGTCGCCCTCAGCGCGGCGGCTTACTTCGGCGCCCGCTACTGGCAGACCTCGCAATCCGATTACACGCGCGTCGAAGCGCAGCATCTGTGCAACCTGCGAGCGGGCCCGTGTCGCGAGCCGGTGCCGGGCGGCGGCGTCGTTTTCGCGATCGCGCCGGAGAGCATTCCATTGATGAAGCCGCTGCGCCTGATCGTCAGTGCGCAGGGTCTTGAGCCCACCGCGGTTGTGGTGGAGATTCGCGGGCTGAACATGGAGATGGGATTGAACCGTACCGTCCTGAACAAATCGGCGGATGGCATGTGGGAGGGCGAAACCATCCTTCCGGTGTGCAGTCAAAAGCGGATGGAATGGGAGGCAGCGGTACTTTTGGAAGCTAATCAGCGACTTGAAGTGCCTTTTGCGTTCCACACCGTGCGCCCCTAAAGCCCTAATGGGAGCGTGGTTAGTTTGCCTAATTAAGTGCATTCTGATATAAACGCGTGCCGAATTAAGCAGGCTCGGCTCACCCGAATTACGGGCTTTCACGACAAAAAAAGACTGGACAGGCCAGGAGATGAAAGAGATGAAGAAGTGCGTTATCGCCGCCGTAGCCTTGATGTTGGCGGGATCGATCGGCACCGCTGTCGCTGCAGGCGACGTCGCTGCCGGTAAAGCAAAATTCGCCGTGTGCGCAGGTTGTCATGGTCCGACCGGCGCTGGCAACGAGGCACTGAAGTACCCGAAACTTGCGGGCCGGGATGCCGCGTTTGTCAAAGAGCAGTTGCTTGCCTTCAAATCGGGCAAACGCGACAACGCGACCATGAAAGCGATGACCGCCGGTCTGAACGACGCGGACATCGACAACCTCGCCGCCTACGTCGCGACGTTGAAATAAGGTTGCACCAAGGGTTTCGGGACAGGACTGCAATGTGGGTCCGGTCCCGAGGCTGAAACATATATACACAACCCTAGTCGGATGACAGATATGAAAAAGTTGTTGTTGATGGTCTCTCTCGCCAGCGTCGCTGCGCTGGGTACTGCGCACGCTGCCGGTGATGCCGAAGCGGGCAAAACGAAATCAGCCACGTGTATGGCGTGTCACGGAACCGACGGCAACAGTGCTGCTCCGAACTTTCCGAAGATTGCCGGTCAGCATCCCGACTACATCGTCAAACAACTTAAAGAGTTCAAGAGTGGTGAGCGTAAAGACGCGACCATGAACGGCATGGCCGCCGCGCTGAGCGATCAGGACATGGAAGACCTCGCTGCCTTCTACTCCAAACAGAAAGCGACCGAAGGCCAGGCTGCCGAAGACAAGGTGGCTGCGGGTGAGACCGTCTACCGTGCCGGCAACAGCGCCAGTGGCGTTTCGGCCTGTGCCGCGTGCCACGGCCCGACCGGCGCCGGCAATCCGATGGCGAAGTTCCCCAGCCTCAGCGGTCAGCATGCCGACTACACCATGAAGCAGCTCAAGGACTTCCGCGCCGGTGCGCGTGCCAACGATGCAGGCTCCATGATGCGCAACATCGCGGCCAAGATGACCGACGCGGAGATCGAAGCAGTCGCCCAGTACGTTCAGGGACTGCATTGATCGACAGCGACGCTTGACGTCGAAAAAGGCGGCTTCGGCCGCCTTTTTTTGTGCCCCTGTGCCGGCAAAATCAGTTGTACGTCGCTGTTGTCGTGAGACGCGTCCGTGATCCTTGCGTCGCGCTTGGCTCAAGTTTGCTTTTGCGGTTGCGACGGGTCGTCTTTACGGGCAAAAATGCCCCATCGAACAAAAAGTTGTCGCTGAACTCAGGGCGCTCGCACCGGTCTGATAGGCGGTGAATGAAAACCGGAGTCGAAACTGTGAAAAAACTGCTAGCGGCCTTGTTGAGCGGCCTTGTGATACTCGCGACGGCACCGTCGATCGCCAAGTCGTTCGAAGAGGGTCTGCAATACGTACCGATCCAACCTCAACCTGCCGTTGGTACTGGCAACGAAGTCGAGGTGGTTGAGTTCTTCTGGTACGGCTGTCCGCACTGCCGCGACTTCGAGCCTACCGTCTCGCAGTGGGCGCAATCGTTGCCCGAAAACGTCAAATTCTCACAGGTGCCGGTGATGTTCGGTGGTGCGGCCGACCTGCATGCCCAGATGTACTATTCGCTGGAGAGCATGGGTGAACTGCAGCGGCTGCACGAGAAACTGTTCCACGCGATGCATGTGCAGAAGCTCAAGCTGCGCTCGCTGGCGGAAATCGAGGCGTTTCTGCAAGAAAACGGCGTGGACATCGAACAGTTCTCGCGCACCATGAATTCGTTTGCGGTGGCGGCCAAGGTCAATCGTGCACGCGCCTTGATGCGTCGCTACGGCATACGCGGTGTTCCTGCGCTGGTCGTCGATGGGCGCTATCGTAGTGGAAAGGGATTCGCCAGCTACCAGGAAATGACTGAAGTTGCGGATCACATGGTCGATAAGGTTCTTGCACAACGCCAGGAGCAGGCAAAATAACGATGTTGGGTCTGGGAGCCGCCATGAATGCGCCGTATCAGGACGAAGCCGTTGAGCCCACGGCGGCCGACGGGCGCAGTCTTCGCCTGCTGAGTTACAACATCCAGGCCGGCATCGATACCCGCCATTATCGCGAATACGTCACCAAGGGTTGGAAGCATCTGCTGCCCAACCGCGAACGCCTGCGCAACCTGAACCTGATCGCCGAGATGCTGCGTGGTTACGACCTGGTCGGCCTGCAGGAAGTCGATTCGGGTAGCCTGCGCAGCGGTTTCGTCGACATGACTGAGTACCTGGCTCACCGCAGCGGTTATCAGCACTGGTATCGCCAGGTCAATCGCAACATGGGCCTGCTAGCCCAACACAGCAATGGCTTTCTCAGCCGCATCCGCCCGACGCGTGTAAGCAATCACCGTCTGCCGCCGGGCAATGGCCGTGGCGCGATGCTGCTCGAATTCGGCGAAGGCCCGGATGCATTGGTCGTATGCAGTATGCACCTGGCACTGAGCCGGCGCGTGCGCGCACGCCAACTCGATTTCATCAATGAACTGGTCGGTGAGCATCGCCACATCGTCGTGATGGGCGATCTGAATGCCGGCTGTGAAAGCACCGAGGTGCGTTCGTTCATCGACAAGGCAGGGCTTACCGAACCCGCCTGCGACCAGGCCACGTTCCCCAGCTGGCGACCGGTGCGTCGTATCGATCACATCCTGGTATCGCAGACCCTCGAGGTGCGTAACACGCGCGTCGTTGACTATGCGCTGTCCGATCACCTGCCGATCTGCGTCGAACTGCTGTTGCCGGAGGGGCTCCGTCTGGCTGCGTGAGCACCGGCGGTTACGTCATGGCCGACGACTGGCGCGAACGTTACCTCCAACTAGCCGATCGTCACGAACGTGAAGCCGCCCAGTTCGAAGAGGCGGGCAAAGATTTCACGCGACTGATCACCCGTCTGTGCGTTGCGGTATCCGGTCTGGATGCCGGGCTCGACCCCCATCTCGAACGCCTGCGCAATGTCGCCCGCACCGGCAAGACCGATGCCCTGTTGCGTCAGGCCGGCGATCTCGCTGACGACCTGATGCGCGCTTCGGAAGACCGTGTGCAGCCTAACTTGCTGCAGCAACTTCTGCAGCGGGCCAAGCTGGCGCAGCGTGAACAAGACGAAGTGATGAAGCTGTGGGCCAAGGCGCAGACCAATCCGGCGAAGGTCGATAACAAGACGCTCGACCGCTTGACCGAACTGCTCAGCAAGGCGCTCGATGCATCCGCTGCGCCCGCTGCTGCCGAGACAAAAAGCGGCGGCCTGCTGTCCCGTTTGGTCGGCAAGTCGCCTTCCGATATCGGAACTCCGCCGAATCAGGCCTTGCTCGAGCTGTTGCAGAGCATCGAGTGGCCGAATCACCTGGCCGAAGAGGTCGAAGAATTCCGCAGCGCCCTGTCCGGCGAGGCCAAGCGCGATGCCTGGGTCGACGTGGTGCGCAAGATCAGCGACCTGGTGTTGCGCGCCATGGAGCAGGCGCACGTCAACGCGCAAACCGCAGAAACCTTCCTCAACGAACTGAGTGAGCGCCTGCTGGCCTTCGATCAGCATATGCTCGACGAAGGCGGTCGGCGTGAAGAATCGCGCGAGAGTGGAAAGCGGCTCGGCGAACAGATGAACAGCGAGGTCGTTTCACTGTCGGCCAGTGTGCGCGACAGCGTCGATCTTGCTCAGCTGCAGGCCAGTGTGCTCGGCAGTCTCGACCGGATGCATGCCCACGTGCGTGCCCACCTCGATGACGAGAATGCACGTCGCGAGAAGGCCGAAACCGAGGCCGGCGAGTTGCGCCAGCAGTTGAATCAGCTCGAACGCGATACCTTCGATCTGCGCCGCGAGGTGGCGCAGACTTACCAGGAGGCGATGTGCGATGCGCTCACCGGGCTGCCCAACCGGCGTGCTTATGACGAGCGCATTGCGCAAGAGTTCGCCCGCTGGAAACGCTTTGGTGAGCCGCTGGCGTTGCTGGTATGGGACGTCGATGATTTCAAGAAACTCAACGACACCTTCGGCCACAAGGCCGGTGACCGCGCATTGGCGATGGTCGCCAAGACCTTGACCACGCGGCTGCGTGAAACCGACTTTCTCGCCCGCTACGGGGGTGAGGAGTTCGTGTTGGTGTTCATTGGCGCATCACCGAAGGATGCGCTGAAAGTCGCCGATGTGATGCGTCAGGCGATCGAGAATATCGGTCTGCATTCGCATGGGAAACCGGTCAAGCTCACCGTGTCGGGTGGCATGTCGGCATTCGCCGAAGGCGACGATCCGGAGAAGGTCTTCGAACGCGCCGACAAGGCGTTGTACGACGCCAAGCATCAGGGCAAGAATCGCGTCGTTGCCAACTGAGCACGCGGCGTTGCGCGGTCAATCGATGTCGAGATACGCCGCCCAGGCATAGCGCCACGGCATCTTGCTTTCCTGTTCGAGCGTTTGCAGGAACACATCACTGGGCGTGGCTTCGCCGGGAAACACGTTGCGCAGTTCTATCAGGTAGCGACCGCTCAGGGCATGTTCGCGCCAATCGATCGTATGCACGCTGTTTACCGTGCCGCAGTGCCCGCATCGCACCTGCTGACCGTTGCGCAGCCATTGCTGCAAGTGTTCGCGCCAGTCGTCGAATCGTTTGCGACAATGCGGACAGCGCGGCTTGACCGTATTCGGCCCCGTTACCAATTTCGGTTGCGCAAACGGACCATGTAGCGCGACGTGGCAGAAACGGCGACTGCCGCCTTCCGGTGGCTCCATGACCAGGTGCGGCGAACAGCCGGCAAACACCACGTGCCGGCTGAAGTTGTCGCCCGCGCGGTAGAGATCGTCGCCCAGAGTGTCACCAATGATCTTCAGCTCGCGCAACACCTGCGACACTGCGTGGCCAGACGCATCGGCGAACGGATCCTGCGGGGCGAGAAAGAGACTGGTCAGATCGGCCATGGCGCGCATGGTGCCGTAGGGGCGTGAGACTGGCAAGGCGGGGCGCCGCGTGTTGACACACCCGCAGTGCGGGCGGGATGGTAGGCCGACAGGCACGGCGAAGTGATGGACCGGGTACGCTGCGCGACAAGCAGCTTGGTCGGTTCGGCGAGACTGAATGCACGGCATAACCAGCCGCACATGTTGAGGAAACGATGTTCAAGACCATCCTGATCAAACTGGTCAGAGGGTATCAGCTGTTGATCAGCCCGGTACTCGGCAACAACTGCCGTTATATGCCGAGCTGCTCCGCCTACACCATCGAGGCGATGGAAAAATGGGGTCCGCTGCGCGGGCTGTGGATGGGGATTCGGCGTGTCGGTCGTTGCCATCCCTTCCATGAAGGCGGTTACGACCCTGTGCCGGATCCTCCCGAACATGAACACAAACACTGAGCAGGGAAGCACGCCGCCATTCGCATCGCTGAATGCGCTGCAGTCGGCGTTCGAGCAACGGTTGCAGGCGATGCTCGACATCGATCAGTTGGGCGTGTTCATTCTGGTGCTGGCCAACGCGAGTTTCGAGTCTGCAATGTTCGAGCGCATGCACCGCGCGCTCGCCACAGCATTCGCCGTATGGAAGCAACGCCTGGATAAGGGCGACCCCTTGGTGACAGAGGCTGCGCCGGACGATCAACGGGTGTTCGAGCAGCTATGCCGCTACGGCTTCGACAACCTCACGCCGACGCGTTGGCGAAACGTGGGACCGTGGTTGTTGCAGTTCAATCCGATGCGGGCATTCCGGCCACCGCGGATGAGCGGCAGTACGGTCGACAGCCTGCGCCGGCCATTCGAACGCGACGCGTTTCATTTCAACAAACCGTTTTTGCGTAAAGAGATCTTCTGGGAGGGCGAGCTGTCGGACGTGCCGTGGCGCCTGTTGTTCAACAAGTTTCCGTTTGCGCCGCTGCACGGTCTGTTGGTGCCGCAGCCGTCCGCGGAACATCCGCAGTTTCTGACCCGCGCGATTCACGACAAGGTATGGCAGGCCACCGCCGGTCTCGGGAGCGGTCTGCCGGGCGTGAGGGTCGCCTACAACGCCTACGGTGCGTTTGCGTCGGTCAACCATCTGCATTTTCAGTTCTACGTCACGGCCGAGCACACGGTTTATCCAATCGAGGGCAGCCAATGGCTGCATAACGGCGGTGACGAGGCATACCCGCTCAGGGTCAGTCGTTTCGACGATGCGTCACTCGCCTGGCATTCGATCCAGGAGCTTCACGATCGGGGGAGTACCTATAACCTGATCTATCGCCCGGGCGATATGTACCTGATAGTGCGCGCGTTGCAGGGTAGCTATCGCCAAAGTGAGTGGACCAGCGGATTCGCGTGGTCGGAGACTGCGGGTGCGGTGACGGTGTTTGACGAAGCCGATTTCGAACGCCTGACAGCCGGCGACATCGACGCCGAGCTGCGGGCGCTGGCGATCACACCTTGATGTTGATGTTCTGACCCACTGGGTTGGATGGGTCGGGCCCAGCCTGCGCTGCTGCTGAAATCAACTGGCTTGCCTGCGACGCCTGGATATCGAGCGTCTTCCGCATGACCGAGATCGCCACGGCATCACCCGTCTGGGTGGCACCGTTGTTGATTTGCTGCAGCAGGCTGCTAGGAATGCTGGAGATGTTCATACCCTGGATAACGACGCGTTCTCAGGGTTCTTGAACAACCTGAGAACGCGTTTCCCCGGAGGGCAGTGCCGCCGACGCACCGGCCGCGGCCGCATTCTGGGCCTGCTCAGCCGTTGGCTTGCTGCAGCGCCTGAATACGGGCCTCGAGCGGCGGGTGGCTGGCGAACAGCTCCTTGAGGCCGGCGCCGGTGATACCGAAAGCGGCCATCTCGTCCGGCAGCGGCTGGGCGCCGCTGGCCTGTTGCAGGCGGCGCAATGCCGAGATCATCTTGTGTCGTCCGGCAAGATTGGCACCGCCGGCATCGGCACGGTACTCGCGCCAGCGCGAGAACCACATGACGATCATCGACGCGAGAATGCCCAGCACGAACTGCGCGATCAGCGAGGTGATCCAGAACGCCGGGCCATGACCGCGTTCGACCTTGAACACCACCCGGTCGACGACGTGACCGATCACCCGCGAGAAGAACACCACGAAGGTGTTGACCACGCCCTGGATCAGCGTGAGCGTGACCATGTCGCCGTTCGCCACGTGGCTGATCTCGTGGGCCAATACCGCCTCGACCTCATCGCGGTTCATGCTCTGCAACAGACCGGTACTGACCGCCACCAGCGAGTCGTTCTTGTTCCAGCCGGTGGCAAAGGCGTTCGGCGATCCCTGGAAGATGCCGACCTCCGGCATCTTGATGCCGGCGGCGTCCGCCTGTTGTTTTACGGTTTGCAGAAGCCACTGTTCATCGCGGTTCTGTGGCTCTTCGATCATGTGCACGCCCATGGTCTTCTTGGCCATGAACTTGGACAGAAACAGCGAGATGAACGAGCCGGAGAATCCGATGATGGCCGAATAGATCAGCAGCGCATTCATGTCCAGGTCAACACGGTTTTCTGCCAGCAGGTCGTCGATCCCCAGTACGCGAAACGTAATGCTGATCAGCGCAATGATGGCGACGTTGGTGCCGAGAAAAAGCAGAAGACGCATCATCGGGGCGTTCTCCAAACAAAAAGATTGTCGGAGATATGGGGCCCGGTGGGGCCGAAGTCAAGACTCGGCGGTCTGCTCGCTGGGTTTGACCAGTACCGGGATGTGGGCGATGTACAGTGCGACCCCGGCGATACATACGCCGCCGATCAGTGCCGCCCATGAAAACGGGCCGTAGATGAAGGCGGTGAAGCCGTAGGAAGCGGCCAGGGCGAGAAATGCAATGCGCTTGGCACGGCGCGGCATGGCGTGATGCTCTTCCCAGGCGCGGATCGTTTCGCCGAACCTGGCATGCTGGCGAAGCCATTGGTGCCAGCGCTCGGACGAGCGCGAGAACGCCCAGGCGGCGATCAGCAGGAACACGGTCGTCGGCATCAACGGCAGCAGGGCGCCGATGATCCCGAGCACAACACACACCCAGCCCAATGCCAGGCAAAAGTGTCTGCCCAATTTTCCGTTCTTGCTGTCTGGCACTCTGTTCGCCTCAATGTGTGCGGCCGCAAAAGCCCCGCCATGGTCCGTTGCCTCTATGTCGGGCGCCGCCATACTTAACTTTAGCGCGATCCGGCGTCGGAAATTGGCGCGTCAAACGTCGGAACATCCCTGAAATTTAGAGGTCTTTATTCAGACGAAGTCGAAACGCCTGAGTTGCAAGTTCTTGATTAAGATTAAAGAACCGGTTCACAACAGCGTTTCTGGGGCGCGCTGGGGTCGACGCAGACTCGGCGATCGGCCTACAGTACCCGTCGTTTCTCAGCCTGCGGCATTTTGGCTGATCTGCGCACTGATTCTGCATGAAACCAGGATGAACACATGAAAAAGACCCTTTTGACCCTTGCTGCAGCCTCTGCATTCGTTTTGTCTGGTGTGGCGGGTGCTGCCCCGACGTTCAAGAAAGCCGACGCCAACGGCGACGGCAGCGTCGACGCCGCTGAATTCGCCGCCACCAAGATCGAGCGCAAGTTCGAGAAAATCGACAAGAACGGCGACGGCTCGTTGAACAAAGACGAGTACATGGCCGCTACCGAAGAAGACTGCGAATAAGCGCCATCGGCGCCTTGGTTTCGCCACGGCGCCACATTGAACGCCCCCGCTGAACAACTGTTCACGGGGGCGTTCGCGTTTCTCGCCCGACGTCGGCACGTGCCGTATTTCCGCCCCGCGTCACTTTATGGTTTGATCGACTGACAGCGACTTGCATTGATGTGTTGCGCAAGTCGCAGCAGCATTTGAGGCCATGGTGGTGAGTGACCCGTTGAACGCGGCAGGCGTGAGCGACCTGCAGGAAACCCGGCTCGACCGAATCTACAACCTGGTTACCGGCGATGAAGATGCCCGGGTCTGCAAAGACATTCCGAGCGAATCGTGCGACGACCAGCCGAGAAACTTTTTTGCCTACCTCAGTGCGAATACCCTCAACAAGGTTGCCGACGAGCTGAGCAGCGCCAAGCTGGTGCTGCCGTGGATGCTCGGCAGCCTTGGTGTGCCGGCGGCCTTCACCGGCTTCCTGGTGCCGATCCGCGAGTCTGGCGTGCTCGTGCCGCAGATGGCGGTGGCCGCCTATGTGCGCCGTATGCCCCTGCGCAAGCCCGTATGGCTGGTGGGCGCGCTGCTTTCGGCCCTGGCGCTGTTCGGCATAGCCGCGGCGGCGCTGACCCTCGACGGGGCTGCGGCGGGGTGGGCCGTGATCGGCATGCTGGTGTTATTCAGCTTGGCCCGCGGTCTGTGCTCGGTGTCGGCCAAAGATGTGCTCGGCAAGACCGTATCCAAGAGCCGGCGCGGCCGCTTGATGGGTTGGAGTGCCGGTATCGGCGGCGTCTTCACCCTGGTGCTCGGATTGGTGCTCAGCGGGGTGCCGCTCGATCGCTTCGGTCCGAGCGTGTTTGCCATGATGTTCGCCGGCGGGGGCCTGCTGTGGTTGATCGCGCTGCTGTCGTTCAACGTGATCCGTGAACAGCCCGGTGCCACGGAAGGTGGCGGCAATGCCTTCAGTGTTGCGCTGGAAAACCTGCGCATGCTGCGCGACGACAAGCCCTTTCGCCAATTCGTATTCGGTCGCATGTCGTTGCTCGCGGTGGCGTTGGCGCCGCCGTTTTTTGTGTTGTTGGCGCATCAGAAAGCCGACGGCGACTTGGCCGGGCTGGGCATGATGGTGATTGCCAGCGGCCTGGCGTCAGCCCTCAGTTCGCCGTTCTGGGGCGCCTTGGGCGATCGATCGAGCCGGACCGTCATGGCGCTTGCCGCCGCCGGCGCCGGTGTTCTGGCCTTGTTCGTGAGCATCGCGGCTTTTACTGGGTTGAGCTGGCTGCAACACGGTTGGGTGCACGCGGTGATCTTCATGTTGCTGACCATCATGCACAGTGGTGTGCGTCTCGGCCGCAAGGTCTACCTGGTCGACATGGCCACCGAGAAGACGCGCGCCGCGTATGTCGCGGTATCCAACAGCGTGATCGGCGTTGCGATGTTGCTCGGCGGGCTGGTCGGGTTGATCGGTGACTGGTTGGGTGTCGTGCCCGTGATCGCGCTCCTTGGCGCGTGGTCGCTGCTGGCGGCTGTGGAGTCGTTGCGCCTGTCTGAAGTCAGCGAGGGCCGATAACCGGTGGCCGCCGGCAGTGCCGACCGACGGCTTTGCGCCGACCGCAAAAAAATCAGGTGACGACTGCCTACAATTAGGTGCACGCTATCCTCCCCTTTATGATCGGCCGCGGAGGCTGAAACGGTGAAACGGTATCTGTTGTTGGGTTCGTTGGTTTTGGCGATTTTCGCAGGCGATGCAGCGGCTGAAGAAGCGAAGCTGAACATCTATAACTGGAGCGACTACATCACCAATGAGGTGCTGGAGGAGTTTCAGAAAGAGACCGGCATCAAGGTCGTCTACGACGTCTACGATTCGAACGAGGTTCTCGAAGCCAAGCTGCTCGCCGGGCACAGCGGTTACGATTTGGTGTTTCCGACCGCGCGTCCCTTCGCGGAGCGCCATATTGCGGCGGGCATCTACCGCAAGCTCGACAAGTCGGCGCTGAGCAACTACGACAATCTCGACCCGGTTATTCTGGGCAACCTGGCCGACATCGATCCAGGCAACGAGTACGCCGTGCCCTACATGTGGGGCACGACGAGCATCGGCTACAACGTCGACAAGGTTGCCGAGCGCCTCGGTACGGACGCCAAGCTGGACTCCTGGTCACTGATCTTCGATCCGGCCAATGCCGAGAAGTTGGCCGATTGCGGTATCAGCCTGCTCGACGACTCCACCGAGGTGATCAGCGCGGCGCTGATGTACCTGGGCAAAGATCCCAACAGCACCGACAAGGCCGACCTCGACGCGGCCACCGAGATGCTCAAGAAGATTCGGCCGTATATCCGCTATATCCATTCCTCGCAGTACATCAACGACCTCGCCAATGGCGACCTGTGCGTTGCCCATGGCTATTCGGGTGATGTGTTGCAGGCGCGTGATCGTGCCGATGAGGCGAAAAACGGCGTGAAGGTCGCACTGACGATACCGCGCGAAGGCGCGATCCTGGCGGTCGACGTTATGGTGATCCCGGCAGATGCCAAGCATCCGCAGAACGCGGAGAAGTTCATCAACTTCGTGCTGCGTCCGGATGTGGTTGCCAAGATCACCAACTATGTCTCGTTTGCCAATGCCGTGCCCGCTTCTTTGTCGTTGTTGGAAGAGGAAGTGCGCAACGATCCGGGTATCTTCCCGCCGAAGGAAGTCCAGGAAAAACTGCGTTCGCCGGCGCAGCTCGGGCCGGCCGTGCAGCGCGCACGCTCGCGCGCCTGGACGCGTGTCAAGACGGGTCGCTGACGACCGATGGCGGGATCGCAACCGACCCTGGCGGCGTGGCAGGATCCTTCTGCTGCGCCGCTGGTCGAGATCCAGAATGTCACCAAGACCTTCGACAGCGTTTACGCTGTCGATGACCTCTCGCTGACCATCTACCCTGGCGAATTTTTCTCCCTGCTCGGTGCCTCCGGCTGCGGCAAGACGACACTGCTGCGCATGCTGGCTGGATTCGAGCGGCCCGATAAAGGCCGCCTGTTGATCGCCGGGCAGGATGTGACTGAGATGCCGCCGTATCACCGGCCGGTCAACATGATGTTTCAGTCGTATGCCTTGTTCCCGCACCTGTCGGTCGCGCAGAACGTGGCGTTCGGCCTGCGCCAGGAGGGCGTGGCACGTAATGAGGTGAAGCAGCGCGTTGAGGCCATGCTCGAGTTGGTGCGCCTCGAGAGCTTTGCCAAACGCAAACCGCACCAGCTATCCGGCGGTCAGCGCCAGCGAGTGGCCCTGGCGCGGTCTTTGATCAAACAGCCGAAGCTGCTGTTGCTCGACGAGCCGCTCGGCGCGCTCGACCGCAAGCTGCGCGAACACACGCAGTTCGAACTGGTCAACCTGCAGGAACGTCTCGGCATCACCTTCGTTATGGTTACGCACGATCAGGAAGAGGCGATGACCATGTCGACCCGCATGGCGGTGATGAACGAAGGGCGTATCCGTCAGCTGGGTACTCCCAGCGAGCTGTACGAGTTTCCCGCCAACCGCTTCGTTGCCGGTTTCATCGGTGCAGTCAATCAATTCGAAGGGCGGGTAGTCGAACAACACGACGCCACGCTGGCTGTGCATGCCGAATCGGTTCAGGGTGAGCTGCATGTCACGACGCAGCACGCGGTGGCACCGGGCACGCCGCTGGGCGTTGCGGTGCGCCCGGAAAAGGTGCGCATCAGCATCGACAGACCCGAAGGTGCCGATAATCACCTCAAGGGATCCGTCGAAGAGATTGCCTATCTCGGCGATGTCTCGATCTACCATGTGCGCGTGCCGGGCGGCGCGCTGATCGAGGCGCAGGTCACGAACCGGGCACGCCACGTTTCGGCATCGCTCACCTGGGGTGACGAGGCGTGGGTTGCCTGGAGCGCAGACGATGCAATTGCCCTCCTTGAGTAACGCCGCCAAGCGCATCGCACCTTCTATTGCGAAGCGTTTGAGCCCCGGCAAGGCAACCGTCGGTTGGGTGCCACTGTTCTGGCTGGCACTGTTCTTCGGCTTGCCGTTTCTGATCGTCGCGCGCATCAGTCTGTCCGAAGCCGTCGTTGGCGTGCCGCCGTATTCCGATCTGCTTGAATGGGGCAGCGACGCCATCGTCCAGCTGCGTCTGAGTTTTGCCAGTTATCTGTTGTTGTGGGAAGACAATACCTACGTCGATGCGCTGCTCAACTCGGTGCGCATTGCCGGCTCGGCAACACTGTTGTGTCTACTGCTCGGCTATCCCTTGGCGCTCGGTATCACGCGCGCACCGGCGAGTTGGCGGGTGCCGCTGCTGATGTTGGTGATCCTGCCGTTCTGGACCAGTTTTCTGATCCGCGTGTATGCCTGGATCGGTATCCTCAAGGACAACGGGCTGCTCAACAACCTGTTGATGTCGCTCGGCATCATCGATCAGCCGCTGCACCTGTTGTACACCGAGTTCGCGGTCTATCTCGGCATTGTCTATGCCTACCTGCCGTTCATGGTGCTCCCGCTGTACGCCAGCCTGTCCCGCCTGGACGACAGCCTGCTGGAGGCCGCGTCCGACCTGGGCTGCAGGCCGACCTGTGCCTTTTGGCGGGTCACGGTGCCGTTGACGATGCCGGGCATCATCGCCGGCTCGCTTTTGGTGTTCGTGCCGGCAGTGGGTGAATTCGTTATCCCCGATCTGCTCGGTGGATCGGACAGCCTGATGATCGGCAAGGTCCTGTGGACTGAATATTTCAACAATCGCGATTGGCCGGTAGCGGCCGCGATCGCGGTCGGTCTGCTTGCGCTGTTGGTCGTGCCGGTGATGTTGTTTGAGCGCTACCGCGAGAAGGAGCAGGACGCATGACAGCGCGCCGACCGGTGCTCGTGTTCTCGCTGATGGCGTTTGCTTACGCCTTTTTGTATGCGCCGATCGTGTCGCTGGTGATCTATTCGTTCAACGAATCACGTCTGGTGACCGTGTGGGCCGGGTTCTCGACCAAGTGGTACGTCAGCCTGATGCACAACGAGGAACTCCTTGGTGCGGCCTGGGTGAGTCTGCGTATCGCCGTCATGAATGCCTCCTTGGCCGTGGTGCTTGGCACCCTGGCCGGCGTCGCCCTGGTGCGTTTCGGCCGCTTTCGCGGACGGTCCGCGTTGGCATTGATGGTCGGTGCGCCGCTGGTCATGCCCGATGTAATTCTCGGCCTGGCCTCCCTGCTGTTGTTTGTCGCGATGGAGCAGGCAATCGGTTGGCCGGCCGGGCGCGGTATGACGACGATCACGATTGCCCACGTGACCTTCTCCTTGGCCTATGTCGCAGTCATCGTGCAGTCGCGCCTCACCCGGCTCGACCCCTCGCTGGAAGAGGCGGCCATGGATCTCGGTGCGCGTCCGTGGAAGGTGTTCTTTGTCGTCACCCTGCCGCTGATCGCGCCGGCACTCGCGGCAGGCTGGTTGTTGGCGTTCACACTGTCGCTGGATGACTTGGTGGTCGCGAGCTTCACCTCCGGGCCGGGTGCATCGACCCTGCCGATGAAGGTTTACTCCAGCGTGCGCCTGGGCGTCAGCCCGGAGATCAACGCCTTGGCGACCGTGCTCGTGGTGATTGTTACGACCGGCATCGTGATCGCAGGTTGGTCGATGCAGCGCAAGGCGAAACGCGAGGCGTGAAGCATGGTGTTGCGGTGGATGTTCCGCCGCGTGGCTTCAGGTATCTCCGGACGGGTTGTCGTTGCGATTGCTGACTTCGCGGTATTCGGTGCCCGGAGGGGCAACATCCATTCCCAGCATGCGTTGCCACAGCCATTGAATGCCCGGTTCGAACGGGATGCGGCGGGCGATGCGTTTGGGCGTGATGGCGACGACCGGTTCGCTGTGGTGTTCGGCGAACAGGAAATTGAAGGCGTAGTAGGGGTGTTGTCCCATACGCAGGTCGGAGATGCTCAGATATCTCCCATCGTCGGCGAGCACATAAAAGCCCTTGGAGAAGTCGCGGATCGCATTGGCGTAATCGAATTCGCGCGTCCGTGCCTCCAGGTTTCTGCCACGGTCGTATTGCGTGAACTTCAGCGGACGATCCGCGGCAACCAGCGGGTCGAGCAGCGAGTAAAAACCTTCTTCGTAGTGATCATCGCGCATCAGTACCACGCGCCACAGCACCGTATTGAACGGCGTCGGCGTGACCATGATCTGTTCGCCGCCCAAGCCCTGCGCCTGCGGTGAGTTTTCGACGACCTCTGTGACGTAGGTCTGCGCCGCGACCGACCATAATGCATAGCCCGTGGACAACACGAGTCCGGCGGTGTTGGCGAAGGTTCGGCCGGACCGTTTGAACGCAGTGATCAAGACGCCGATCAACAGGGGCAGGGTGTACAGCGGGTCGATGATGAACAGACTGCCCTGGCCGACCGGCGTTGCGCTGAACGGCAACCACACACGCGTGCCGTAGATCGTCATCGCGTCGAGCATCGAGTGGGTCACGAGGGCGAGCGCGACCAGCAACCACCAGCGCCCGTAGCGTTCGAATGAGCGGGTCAGCAGTGCGATCACCGCCGCTATCAGGGGCGACACCAGCAACTGCCAGAAGAAGGCATGGGTTTCGGCGCGGTGCAGCAGCATGTCGTCCACCGCATTGCCCTTGTCGATGAACACATCGAGGTCGGGCAGGGTGGCGACCATGCCGCCCACCAGTGCCGCTTTCCACGGTGCTGTCGTTCTGCCCATGACGGCGACGCCGACGGCGGCGCCCAGC
Organism: Thiosocius teredinicola; assembly: GCF_002009425.1. Taxonomy (NCBI): domain Bacteria; kingdom Pseudomonadati; phylum Pseudomonadota; class Gammaproteobacteria; order Chromatiales; family Sedimenticolaceae; genus Thiosocius; species Thiosocius teredinicola. Next base: position 514,163 of record NZ_CP019936.1, read on the forward strand.
GCAGCCTGTGTGACCGAATCCAAATCCGTCTCCTCCAAATACCCGTGCAAGCATAAACCGCTCGGCCGCTTCGGCCTTGGCAAAATACCCGGCAAATCGCGATGATGTGACCGCGCCGGTGGCCGATTGCCGGCTGAATGCAAGAAACGGGTGGTTAGACGCTGTCGCGCCTTATAAATTCACTGCGATGGACGGATTGATCGAACTCACCGATGCCGGCTGCGACGTGCAGTCTGCGGAGACCTTTCGGCGCATCGAGCGCGCAATAGCCTTTTTGCGCGACAACCGGCACGCGCAGCCGGCCTTGCCCGAATTGGCTGCGTATCTCGGATTGAGCGCCTCGCAGACCCAGCGCCTGTTCAGCCGGTGGGCCGGCATCAGCCCCAAACGCTTCTTACAGTTTCTGACCGTCGAATACGCAAAATCGCGTATGCGTGAGACCGGCGACCTGTTGGGTCTGGCCCTGGACAGCGGCCTGTCCGGACCTGGCCGCCTGCACGACCTGTTCGTCAACATGGAGGCGATGTCGCCGGGTGAATTCAAGCAGGCTGCCGCCGGTGCCGACATCCGCTACGGTTTCGGCGATTCGCCGTTCGGCCAGGCCTTGGTGGCGTTCACCGCACGCGGCATCTGTCATCTGTCGTTCGTTGCCGAGGGCGATGAGTCGGCAGCGCTGCAGGCGTTGACGTCGACCTGGTCCCAGGCCAACTGGATTGAAGACACGTCGGCGAGCGGGCAACTGCTGAAACGCATCTTTGCGGCCGGGCAACCACCGAACGGCAATTTATCGCTGTGGGTCAGCGGTACCAACTTCCAGATCCAGGTGTGGCGCGCGATGTTGCAGATTCCCTCGGCGGGCCTGCTCAGTTACCGGCAGCTTGCAGACCTGCTGGGCATGCCGAAAGCGGCGCGTGCTGTCGGCAGTGCCGTGGCGCGCAACCCGGTAGCCTTTTTGATCCCCTGTCACCGCGTACTGCGAGAGAGCGGCGAGTTCGGCATCTACCACTGGGGCCGCGAGCGCAAGATGGCGATGTGCGGTTGGGAGTCTGCCGTCGAGGAACTAGCGATCAACGACCGCGGGCGTCCAGGCGGCGCAGGAACTCGCGCATGATGCGCCGATAGAGTTCGATGCCGAGCACCTTGTCCTCGACACCGGCGTCGATGTTGGGGTTGTCGTTGACCTCGATCACCATCACCTTGCGCCCGATCTGTTTCAGGTCGACGCCATACAGTCCATTGCCGATCGCAGCGGCCGCTTTGAGTGCCGTCTGCACGACGGCGTTCGGCAATTCGTCGAGCGGCAATGTGTCGAACCCACCTTCGCGCACCTTGCCTTTCGAATGGTCGGCGATTTGCCAGTGGCCGCGCGCCATATAGTAGCGACAGCCGTAGAGCACCTCGCCGTTGAGCAGGCCGATACGCCAGTCGAAATCGGTCGGGGTGTAGGCCTGCGCCAGGATCAGTTCCGAATCGCGAAACAGCTGCGCGGCCTTTTCCTCGAATGCGGTGCGGTCCGCCACCTTGAATACCCCGGTGGAGAAGGCGCCATCGGGGATCTTCAGCACCATGGGGTAGCCGAGCTGTTCTTCGGCACGATCGAGTTCGTCACGGCTGACCACAACGCTCGGCGGGATCGCCACCTTTTGCCGTGCCAGCAGTTCGGCCAGATAGATCTTGTTGGTGCAACGCAGGATTGAATCGGGGTCGTCGATCACCACCAGCCCTTCCGATGCCGCACGGTGAGCAAAGCGGTAGGTGTGATGGTTGACGTTGGTGGTCTCTCGGATCAGCAGCGCATCGAACTCGGCAATGCGGCCATAGTCGCGTGAGGTGATCAGTTCGGCGTCGATGCCCAGCGTTCGCGCGGCACGGATGAACTGCGCCAGCGCGCGCCGGTTGGACGGTGCCAGGGTTTCGTCCGGGTCGTACAAGATCGCCAGGTCGTAGCGCATGTTGCGCTTGCCGCGCACCGAGCGCCACGGGCGGCGCAGGTAGCCGGCCATCGCCTCGAAAAACAGGTCTTCCTGGTTGGCCTTCAAGGCCTTGAGCCCGACGCTGCGGATGCCTTTGATATGCCACACCTTGCCGCGCTTGAATTCGACCTTGATCAGTGGGCAGCGGAAGGTCTCGAACAGTGCCTTCGCCAGTTGGCGGAAACCTTTTACCTCGCATTCGCCGAAACAGATCAGCAACTCGAACCGCGTGACCTCGGTGGGTTGATCGCGGAACAGCTTGGCGACGCGCTTGTCGAGATCGGCCAGTTCGCTGCCGTACAGAGCCTTGCGACTGAGATCCTGCAGTGTGCGGACGGCAGGGATCACCTTGTGCCCGCGCGCCTCAGCAAGCAGCGAGGCGTAGTACCCCGGGCTGTGGTATTCGGTGTCGCGGCACAGATTGAGAACGCGCAGATTTCGCTTGTTCGACCATGTCGGGTCGACCAGGTAGTCGCGCACGGCCACGACCGGGTAGTCGGGAAAATCGTTTTTCCACTGACTCATTGCATCGACAAGAATGACATGGTCGCTCATCGGGCATCCTCCGCCTTTATCAGTACCACTGCCTGCAGACCTTTCTTACCGTAGCGCGCCATCTGTGCGAATTGGCTGCGACCGATCGGCATGTTGATCGAATCAATCGACGTCTCGCCGTCGTCGTAGTCGACGAACGGATCGTTGACATAGATGAAGTGTTCATCGAAACCGCTGACCACCACCCAGTGCGGCGATTTCTCGTTGTAGATCTGCCACGAACTGATCAGCACGATCGGCACGGCGCCGTCGTCGAATGCCGCTTCGAGGGCGTCGGCACCCAGCACATCGAAATGCACCGGTATGCGAAACTCGGCGATCTCGCGTTCCATGTCTTGCTGCACCAGTGTTATCACTTCCTTTTTTTCCGGGCTGCGGACGCTGTCGATCATCTGGATACCACGATCGTTAACCCATATCTCGACGCCGAAGCCGCGCTTGTGCGCGGCCAACGCCAAGCCGTAGGGGCCGCAGCCGCCCAACCCGGAGGTCATGAACACGGTGGTCGCTTCGCGCCACAGCTTGATCTCTTGGATGCGACTGGTCTGGGTCTCAGGGCGCAGCGTCTGCATGGCCATGAGCAGGCAGGCCGGGCCGCAGGTGAAGTCGAGCGTCTGTTCGTACCACGGCACGCGGTCAAGGCGCGGCTTGAGTCGCGCGTCGAGTGCCTTCTCGTAGCGCCACGCGTCCATGTGATCGGCGTAGTAGTCGGCAAAGCTGCCGAAACGGCGATAGCCGAGCGATTCGAACAGAGCGATCGATGCCGCGTTGTCCTTACGGATCTCCAGCCGCATCCAGGCGCGCTCTTCGCGCCACGCCTCGGCCTCGGCGCGCTCGACCATCTTGCTGGCGATGCCTTTGCCGCGCGCCTCGGGCGCGACGGCGATCGAATACAGCCGCGCGGTCGCCGTTCCACGGCTGAACAGCACGACCAGGCTGGCGACAATGGCGCTCTCGTGGTCGGCCACCAGCAAGGCGGCATGACCCTTGTTCAACAGGTGACGGAACTGGCGGCGGCTGATGCGATCGTCGTCGAAGCAGCGATTTTCGAGCGCGACCATCGCGTCGAGATCTTCAAGTGTTGCGGGGCGGATCGACACCGTTGGCAGCAGCTCCAGGCAGGGCAAAAAGTGAGCGCGTATTTACGGACAGAAATGGCAGGCACGCAAGTGAAATAATAGGACCATACAGGTATTCATTGAGCAAGCCGGGGTTTGGCCCTAAAGTCCGCGCTGCCCGCTGCGTGCAAGGAGCTCACCGCCTATGTCGCAAAACCCCTCTCCGCGCTTGGCCCATGCGGTTTTGCTCGGTCATCGCATCAACGTTCGCCCACTGCTGCAGACGCCGCATCTGTCCGGAGCGCCGGTTGCCGTCGAAGTCAGCGGCGGCGGCCTGGCCGTCGTCTTGCGCTTCGGTGTAGTCGTGTTCTTCGACGTGTCGCCGATCGGGCAGACGCAATTCATCGACGCCTTGCGACCGTATGTGTCCGAGCCGATAGACCAGGGCGAGTTCGAGACCTTGGAGTTCACTGTCGAAAGCGGCAGCGAGTTGTTGCATGAAGGCGTGTTGTTGCTCGACAACGATGAACTGCCGACTTTGCAGGTGGTCGCCGATGTGCTGGCCAAGAGCGTTGTGCTCGACCACCACGAGCACCTGGTGGCGGCGACGTTCGATCGGGTTGAACCCCTGGCCGAACAATTGAGCAGCGGCAGCCATCGCATCCGTCAGTCACGCAGCCTGGTGGCGCATATCGGCGAGATGCTGCGGGTACAACACCGCATGGTCGGGCGTGCTGAGATCGGCGAGAAACCCGACATCATCTGGGAGCATCCCGACCGTGAGCGTCTGTTCGTCCGCCTCGAGCAGGAGTTCGAGATCCGCGAGCGGCGCAGTGCGCTCGACCGCAAGCTCAATCTGATCAGCACCACCGCAGAAACCCTGCTCGATCTGGTGCAGGCGCAACGCACCCTGCGCGTCGAGTGGTATATCGTTATTTTGATCGTGGTAGAAATCGGCCTGACACTTTACGAACTCTTTCTACACTAAGCGAAGATGCTTTGATCACGGAGGACAGTCATGTCCAAACCGTATATCGCGGATACCAAGCCCAAAGCCGTTGAACTGAAGGCCGGCGAAACCGTCTGGTGGTGTTCATGCGGTCGTTCAAAGAACCAGCCGTTTTGCGATGGTTCGCACCAGGGGACCGATTTCACCCCGGTCAAGTTCACCGCCGACAAGGACGACAGCTACTACTTCTGCCAATGCAAGCAGACCGGCAGTCCGCCGCTGTGCGACGGTTCGCACAAGAAGATCAGCGACGCCGAGCTGGAAGAGCAGGACGGCTTGAAGACCGTTTGGTACAAGGTGGCCGAGCGCGATGACCTGCGCGAAGGCGGCGTACTTGCCGTGCAGGCGGGCAGCCAGAGCATCGCGTTGACGCTGTTCAACGGCGAGCTGGGTGCGTTGGACAACGCCTGCCCACACCAGGGCGGCCCGCTGGGCGAGGGCAGCATCGAGTGCGAAGACGAAGGCGGAGACTGCTGGCTGCGCTGCCCTTGGCACGGGTGGGACTTTCATCCCCTGACCGGCAAATCGCCCGGCTCACATGATGACGGCGTGCCGACCTTCCCGGTCGAGCAGCGCGACGACGGCATCTATGTTGCGGTCAAGGAGTCGGACGTACACCAGCGCACGGTGACCGATCTGATGGTGGAGACCATGGTGAACTGGGGTGTGACCCACGTGTTCGGCATGGTCGGCCACTCCAATCTCGGCCTGGCCGATGCGTTACGCCGCCAGGAAGGCAAAGGCCGGCTGCAATACATCGGCATACGCCACGAGGGTGCCGCGTCTTTTGCCGCGTCGGGCTACGCCAAACTCAGCGGCGTGCCCGCAGCGTGCATGAGCATCGCCGGCCCGGGTGCGACCAATATGCTGACCGGCCTGTGGGATGCCAAGGTCGACCGCGCACCTGTGTTGGCATTGACTGGGCAGGTCGATGCGCAGGTGCTCGGCCCCGGCGCATTCCAAGAGATCGATCTGGCCTCGGCCTATGCGCCGGCCGCCCGCTTCAGCCAGACCGTGATGTGTGACTCGCGACATGCCGAGTTGATGAACCTGGCGTGCAAGCACGCCATCGTGCAGCGTGACGTCGCCCACCTGATCTTTCCCGACGATGTGCAGACCCAGGCAGTGGACGAGGATGCCCCGGCGGGCAGCTCGCAAGGCCGGCTGGGCGATCGTGGCATGCTGCCGGCGACCGAAGGTCTGGCGCTCGCGCTCGACAAACTCAAGCAGGCAAAGCGGCCGGCGATCATTGTCGGCTACGGTGCCGTGGGACGGATGGAACCGATCCTGACGTTGGCGGAGAAGCTGCATGCGCCGGTGCTGACGACATTCAAGGCGAAAGGGCAGATAGCCGACGATCATCCGCTGGCTGCCGGTGTGCTCGGCCGCAGCGGTACGCCGGTGGCAAGCTGGTGCATGAACGAAAGCGACCTGTTGATCGTGTTCGGTGCGAGTTTTTCCAATCACACCGGCATTGCGGCCAACAAGCCGATCATTCAGGTCGACTTCGATCCGATGACGCTCGGCAAGTTTCATCCGGTCGAAATTCCCTTGTTGGGGGAAATCGGGTTGACTGCCGAATGGTTGTGGCGCGCCTTGCCGGAGGATACCGGCTCAGCGGACCAGCGCGACGACCTTGCCGAACGCTGGCGTATCTGGCGCGACGAGAAGGCCGCGCGCCGCGAGCGTGAAAGCGATAAGGGGCTGAGTGCGGCATTGTTGTTCGAAGTGTTGTCGAAGGTGACGCCGAGCGATGCCGTGTTGGCCGTGGATGTCGGCAACAACACCTATTCCTTCGGTCGCTATTTCGAGGCCCGGGGGCAACGCGTATTGATGTCCGGTTACCTCGGGTCAATCGGGTTCGCCTTTCCGGCGGCGATGGGCGCCTGGGCGGCGACGCAGGCGCAGAGTACCTACCGCGGTCGCAAGGTGATCTCGATCAGCGGCGATGGCGGTTTCGGGCAGTACATGGCGGAGTTCACGACGGCCGTGAAATACGGCATGAACATCACCCATGTCCTGCTAAACAACGACGAGCTCGGAAAGATCAGCAAAGAGCAACGCGCCGGCCACTGGCCCGTCTGGCAGACAGGTCTGCGCAACCCGGATTTCGCCGCCTATGCGAAGAGCTGCGGTGGCCTCGGTATCCGCGTGAGCAGCAAAGATGAGTTGGAGGAGGCGCTGAAACGTGCCATCGCCTACGACGGGCCGGCACTGGTCGATGTGATCTCGGATCCGGAGCTCATCTGATGCGCTACGAGGAGTCGGTTGGACAAAGTGATGGCGAACTGCCGGTCTATTCGCAATCCGACGGTTTGCATTTCATGCTCAATTTCACCGTCGCATTGGCCTTGCTGATCGGCCTGGGCCTGTTGTACCTGGGCATGCGAGGGCGGGTGTTGTGGCTCAAGGTGTGGAGTGCCGGGCTGGTCGTGTTCAGCGTGGCTTATCTCGTCGCGGCGAGTACCGGCCATATCCGCTAGCCGCGCTGCCGGCAGTCGATGATGACTGCCGGCCAAGAATACCTGCAGTCAATGCCTGTGCTTGGCAATCCAGCGATGAATGGTGCTGCGGTGGATACCCAACTGGCGTGCCGCTGCGCTCACACAGCCGTCGCATTCGACCAATGCCTGTTCAATCGCATCGCGCGTCTTGGTCTGCAAGGTGTTGTCCGCTTGCCGCTCTACCGCCTGTTGTTTGTGCCGGTTGCGAATCTCGGTCGGCAGGCGTTCGACGGCAATGATGTCTCCCGGGCTGGAAAGCGCAATCAAGGTGCGTAGCACGCTCGTCAGCTGGCGCAGGTTGCCGGGCCAGTCGTAATCGCTCAGTGCCTGAACTGCTTCGTCATCGAGCGCGATTTCGCCCTTGCCGAGATCCCGCATCAACGATTCGATCAGGCGTGGGCGCCCGTTACGTTCACGCAGCGGTGGCAGGTTCAGCGTGAAATCCTGGATGCGGTAGAACAGGTCGGCGCGAAACTCGCCGGCCTCGACCATGGTCTGCAGATCACGGTTGGTGGCGCACACCAGTGCGAAATCGACGCTGACCGGTTGGCCGCCGCCAAGCGGGACGACATTCTTCTCTTGCAGCACGCGCAACAGCCGGGCCTGCAGGGCCAACGGCATGTCGCCGATCTCATCGAGAAACAGGATGCCGCCATCGGCTTCACGGATACGCCCCGGCATACCTTTGCGCCGTGCGTCGGTAAAGGCCCCGCCCTGGTAGCCGAACAGTTCCGATTCGATCAGAGATTCAGGCAAGGCGGCGCAGTTCACCGCAACGAACGCGCCATGGCTGCGCGCGCTGACGGCGTGCAGTTGGCGTGCAAATACTTCCTTGCCGGTACCTGTTTCACCGTTGACCAAGACCGCAATGCCGGCGTCCAGCACGCGCTTGGCATCGGTGAGCTTGGCAGCGCAATCATCGTCGAAATAACAGGGCTCGCCGGTTGGTGCCTGCAGTGGCCTGATAGCCACCGGTGATTTGCGCTCTTGCTGCACAACGCCGTGCATCTGTTGGCCGTCGCGGCCGCGAATCACCTTCGGTTGATTGCTGGCCGGAAGTTGCAGCCATTGCTCGGCACTGGTGTCGAGAAGGTCCTGCCAATCCGCTCCGAGCAACTGCAGCGCGGCCCGGTTTGCGCCGACGATACGATCCTCGTCGAGCAGCAACACGCCCTCGCGATGGGTGTTCAGCAATTCGGGCGAAGGATGGAAACGCAACACGCCGTTGTTCTGCGCCTGTGTAAGGCTCAAGCGATGTTCGATGATCTGAATCGCAAGGCGCACCATGCCGAGCGCCTGTGCATGCAGGTTCTCCGAATCACCCGATACATCGAGTACGCCGAGCATCTCGCCACGCGGCGACAGAATGGGCGCGGCAGCGCAGCTCAAGATGCCGTTGGCTTCGAGGTAGTGTTGCCTGCCACGTACCGAGACGGCTTGTTGTTCTGCGAGCGCCGTGCCGATCGCGTTGGTGCCGCGTCCGTCTTCCGACCAGTACACGCCGGGCTGCAGCGCTACCTGTTGAGCGGTGCGCAAGAAGTTCAACGCGCCAACGGCATCCAGGATGAGACCATCGCGGTCGGCAAGCACAACAAGGCTGTCACCGTCCGAAACCAGTTCAGCCAGTGCATCCATCTCGGGTCGTACGATCCGACGAAGCTGACCACGCATCTCGCGGCGTTCATTCAGCAGCGACAAATCGACATGTTCTGCCGGCGGTGCGTCGGCGTTGTCCAGGCGACGCGCACAGCGCTGCCATGAACGCTCGATGACGTCCGGCACCAATCCATTAGGACTGCGTCCCTTGTCGAAAAACAGGCGGCGTGCGGCATCCGTGTCGGCCGGTATGGGACCGAAAGTCGGCATCGGTTATTCCTCCTGTCACTGTCGCCGTCGCTTTGCGCGACGGTCATGGTGTCGCATGTTGCGACACTCGTATTGTGCTTATCGATACGGCCAAGCGGATACCCGAGACTACTGCTGTCGACCACGTAGCGCAACACCACACTAAGCGGTTGTTTTGTTGACGATTGCGCTTTTTGTGTACTGCAGCATATGCCGTCGTGGCACGGTTTCTGCGATTGCGGCAGGCGGTAGCCGATGGGCTGCCGGCTATCCGTAGGAGGAAAAAACTATGTCAACCAACGTCGTCGAAGTCAGCACCTTGGGTGCCGAACTGCCGTTTAAGAAACGCTATCAGAATTTCATTAATGGGCAGTGGGTAGAACCGGAGAGTGGTGAATACTTCGAGAACATCTCGCCGGTCACCGGCCGCCCGATCTGCGAGGTACCGCGTTCCAACGCCGATGATGTCGAACGTGCACTCGATGCCGCGCATGCGGCCAAAGACGCGTGGGGCAAAAAGTCCCCGGCAGAACGCGCAGTGATCCTGAACCGCATTGCCGATCGCATCGAAGAAAACCTCGAACTGATTGCCACCGCCGAAACCTGGGACAACGGTAAACCGATCCGCGAGACGCTCGCCGCGGATATCCCCCTGGCAATCGATCACTTCCGTTACTTCGCTGCCTGCGTGCGCGCTGAAGAAGGCGGTATCTCCGAGATCGACCACGAGACCTATGCGTATCACTTCAAGGAGCCGTTGGGCGTGGTCGGTCAGATCATCCCGTGGAACTTCCCGATCCTGATGGCGACCTGGAAGCTGGCGCCGGCGTTGGCCGCCGGCAACTGCGTGGTATTGAAACCGGCGGAACAAACCCCGGCGTCGATCCTGGTTGTGATGGAGCTCATCGCCGACCTGTTGCCGCCCGGCGTGGTCAACGTGGTGAACGGCTTCGGTGTCGAGGCCGGCAAGCCGCTTGCCTCGTCGCCGCGTATCGCCAAGGTTGCGTTCACCGGTGAAACCACCACCGGCCGCTTGATCATGCAGTACGCATCGCAGAACCTGATCCCGGTAACGCTGGAGCTGGGCGGCAAGTCGCCGAACATCTTCTTCCCGGACGTGTGCGAGAAAGACGACAGCTTCTTCGACAAAGCCATCGAGGGCTTCGTGTTGTTTGCATTGAACCAGGGCGAAGTGTGCACCTGCCCGTCGCGCGCGTTGATCCACGAGTCGATCTATGACCAGTTCATGGAGCGTGCATTGCAGCGCGTTGCAGCTATCAAGCAGGGCAACCCGCTGGATAAGAGCACGATGATCGGTGCACAGGCATCGCAGGAGCAGATGGACAAGATCCTGTCTTATATCGATCTCGGTCGTCAGGAAGGTGCAGAGTGCCTGGCAGGTGGCGAGCGCAACCAGCTCGAAGGCCAACTGGAAGACGGTTATTACATCAAGCCGACCGTATTCAAAGGCAACAACAAGATGCGGATCTTCCAGGAAGAGATCTTCGGCCCCGTGGTATCGGTGACCACCTTCAAGGACTACGATGAAGCGCTCGAGATCGCCAACGACACCCTATACGGTCTTGGCGCAGGCGTCTGGACGCGCGATTCGAATACCGCGTTCCGCGCAGGTCGTGCGATCCAGGCAGGACGCGTATGGACCAATTGCTACCACGCCTACCCGGCACACGCAGCATTCGGTGGTTACAAGCAATCGGGCATCGGTCGTGAAAATCACAAGATGATGCTCGACCACTACCAGCAAACCAAAAACCTGTTGGTGAGCTACAGCGAATCACCGCTGGGTTTCTTCTGAGTCGATTGAAGCATAGTCGATAGTGGCTGCCCCTCTTCGTTGCGGCGAAGAGGGGCTATTTGTTCTGATCGATGGAGGTTGTCATGGATACGCGACGCGTAACCGCGACTGATGCGGCCCTGGCGTTGATCGAGAAGTTGAAGAAGCGCCACGGTGATTTGATGTTTCACCAGTCAGGCGGTTGTTGCGACGGCAGTGCGCCGATGTGTTACCAGCGTGGCGAACTGCAGGTGGGCGACCAGGACGTGCTGCTCGGTGAGATCGGCGATACGCCTTTCTACATGAGTGCATCACAGTTCGACTACTGGAAGCACACCCAGTTGATCATCGATGTGGTCGACGGACGTGGCGGGATGTTTTCGCTCGAAGGGCCAGAAGGCAAACGCTTTCTCACGCGATCCCGCTTGTTCACCGACGAAGAATGGCAACAAATCAAGGGCGACGATGGACCTTCGTTCACTGCCGTTGCGAGTCGCCCTTTGCCGACCTAAGTTCAACCCTGTGTTGCCCATGGCCGACAAGAGCGCACCAGTGTCGGCAAGTGACAAAGCGGCTCAGCGGCTGTCTGTTGCGCCGAGTTGCACCGCCACCCGTCTGATGTCGTCCGTCTCGACGAGGTCGAAGCCCGAGGTCAGCAGGCGTCGGATCAACGGCAGTTCATTGGCCGTGTACGCCACCCACTTCCAGTTGCCTTGCCAGAGTGGCGTGCCTTCTTCGAGCCGCAGGTGGTTTACAAAAATGTAATCGGGTCTGAGGTCCAGACAACGTTGTTGTTCGGCGTCGGACCATTCCGTGAGAATGAATCCGATCGGTAATGATGTCTCGCTGCGAACGTAGCGGAGCGTCGAATAGTCGAACGAGATGATGATGCACTGGCCGATCGCCGCCTTGAGTGCATCGACAACCAGGCGGACAGTTTCTTGTTCGCCAAACGCCTCGATTGCCTCGAGCTTGATCTCGACGAACGCGTGGGCCGATGGCCATTGCGCTACCAGCTGGGCGAAGGTCGATAGCGGGGCAATCCGTAGTTGTGAGAATGCATCCGCGAAGCGCTTCGGATAACCCGCCGAAAGTCGAGAGATTACATCGAAGGTGGTGTCGACGACCTGGTAGTCGACGCCGGTAAGCCGCAGGGTCGATGAGTCGTGACACAGCACGGGAACCCGGTCGGCCGTTATTTGTACGTCGGTTTCGACCCATTGCGCGCCGGCCTCCAACGCAGCTTCGAAGCCGGTTAGCGAGTTTTCGGGTATCTGCAGTGGTTGGCCGCGGTGGGCGACGAGTCGTGGATCGAATGTCGGCATGTGCGGTAGTCCCCCGCGGTCGATGCTGCTGGATTCTACACTTCGTCGCTCGCCAATTGCCTGGCAGATTTGATTGCGTGGATCACGCCGAACAGCACGGCGCCCACGATCAGGCCGACCAACAGCTCAGCCGCAAGCGACGGCAGCATCTCAAGCGCGTGGTGCACCCAATCGATGTTGTGCACGAACATGCCGCCGCCGACGAGCAGCATCGCGATCGTGCCGATCACGCCAAGCAGACGAATCACCTTGGGCAGGGCCACCACCAGGTTCTTGCCGCTGAAGTGCATGAACTTGGAGGCAAAGCCGGTTGTCTCTTTGGCGCGGTCGATCAGGTACACGCCGGTATCGTCCATGCGTACCAACAGCGCCACGACACCGTACACGCCGACGGTTGCCAGCAAGGCAATGAAGCTGACGACGAGGATGCGAATCATCAGGGTCTGTTCAATCACGGTTTCGAGCGCGATGACGATGATCTCGATCGACAGGATGAAGTCGGTGCGGATCGCACCTTTGATCTTTGACGCCTCGCGCTCAACGATCTCTTTCGGTTCGGCCGTCTGTTCTGCAGCCACTACTTGCTTCTCGTGCGGGAAGAACCATTCCCAGACCTTCTCGGCGCCTTCGTAGCTCAGGTAGGCCCCGCCGAGCAGCAGGATCGGCACGATCAGCCAGGGAACGTAGGCGCTCAGCAGAAAGGCGATCGGCAGGATGATTGCTTTATTGACCAGCGATCCCTTGGTGATCGCCCAGATTACCGGCAGCTCTCGACTGGCGTGAAAACCGGTCGCCTTCTCGGCGTTGACCGCCAGATCGTCTCCCAGCAGGCCGGCGGTTTTCTTGGCTGCGACTTTGCTGAGTACGGCTGCGTCGTCGAGCAGGGTCGCGACGTCGTCGAAGATTGCGAAAATTCCGCTGGCCATGGCGTGTACATCCAGTGTGCAGTCGTGATCGAAAACGGAAAAGCCCGAATGGCTAAGCCGTCCGCAGTCTAATCGCGGGTAGAGACGAAGACAAATTCGCCGCCGGCGTGTGCAAGTGGGCAAGAACGGTCGATTTGCAGCGGCGCTTTCAGTTCGTCGCCACGGGATTCACGTAGTGAACCTGCAGCACGAACATGGTCACCGCGCCGCCCGGCGTGTGCACCGTGACCTCGTCGTCGATTCTGCGCTTGAGCAGCGCGCGCGCCATCGGCGAATCGATGCTGATCCAGTTACGCTTGGGGTCGAACTCGTCGGCGCCAACGATGCGGTAGACGATCTCGTCGCCTTCCTCGTTTTCCAGCGTGACCCAGGCGCCGAAGAATATCTGGTCGGTGCCTTCGGGGTGTGCATCAACCACCTTGAGGTCGGGAATGCGTTTTTGCAGGTAGCGGATGCGCCGATCGAGTTCGCGCAATTGTTTCTTACGGTAGATGTACTCGGCGTTCTCCGAGCGGTCGCCCTCGGCTGCGGCGGCAGACAAGTGCTTGACCACCTTGCGGCGCTTCTTCCACAACGCATCCTGTTCTTCGTGCAGGGCGGTCCAGCCGTCGCGCGTGATGTAGGGCGATTTGGCAGGCGCCGGTGGTCTGTGGCGGCTCATGTGCCGAAGGCTCCGTGCGTCACCAGCCAGAGATAGAACAGGAACACAACCACGCCGACGCCGCCCATGATCCAGGGTCCGCGCAGACTTTTTTCGGCTGTCGCCGGCCGACGCCGAATGTCGCGCGCCCACAGCAAAGCGCCGAGTACCAGCGCGAGACCGAGAAACACCCGGCTAGTCTCCGCACCGGAGACCGGCCCGGCGGACTACGTGTGCGAAGCGCATGGTGAACGCGCGGAGCGACATCAAAACTGGCCGGTCTTGATCATCACCAGGGTGCAGGCCTCGAACCATTCGATACCGGCGTCGTCCAGCTTCGACTGGATAAGGCTGCTCTCGGTGCCCGGGTTGAAGATCACGCGCCCGGGCTTGAGTTGCACGATCTCGTCGGCTTGTGGTTCGAGCAGCTTGGGCCCGACATACAGCGTCAGGGTATGGACTTCGCTGTCGATCGCATCGAGGCTGTGGGTGACCGGCAAAGACTCGATCTCGTCGAATCGCGGGTGCACCGGAGTAATGCGATATCCGTGCTGTTGCAACAGGCGGATACATTGGTTGGCATAGCGCGCAGGCTTGGGGCTGGCGCCCAGCACCGCGACGTGATGGTCGGTGTTACTCATGTCGATATCCGTTAAATGATCTTTGCCGAGATATTAACCTTGAGCCAATGTGGCTGTCGTTGGCCGCTTATCACCGTAAAATGCGGGGAAACCAAACTAAGCGTCGGAGAGTTCTGTATGTTGGGTTCAGCGGTGTTGCTGCATGTGATCTCGGTGGTGATCTGGGTTGGCGGGATGTTCTTCGCCTATGTGGTGCTGCGTCCGGTGGCGGCCAGTCAGTTGGAGCCTCCGGTACGGCTCACGCTGTGGGTCGGCGTATTCCGCAACTTTTTTCCGTGGGTGTGGGTGTGTATTGCCGTCATCCTGGCGACCGGGCTGTGGATGATCTTCGGCTTCTTCGGCGGTATGGGCGCCGTCGCGCTGTACGTTCACGCGATGTTCGGCCTCGGCATCCTGATGATGCTGATCTTCTTCCATGTCTTCTTTGCACCGTTCGGGCGACTGAAGAAAGCAGTAGCTGCGCAGGACTGGCCCGCGGGCGGCAAGGCCCTGGCGCAGATCCGTATGCTGGTCGGCATCAACACCATTATCGGCCTGGTCACGATCGCCATTGCGGCCGCCGGCCGTTACCTGGTACCGGCATAAGGCAAAGCCGGTACAACCGGGGCGCATATTTTGTCGCTTTGCGCCCCGGTGTCTCAGGGTCGCCAGGTAAAGTCCAGAATTTAAAGTATATTCCGGCCGTTCGGCCGGACATAAATCCACATTAATTCTGTCGTCGGCGGGATTTCATCAGACCGTTCGCCTTTGCCGCCTATCTTTAAAAAGGTAGTACCAGAGGTAAACGAAAATGACCGATATCCAGAGCCTGTTGGGCGACGAGGCCGAGTATCTGCTTGCCCACCGTTGTGAAACCATTCCGCAAGACACCATCCACGTGCCGGGCGGGGACTATGTCGACCGGGTCGTCTCGCAGTCCGACCGCAAACCGGGTGTGCTGCGAGGTCTGCAGACGCTGATCGACCATGGTCGTCTCGGCGGCACTGGCTATCTCTCGATCCTTCCCGTCGACCAGGGTGTAGAGCACTCGGGCGGTGCATCGTTCGCGCCGAACCCGATGTTCTTCGATCCGGAAAACATCATTCAGCTCGCCATGGCCGGCGGCTGCAACGCGGTGGCATCGACGCTCGGCGTGCTCGGTTCGGTCGGTCGGCGCTATGCGCACAAGATCCCGTTCCTGGTGAAGATCAACCACAACGAGTTGCTGACCCATCCCAACATCTTCGACCAGACCCTGTTCGCCAGCGTTGAGCAGGCATTCGACATGGGCGCGGTCGCGGTCGGTGCGACCATCTACTTCGGCGCGCCCGAGTCGCGGCGTCAGATCATGGAGATCAGCGAGGCGTTTCATCGGGCGCACGAGCTGGGCATGGTGACGGTGTTGTGGGCCTATCTGCGCAACAACGCGTTCAAGAAGGATGGCGTCGATTACCATGAGTCGGCCGACCTGACCGGCCAGGCAAATCACCTGGCGGTGACGATCGAGGCCGACATCGTCAAGCAGAAACAGGCGACCTGCAACGGCGGCTACAAGGCGGTCGGATTCGGCAAGACGCACCCGAAGGTCTACGAGGATCTGACCAGCGATCACCCGATCGACCTGGTGCGCTACCAGGTGGCGAACTGCTACATGGGGCGCATCGGCATGATCAACTCGGGCGGGCCGTCGGGCCAGGATGATCTGCACCAGGCGGTGCGCACCGCGGTAATCAACAAGCGCGCCGGCGGCATGGGATTGATCTCCGGGCGCAAGGCGTTCCAAAAGCCGATGGACGAGGGCGTGAAGTTGCTCAATGCCATCCAGGATGTCTACCTGTCGGATCAGGTCACTATCGCCTGACAGTACAACGCGTGCCGGACACCGAACCCCGAGGTTTGGTACGCTGGCGCGCGTATGGTGGACCATTTTCACAGCAAGCACAGCCTGGTCGCGTGTCACGAATGCGATGAGCTGCAACGCCTGCCGGCCGAGCGGGAGCGCGGACGTGTGCGCTGTCTGCGCTGCGGCTGCGTGCTGCACCATGCCGGCAGGGACGCGATCGCTGCGCCGCTGGCTTTGGGCTTGGCGGCGCTGGTGCTGTTCGTTCTGAGCAACGCCTTTCCGCTGCTCGACTTCGGTCTGCACGGCCGCCACGACAGCACCTATCTGCTGGCCGGTATCCGCGAACTGTTCAACCAGGACATGCCGTTGCTGGCCAGCGTCGTGTTGTTCACCACGATCATCGCGCCGTTGCTGCACATCTCGCTGTTGATCTACCTGTATCTGCCGTTGGCCTTGGGCAGGCGGCCGCCGGCGTTCGCCAAGGCCTTGCGCCTGGTACAGACCATCCTGCCGTGGAGCATGCTCGAGATCTTTCTGCTCGGGGTGCTGGTCGCCGGCGTGAAACTGGCCGAACAGGCGACGATCGTCGCCGGCCCTGCGGCATGGTCGCTGGGCCTGTTGGTGTTCGTGTTGAGCGCGGCCGCTACCCAGGTGCATCCGCAACGGCTGTGGGAGCGGGTTGCATGAGTGCCGCCAGTCACAGCCTCGCGGGTAACCATCTCGCCTGCCATACCTGCGGCCTGGTCAGTCGCCATCCCGAGGTGTTGACAGCGCGGCTGAGCTGCCCGCGTTGCGGTGTCGAACTGCACCATCGCATCCCGCGCAGCGTGTCGCGGTCGTGGGCCTTCCTGGTCGCGGCGATGATGTTGTACATCCCGGCCAACCTGTTGCCGATCATGCATGTCACTTCGTTGGGCAAAACCCGTTCCGACACGATTCTCAGTGGTGCCGAGTATCTGCTGGTGCACGGCATGTGGCCGCTGGCGCTGATTGTTTTTGTCGCCAGCGTTCTCGTTCCGGTGGTCAAGATCCTGATACTGGCCTACCTGTTGATCTCGGTGCAGCGGCGATCGCCCGGACGCGCGATGGAGCGTCTGCGTCTCTACCGTTTCACCGAATTCGTCGGCCGCTGGTCGATGGTCGATGTGTTCGTGGTCACCGTGTTGGTTGCGCTGGTGCACCTGGGCAACGTCGCCGAGATCGAGGCCGGCCTGGGCGCCGTGTTCTTTGCCGGCGTCGTCGTACTGACCATGTTTGCTGCGCAGACCTTCGATCCTCGCCTGATTTGGGATAACGTCAGAGCCCATGCCGCAAGACACACCACCGAGTGACGAACTGCCCGAAGCGGTCGTCGACGAGCGACGCACCGTATCCCTGGTATGGCTGATCCCGTTGATCGCCGTCATGGCGGCGGTCTGGCTGGGTTACCGCGCCTACCAGCAGCAGGGCCCCTTGGTTACGATCGGGTTTCAGACCGCCGAAGGACTCGAGGCCGGTAAAACGCGGGTCAGGTTCAAGGATGTCGATGTGGGCGTGGTCGAGTCGATCGAACTCAACCCGGATCTGAGTGGTGTGATCGTCAACGCACGCCTGGTCAATCATGTCTCCGATTATCTGAACGACAAGACCCGTTTCTGGGTCGTACGGCCGCGTCTGTCCGGCGGGCAGATCTCGGGCTTGAGCACCTTGCTCGGCGGCACCTTCATCGGTGTCGATCTGACGCCGGACGGCGAATCACGTCGCGAGTTTCAAGGCCTCGAATCACCGCCGATCGTCACCGCGACCGATCCCGGCAAGACCTTCGTATTGCGCACCGAAAACCTCGGCTCGTTGAGCATCGGGTCGCCCTTGTTGTATCGCGGCATCGAGGTGGGGCGAGTCGTCGGCTTCGAGATGCGCGAACCACGCGGGGTCGACGTGCATATCTTCGTCGACACCCCGCACGATAAAAAGGTGTTTCCGGATACGCGTTTCTGGAACATCTCGGGTATGGCGGTATCGCTCGATGCCAATGGCCTGCAGGTCAAAACCGATTCGCTGGCATCGATGCTGTTGGGCGGCGTGGCCTTCGGTAATCCACCCGAGGTCGCCACCGAGGCTCCAGCAGCGGAAGACACCGAGTTTATCCTCTACCCGACGCGCGACATCGCCCTCGAAAGGCGCTTCGAACATCGCCAGAAATGGCGCGTGGCGTTCGAAGGATCGATTCGTGGGCTGTTGCCCGGCGCGCCCGTCGAGTTCAGGGGGATTCGCGTGGGCGAGGTCGTTCGTGCGCACCTGGAGCTCGATCCGGCCAACCAGGATACGCACATCCCGGTCGATATCTTCATCGAGCCCGAGCGGCTCGGCGTTGACGGAATGGACGCCGAACAGTTGAGTGCGGAAGCAACCAGGGGCATCTGGGATGAACTGGTCGCCAACGGGCTGCGTGCACAATTGAAATCGGGCAACCTGCTAACCGGCGCCCTGTACGTCGATCTCGACTTCTATCCCGACAGCCCGAAGCAGGAGATTGCCTGGACCGAAGGCAAGCCGCCGAAGCTGCCGACCGTACCGACCGCGTTCGACGAACTGCGTGGCCTGATGACCAAGCTGGCGAAGCTGCCGTTGGACTCGATGGGCGAGGAATTCAGCGGTAGTCTTGCCGCGATGCGCGCCACACTCGAATCCACCAATCGTCTGCTTGTCCGCCTCGATCGTGAGACCGCGAGCGAGCTCAACAAGACGTTGGCCGAATCACAGAAGGCGCTGGCCGGGCTCAATCAGGTGCTGCGGCCGGATTCGGCATTGCAGGCGCAGGCGCAGCGCGCTTTGCAGGAGTTGAGCGCGGCGGCTCGCTCGTTCCGTATCATGGCCGACTATCTCGAGCGCCATCCCGAGGCGTTGATTCGCGGCAAAGGAGCAGTGCAACAGTGATGGTTCGATTTGCCTTTCCCTGGGTGCTGGCTGGTCTGCTGTCGCTCGCAGCCTGCACCACGACCACGCCGCCATCGAGCTTCTACACGCTGGACCCGGACTATGCGATCAAACCCGACAGCCGCCGCGATCTGACATTGGCCCTGGGGCCGATCTCGATGCCGCAGTACCTCGACCGGCCACAGATCGTTACCCGCGAAGGCGGCAACCGCCTCAAGGTCGACGAGTTCAATCGCTGGGGCGGGTCGCTCGAGGAAGAGATCGCCGGTGTGCTGGCGCATCGCCTCAACGGCCGCCTCGGCACACATCGCATCTATGACTACCCGAGTCGGGTCGGCAGCAATACCGACTACCGGATCGCGCTCGATATCCGTCGCCTGGATGGGCCTTTGGGCGGCGAGCTGCGGCTCGATGTCGCCTGGTCGATCGTCGACGACCGCAGCGGTGCCATCGTGGGTACCGATCAATCGACCTACACCGCGCTCAGCACGGGGGCCGCGTACAGCGACTACGCGGCAACGATCAGCACGTTGCTCGGCGAACTCGGCGATGACCTGGCGAATGCTGTGTTGCAGCTGGTTGCCGAGCAAAGCTCGAACCGACGATAGCCAAAGAAAAAGCCCGCCGTTCGAACACGGCGGGCCAACTCGATAGTCAGGAGGAGTGAGATCCCACGCAACACGTCACTGAGTCGACATGAGGCGTTGGATCTAGTCTGGTTGATGCGCCGAATGCTCGCCTTGATCTTCCTCAATTCATAAACATTTTCTGATTTCTTAATACGGAGATACGCCGCACCACCGTTTTCGGGTATCTTCAATTAGGGATTGCGTCGGTGCCGAGGATTGCCGCAGCAACTCACTCGGTTACTTCGTGTTTTGTAAGTGGCTGACAAACATAATGAAATTTCCGTATTTTCCGGTTTTTACGAACTTTGACAATAAACTGGAATCTAGGTATTGGAAAACAAAAGGCGACTTTCGTACATTCCGCCGCATCAGCATTCAGCGGTGAATTCCCATGGTAAGCGATCTCATGAAGGATGAAGATCTGCCGGACAAACCAGTAGACCTCTTTCCCAAGGGGTGGACGGTCGGGCGTTCTGCTGCATCGCTCGTGCGGGATGGCGAAAACGTGCTGCTCGAAGGCAAGGGTAAATCCGCCGACGAGTCGCCCGCGGGCGCAAAATCGTCGCCGAAAAAAGCCGAACCATCACAAGCAGATGCCGCGGCGGCACCTGTTGCCGAGAACACTGAAAGCAACAAAAAAGCGGCTGCCAAGACGACACCGGCAGTAGATCGCGACCTTGCCGATCTTGCCGACCCAGATACCGAAACCTTGTTCGACGATGCCGATGACGACTTGTGGGCGTCCAGCGTGTTTGTCGGCAGCGAGCCCGATGTGGACGACGACGCCGAGTCGTCAGACCCCTGCAACGACACCGGCACCTTCTTTCTGCATCCCAGTGCCGCCAAGGAACATGAACGGCTGTCGAAATTGGCGCGCGACGACGACGCGACCGAGGTCCGGATGCCGGCCGTCGACCGCTCCGCCGCAGATGATCGCGATCAAACGCGGCCGCTGCCGCAATTGGGCGGGCGCGAGCGCGATCCCCTGATCAACTGGTCGATGGCCGACCTGGCCGATGAACGATCCCCCCGGCTGCCGGTCGACTACGACGAAGCCGTGCTACCCGACCGCGAGGTCGAGTCGATCAGTGTTGACAATGACGAGACCGCGCCCATGGCGGCCCTGATGGATCACCAGGTGGTGGAGGTCGGTGCTGCGCTGACCGCTTTGCGCAACGATAGCTTCCGCCGACCGGCGCGCACCCATGGGCACGATGACGCCGACCAAGCCATGGGCTCCTTGGGCCGCTGGGGCAGGCGCATCGCCTTGTTCGGTCTGTGGGCACTGGTGGCGCTGTTGCTGATGGTGCTGTTTTCCGCAGTTACCGTTGTCGAACAACAACGCAGCGTCAAAGCCGGCGTGGTCGACACGGTGGTTGCGATGGGCGATCAGATCGGTGATTGGGCCAGCGGGATCCGTGGGTGGATCACGGGCGAGGAGGCTAAGTCTGTCGAAGAGCTGACGACTGATGGCCGGCCTGCCGATGCGAAGGCCGACAGCGACGGGATGACGGTGTTGGAAAAGTCACCGGAAGAACAACCGGTGCGTGTCGATCTGCCGGCAAACTAAGCGCCGGCAGATCGAACAGTTTGGTCAGATCTACTTGCTGGCGGCGTCCGCCACGTGCGAAGAGCCCGACTTGAGAGCAGACAGGTCCCAACCGCACTGACGCTCGACGACCGCAAAGATGGCGTCGTCGGTCTTGTGCAGCATGGTCAGCTTCGGATCGTTGTCACCGCGCTTGGGACGCTGATCCCAGATGTGCTTGGGCGACAGACGGCAGCTCTTCTTGTACTTCGCCGGATAGTGCGCCTCAGCGAATTTCTGCTGTCCCCATACACTGCTACGGCGCGGTGCTTCCCCGCGTTGCGCGACCGTGATGGCCAGGTACTTGCCGGTATAGCGTACGTCCGGATTGCGGCGTGCGTGACGACTGCGATTGAAGTCGATCGGGCCTTCTTTCATCGCTCCGCCGACCAGCTCGTAGGTGTCCTGGTCGAACAGAACCGGTTCACCGGTAGGCAGGGTTACTTTGAACACGCCCTTGCTGTGGTCGGAGGTCAACGAAGGCAGCTGTTTGCGTGGGAAGAAATGCACCTCGCGGAACATATTGTCGTGGCTGAAACGACCCGAAATCTTGACGTCGTCGTTGACCGCCAGATAGATGTTTTCGCGCGCACGGTCGGCGAACAGGAAGGCGTATTCGCGCCGTGGACCTTTCTTCTTCATTCCGACCGGGTTGACCTTGGGTGAGCCGCTGTTGTTGAACGAGAAGCCGACCACGTTGCGCTTGCGGTTCGGTTCGTAGAAGTAATAACGCAGGCCCTTGTGAGCAGTGGCCTTGATACTGCGGTCGTAGCGATACTTTTCCCGAATGCCGTCGCGCTCCGGCGAAGCCGTTTCCGAGAGTGCTGCCAAGCCGTCGAATCGAGGATAGCTGTAGGTTTGCTTCGGTGTTTCTTTTGGGGTCGGTTTTTCCTGCACCGGCGCACACGCCGCAATTGCCAGGGCACAACCAACAACGATCAGTTTACGCACTGCAAAGTCTCCCTTGTCATTAATCGGTCGCAAGTCCAGGCGAGCGTCAAGCTCGGTGAAACGCCTCTGACGTTTAGTGATCGGCACCCTGTCCTGCGTTCATTATGTGACGGCCCGAATCCGGTCGACTGAACCCTGAGCAGGCAGCAGCGACCCCGGCTATCGCCGATAACGTGAACCCGGCACGGTTTCCGGAGGCCTCACTCTACGGTGGCTTCCCCCCGGGGGAACGTGGTTCGTGATCTTAGTGTGGGTCGCCCAGGCGATTCAACCATTGCCGCGGAGATACGCCGGTAAGCGCGCTAAATGCACGCGAAAAGGCGCTGGCGCTGGCGTAGCCGGTGGCGTCGGCGGCCCGCTGAATCGAATTGCCGCGGCGCAGCATAGATTGTGCGACGCCGACGCGGTAATCGCCCAGGTAGGCGAGTGGGGTCGCCCCGACCTTCTCGCGAAAGCGGGCGGCGAAGCGTGCGCGCGACATGCCTGCAACCTTGGCCAGAGTGGCCAGCGTCCAGGGTTCGGCCGGCGCGTCGTGCATGGCGTTGATCGCTTTGAGCAGCTGTGGGTCGGCGAGGCCGGCCAGCAGGCCGATGTCGAGTCGGCCCTTGTCCATCAGGTCTCGCAGCAACTGAATGATCACGACCTCGGCCAGTCGGTCGAGTATCGCTTGGCGTCCGCAGTGCACCTCGCCGGCTTCGCGAAACAGCAGGTGCAGGGTTGCATCGAGGTCTGCCAGGTCGATCAGCGGCAACAGGATCAGGTCGGGGAGGGCGGTGACGAGCGGGTTGCGTAGGCCGCCGTCGAACTCGAATGAGGCGCACACGGTTTCGGTGCCGGATGCCGCGGGTACCAGTCGATGAGTGGTCGGGCTCATGTAGAAAGCGAGCGTCGGCTCGGCGATCTCTACCGGTGCACGGCCGGCAGTCTCCAGTCGCAGGCGTCCGTCGCGCACGATGTGCAGATAACCGAATCCATCTTCGGCCTCGAACAGCGTTGAGCGGCACACGGGGCCCGTCTGGAAGACGTGGGCACGCAACGAAAACCATTTGAGCAGAGAAACGAGTCGATCTTGCATGCGAGACTATCGGTATAAAAATAGCGACGATTAGGCACAAATCGTATCACATTCCAGGCCATGCTTCCGTCACCCCGATCGTGGGGCGAACGTCAAACATTCAGGAGATCGAGAATCATGACCAGAATTTCACCCGTGTCGCTGAACGACATCGACAAGGCAACCGCCGACGTCCTGTCCGGCGTACGCAAAAAACTCGGTGTGCTGCCGAACATTTTCACCACCTTTGCGCATGCGCCGGCGGCGCTGCGCGGCTATCTGGCGTTGAACGAGTCGCTCGCCGGCGGCGCGTTGACGGCTCGCCAACGCGAATCCATAGCGATTGCAGTCGCGCAAGAAAACGCCTGTGAGTATTGCCTCAGCGCGCATGCGGCGATCGGCAAGGGTCAAGGGCTCAACGATGCCGATATCGCCCAGGCGCGCATCGGCGGTGCGCAAGATCCCACCGAGAACCTGATCACCGCGTTCGCGTTGAAACTGGTCCGGTCGAAAGGTGAGTTGGATGCCGAGGAGTTTGCCGTGGCCAAGGCCGCCGGCCTGAGCGACCGGCAGATCGTCGAGATCATCGCCCATGTCGCGCTCAACGTGATGACCAACTACCTCAACAAGGTGGCCGGTACGGCCGTCGACTTTCCCTTGTTGTCACTCGATAACGCAGCCTGACCGCTCGCGCGTAGAGGAGAAGAATATGCAAACCAACAAACTGATATGCCGCCTCGGCGCCATTGGCAGCCTGGCCATTGTGTCGTTCACTTCGACGATTGTGTCGGCGGACTACCCCAACGTCGAATCGGGACCTGTATTTGACGAGCGAGGTCGATTGCTACAGCCGAGCAACTTTCGCGAAGGGGTGTTTATCGGTGCGCCTTTGACGCCGCATGCGTTGAATGACGGAAAGGCGGGCTTCCCCGAGTTCCACAACGTGTACGTTGACCGCGCCGCCTATCGACACTTTCAGCGCACTGGCGAATGGCCGGAGGGAACGGTGCTGGTCAAAGAGCTGCAATTGGTGAAGAAGGGCACTTTCGACGATGGCTCGCGGTTGGAGGCATCCGGGCGCGGTTATTTTCCGGATGAACCCAACGGGCTCGACGTGTCGGTCAAGGACAGCAGGCGTTTTGCCGCGACCGACGGCTGGGGCTTTTTCAACTTCGGCCACCATGCGCCGCCCTATGCGTCGGCCGCCGAGGTCGCGCCGGCAGAGGCATGTGCGGCTTGCCATCAGGCCAACGCGCACGACGATATGGTGTTCTCGGACTTCTATCGTCAGCTGACTCCGCTGCCGACGCCGGCAATGCCTTGAGTTGTCCACGCGCACCGGAACCGTCAGCAGACCGTTTCGGTGCGACTGTGCAGCGGTTCAATTTCAACGCCGGTGGCTCAAATGCAGCACGACCAGCACCGCTCGTTGTATCTGAGGGCTGGCGATGGGGCTGAACCGCAAGGACTTATCAGCATTTCCGCGAATAGCGCGAAGCTTGGCATGTGCTCTGCAATATCCGTTGTGCCAATTCAACACGGAGAGGAGCGAACAATGACAATCTTCGAAGCACTTCGGGCCGACCACGATGTACAGCGTGCCCTGATCAACGACCTGGTCAACACGGAAGGCGACAGCGCAACCCGCCGTCGGCTGTTCGATGAGATCAAGGCCGAACTGCAGGCGCATGCGGCGGCGGAAGAACGCCATTTTTATGTACCGCTGATGGCGTCGGATATGACGATCGAAAAGGCCCGGCACAGTGTGGCCGAGCATCACGAACTCGACGAGTTTATTGAACAGCTGGAAGAAACCGAGTTTTCATCGCCGGGCTGGCTGGTTACCGCGAAGAAGCTCGAACACCGTTTGTTGCACCACCTCGAGGAAGAGGAGCGCGAGGTATTTCAACTCGCCGGCAAGGTGTTGTCGGAAAACGACAAGGAACTGCTGGCCAAGCGCTTTAACAACGAATTGAAAGAGCAGAAGCTCGCCATTGGTTCATAACTCTGCTTGGTTATTCGATCAGCGTGAAGCAATCCAGATCGCGGGCCACACTCATAGGCCCGCGATAGGCCTCGGCAATGAGCGCCTTGTTTTGTTCCAGCGTGCGCAGGCTGCGCGCCATCAGGTGCGACAGCACCAGCTTTTTAACCCCGCTGTCGGCTGCCAGTCGGCCGATACGGCGTGGCGTCGCATGCAGGCTGCGTGCGGCATGGCCGGCCTCCTGCGGGATGGCGTGAGCCATCACCAGCAAATTGACGTCTTTCGAAAGTGCGGCAAAGGCGGGGTTGTCGTCGCTCTGGTCGCCGGAAAACGCGATACGTTTGCCGCGTGCCTCCACCGTCAATCCCAAAGCCGGAACGATGCCATGCCGCACGCCGACGGCACTCACCTTGATGTCGTCCGTCTGTAAAACGATTAGCGGTTGCGTGATCGTCGCGTCGACGTCGGTCGGTATGGCCTCGAACAAATCATCACTGCCATCCAGGTAGCCTGCCAGGTAGCGGAACGCGCCGCGATCCTGGCCGAACAACGCCTGCAAAAACTCAGAGGTCGCCGGCCAGCCGCTCTTACCGGTCGGGCCAATGATCGGGAGTGGGCGAGTGCGTGAGGAAAAATAGCCGCTTTTCAGCAAGGCGGGCAGGTCGGCGGCATGGTCGGTGTGCAGATGCGTGAGCACGATGGCGTCGAGGTCTGCGATGTCCGCACCCGACTGCCCGAACCGCAGAAAAACGCCACCGCCGACATCAACCATCACCTTCGCCTTGCCGTCCAACCAGACCAGGTAGCCACTGGAGGCGCGGTCGTCGTCAGCGATCGGTCCACCCGAGCCAAGCACCTGCACCGCCAAAGTGCCTGCGCAGGTGGACGGTGCGTCCGCGCCCATGGCGTTGGTGGCGAGCAGCAATGCGCTCAGTGCTGCGAACAGTGTCTTCATTCCGTGGTTTCTCCCGAATTGCCGTCGCGACTCGATGCCTTTGCCCGACCCGAAGCAAGAAGACCGGCGCCGACATCGTTTTGTTTCAAAAATGTCATCAGAGCGTTTGTCGTGATCTCAGGGCAAAAAAATTGGAATAAAGCCGGCATTGCGGTGTTCTTGTCGTTAGTGACCCGGCGCCATAGGGGCGGGTGTCTGTGAATTCAAGCAACACAAGGAAACAACTATGCCTTTGTCGATTCGATCGTTGATGCTTGGCGCCATGCTGTGGATGCCGATTGCTACCCTGGCTGCGGAACCCGCCGCCAATGGGCTGCTCATGCCGGAAGACTATAAAGACTGGCGGGTGATCTCCAGTTCGCACCGCACCGATCACAAGAGTCTGCGGGTGATTCTCGGTAACGATATTGCGGTAAAAGCGGCAAGGGAAGGCAACACGAATCCTTGGCCCGATGGCGCGATCCTGGGCAAGGTGGTGTGGAAAGAAAAAGTCGATCCGCACTGGGCTGCGGCGATCGTACCGGGTGACTTCTCACACGCCGAGTTCATGTACAAGGATTCGAAAAAATGGGCGGCCAATGACGGATGGGGTTATGCGCGCTGGGTCGGCACGGAGCTAAAGCCCTACGGCAATGATGCCACCGCAGCACAGGCCGAGTGCATTGCTTGTCATACCCCGGTTAAAGACCGCGACTGGGTGTTCACTACGCCGGCCGTCTTTCCCTAGCCTAAGTGGCCGCGGCATCGCCCACGTTGTGAGCGATCGATGATGAATGGAGGCACTGATGCCCTACGGTTGTCGTGAACGATAGATTTCGCAAGGACATGACGGCGCAGATTCCCAGTCTGCGCCGTTATGCGCGCGCGCTGACCGGTACGCAGGACGAGGCGGACGATCTCGTTCAAGATTGCCTTGCGCGCGCCTGGAGCCGGATGCATATGTGGCAGCCGGGCAGCGACCTGCGCAAATGGTTGTTCGCGATCATGCACAACCTCTATGTCAACAACGTGCGTCGCTCGGCGCGAACGCCGCAGGCGGTACCGTTGGATGACGTGGCGGCTTCGCTGCCGCAACGCGATCAGGCTGCTGATTCGTTGCATCTGCGTGACCTGGAGTCCGCGTTTGCAAAGCTTTCGCCCGACCAAAAACAGGTGCTTCTCTTGGTCTCGCTGGAGGGGCTTTCTTATTCCGAGGTTGCGCTGATGCTCGACGTGCCGCTCGGCACCGTCATGTCTCGTCTGCACCGCGCCCGACAGAAATTGCGTGAGCTGTTGGGTTTCGACAGCATAGTGTCGCTGAGGGCCGTGAAATGAACGAGACGACGAGACCAATCACAGATGACGACCTGCACGGCTATGCCGACGGGCAACTGTCGCCGCAACGTCGCGCCGTGGTCGAAGCCTATCTGCAGGAGAACACCGAAGCGGCGCAGTTGGTGCGTTCCTATGTGCAGATCAATCAAGGTTTGCATGCGCTATTTGACGAACCGGCAAGCGAGCCGGCGGTGGAAGATTTCCACCCTGCGGTGCGGCGACTGTCGAATGCGTGGCGAATGGCGGCGGCAGGGGTTGTGATGGCTGTTGGTTTCGCCGCCGGCTGGCTGGGCCATGTTATTGCCGATGATGCGACATCGCCGGTGATGGTCGATCTGGTCAGTCCGGCGGCATTCGCGCATGTGGTGTTCACAACCGACAAGACACACCCGGTCGAGATCGACTCCGAGCAGGCAGAACACCTTGAAACCTGGTTGTCGAACCGTCTGGATACGCCGTTGCAGGCGCCGGACCTTGGCTCGCAAGGTTTCCGTTTGCTCGGTGGTCGGCTGCTGCCGTCGACCGGGCGCATGGCCGCACAGTTCATGTACGAGAACGAACAGGGTCTGCGCGTGACCCTGTACCAACGCAAGGGCGAATGGGGGCGCAACGACAATGCATTCGGTTATGCCTTTTATGACGGTGTCGGTGTGCTGTTCTGGACCGAGGGTCAGATGGGGTATGCCTTGTCGGGCGCGCTCGACCGGTCGCGCATATTGAAGCTCGCTGATGCGATGCGGGGGCTGAAGGCGCCGCCGGCCAGGCATTTCTAGGTTTCGGATTGCGTTCGACGCAGCTCCACTCCAATCGAAAGAAGGACGCGAGCGCCACTGGGTGGACGCGGGAGATGGTGTGCACGAAAGAGATCTGGAAGCTTTGACCCCCGCTCTTGGGATCGCCCAAGCATGCTTGAAAGAAATAGACAGAAACGAAGAGAAAAGCGAAAGATCGATTGATTACATGTATTTACTTCGTTTCTGGTGTGTTCTCTAGTTTATTTCCATTCTGGTCCTTGCGCGTGCCCATCAGTCGCAATGAATCAATTGGTCATCGCGCCAAATGTAAGCATTGTGGCGCGACTTGCCGGGCTGGATGTGTTCGATTCCTTGCAACGTGTTGGCGGGTAAGGAAGGTTTTGACATACTGAAACCTTGAATCAGCACGGTCATGCGAATTCAAGAATGGACGAACTAAAAATAAAGCCGGATATTGCGCAAGGCTTAATCTGTCCCGTATGCAAGTCGCCTGGAATGCAACTGAGCGACTCAGCGTTTCATTGCAGCAATCATGATCATTCAAACTGCTTCCCAGTTATCGATGGTTGCCCAGTGCTGATCAACGAAGGGAACAGTGTCTTTGCCATCGAAGATTTTCAATCTCGACATGTCACAACCATGGATCTGCGCAAGCCGTCAGAGAAGCCAAACACCCTGGCTGACAAGGTGAAGCGTTGGTTGGCAAAACTCACTCCCTCCATCTCGCGGTCAGTCAGCGATTACTTTCCCAAGGATGCCCTGGAGGAAGTCCAGGCCAGCTTAGGTCATGCACCAAAGGCGTTGATCCTGGGTGCGGGTGATCGACAGATCAAAGCTACGGCGAGCGGTGACATCGTTTATAGCGATGTCGCTGTTGGTGAGTTGACGCAACTGGTCTGCGATGCTCACGACATCCCGTTCCCTGAGAACTATTTTGATGTCGTGATTGCGGCTGCGGTGCTCGAACATGTTGCGGACCCTTATCGCTGCGTTAACGAGATACATCGCGTATTGAAACCCCAAGGATTCGTTTACGCGATCACACCTTTCATGCAGCAAGTGCACATGGGGCGCTACGACTTCACCCGATTCACCCATCTTGGGCATCGCCGCCTATTCCGAAGGTTCACCGAAGAGCGCAGCGGCGTAGCCAATGGCCAGGGAATGGTTCTGGCATGGAGCATTGAGCGTTTCATAGCGGGGTTTTCCGACAATCCTCGCACGCATGCCAAGCTGCGCAGCTTGGCTCGTTTTGTCGCGTTTCCGTTTTCTCGCTTCGATCGCGTGCTCGCCAAGAAGGCGTGTGCGTATGACTCGGCTTCTGCGTTTTACTTTTTTGGGCGCAAAAGCGACCAAGTATTGTCCGATAGGGATCTCATCAAAGGCTATCGTGGGCTGTTGTAGGTCGATGGCTGGGGTCGGCGTTGTGTTCGCATGCGGCTGATCCAGCAGTTTTGCCATTGGGCTATCGATCAACCTACCCGCATCACGTAGACCGCATTGCTTTTGACCTTGGGAGTGGTGATGTAAATCACGCTCTTCCATGGCGCGTAGTAAAACACCTTTTTGCCGGGATAGCGGTCATAGGGCGGTGGCTTGCCGTCAGGCGTGTAGCGTCCCTCGGTCTTGTCGTTTGGATCGAAAGTGAACCATCGGCCTTGAATCTTGGGTTGCTGCATGCGCCTGAGCACCTTGTCCCATTCCGGGATATAGACACAAGCAGGCATCTCGTTTTTCCAGTCAAAGGCAACGCCCTTGAACTTGCCATTTTTAATGGATTCCTTTTTCAGGTCGTAAATTGCCCATCGTGCACTACCGTTCGCATAGCCGAGATAAAGAATGTTGTCTTTATAGCGGGTGCCGCAGGTGGAACCGCCGAGGCTCCACGGTACGCCCTTTTGGAGTCGCACCTTATGGGTCTTCGGGTCATAGCGAATATGATCGTGGCGACTGTATTTCTTGTAGCGAAGATGGCCGACCACGGTGTCGTGGAACTCGTTGTAAAACAGATTTCCGTAGATGTCCGGATACCTGTTTTTGCCCTTTACGTGCCAGACCTTCCCCGTTGTTTCTTTGCTGACGGTGTTGAACGACCAGAGATGGCCGCGCGATTGGTTGATGGTTTTGCGTTTCGTGTCGAACCACACGCCGTTGTACTGGTGGCGCGAGGTGGGCATGCCGTCCGGCAGTATGTCCGCCGGCTTTTTGAGTGCGGGGCGATAATTGGTGAAGTTCTTGGATTTTCTGTATTCGTTGGACCATTCGAATCCTGGTCGGTCAGGATCGGAGGGAAGCTGTTCGATGACCCAGGTATCGTCACCGCCCATATGTTCGATATCGAGCGACCAGATGGCATTCAGGCTCGTATTGCCGTGTCCTCCTCCCCAGGGTATGTAAAATTTGCCATCGTCCCCGAGATCGCCGCTGACCCACGCGCTGAAGGTCTCTCGTATTGAGCCGTTGCCGTGGTTGAGCGTTTTGAAACGCTTGCCCATGGCCGACTCAAGTTTTCGCTGCAACGGCACGAGTGAGGTATCGGCAACTTCGTACCATGTGTTCAGCTGAAGCTTGTGGAGGCTTTCTTGTAGCACTCTGCCGTCTGAATCTTTCTCTGGAACCCAGACGAAATCACTTTCGGCCCACGTTGGGAATGAACTCAGTATGAGCACAATGACGATGCTCAGTTGTGCACGAATCATCCTGTATCGGCTCGCTCGTTGAGACTTCAGTGTTAGGCTAACTCCCTGCTTGTCATGCGGCAAGGCTGCAGCCAACGAACCCCGCTTGCTCAAGCGAGCCTGTTAACAACGACACAAAATGTCGTGAGTGTTCACGTTTTTGATTTCGACGTTGGCCGGCAGCGTGCGTGTCGTGGGATAAAAAGCGTTCGTTGTAGAGAAGTGGCGTTAAGGGGCGTAGCTGGAGGAAATGATCTCTAGAGCGTTCGACCGCCTTGTGATCCATCGGCTACGGATTCAGCGGTACCGCCCCTCTTTGAGAATTCGACATACTGAGGGTTACTCGATCTTTCTGAAGTATTTCCGTTTGCACTTGTGGCAACGAAACTTTGGATTTCTCAGCAGTAACCTTTCCAAGAACGTCCTATGGACACGATCAGCGGTTTGGTGTCCGCAGAAAGGGCATTTGAGACTGTAGTCGCGAAAGAACATCGAAATGATCTAACCGTTTGATCTGTTACATAGACCGTTGTCGTAGATAGCGGGTGTTCTCTCCGCCAAGTCTTCGAACCGATCCGCACCAGTCCAGTAGATGCCGCCTCTCGGATCGCGTCAACCGGAGACTTTGTAGACCAACTCGGTCCGCGAGTTGCGGGCCGGCATTTTGGCCAACAACCGCCGATAGTCGATTTGCGCAGGGTGTATGCATGGGCAAGAGTCAGCAGTAACGAAACGGTCCGGCGCAAGATCTGCGAGAGTATCGGTACTCGTCCGATGGCTTTGGCATACGGAAACCATGGCCGATGCCTGAATGCGATCGCATGAGGACGCAAGATACGCGGCGCGTTGGCCGGGGCTCGTTTCCTGGTGCGCCGAATGCGTGGGTGCGATCTGTTTGAGATCAGCCCCGGATTCGCTCCGGGGTTTCTCGTGTCTTGACCGTTTTGGGAAAATGATCCGAGCGCCAAACGATAACGAGGCGTGATCAATCGCCGATGTGATTGGTGCGCCCGTTCGAACGTCGTTCGAATTCCCATCTGAATAACAGGGCGACCAATTCTGAAGAAATGGCGCGCCCGACAGGATTTGAACCTGTGACCCCCGCCTTCGGAGGGCGGTACTCTATCCAGCTGAGCTACGGGCGCTTTGTGAACTGATTGTCTCTCGAAATTGATCGAGCTTCCGGCCGTTCTGCGAACGGCAGGGCGGTACCCACGCCGCTGCGCGGCTTCCCCGGCCCAAGCCTACCGGCTCGGGCGTTCGTTACTGGCAACGCCATGTTAAATGGCCTTGCCTCGCCTTGCGGCGACCGCGCCTCACCCAGCTGAGCTACGGGCGCTTTGTGAACTCATTGTCTCGACCTTTCGACCGGCGCTGAATTGCAGCCGTTGCCGAAGGCGAACATCAGCGGCCGACATTCTCGCCGATTGCGTGGGCTATCTCAATCGAAAGCGTGATTCTTGCGATTCGGTGCCGCTCGCGCGGCGGGTGTGCGTTCAGACCGGAAGGGGCGGATTCGATAAAGCGCCGATGGTCTGGTGCAGCAGCAAGATGCCCAGGCCGATGGTAAACAGCCCCATCATCGCGGTAAGGCTGTTGTGGGCCCAGGTCAGTCGGCGTGCCGACCACTGCAGGGGCAGGCTGATGACGACAGCCATTGCGCTCATCCCGAGCAGCGAACCAATACCGAACGTGACCAAGTACATCAGGCCTTCCAGTGGGGATTCGACCGAACCAAGCGCGAACACGATCAGCGCCGCCGACCCCGCCATGCCGTGCACCATACCGACGACAAGCGAGCGTAACGGCGTGCGTGCGGCGTGCCTGTGGTTGTGCGGGTCGTTGTCATGTGCTCCGCCGGGGGCGTGACTGTGGGCGTGAAAGTGCGTCTGTTCGCCGTGGCGGTGACGGTGAAAATGCACGCGCTGTTGCAGCATACGGCGCAAGACATCCGCACCCAGCAGAACCAGCATGCCGCCGACGGCAGTTTCGAGCCACAGTGCCAGCGTCTGGTCCATCGCGCTGCCAACGGCGAGGGCGGTTCCGCCGAAAATAAAAATCATCAGGCTGTGACCGAGCCCCCATGCGCCGCCGTGCTTGGCGGCATCGCGCAGGCTCTTGCTTTGGGTTGTCAGGCTGGCGACGGCGGCGAGATGGTCGGCCTCGGTCGCATGCTGTAGGCCGATGAGCAGTCCCAGAATCAAGACACTGAGCACGTCGGTCTCCGGGCGAATATGTGGTGATATTGCAGCAGACTTGAGACGGACAATCCCTGTCGCCGGTCAATCGAGCCGCAGTTGTCGCCGGGGTTCATCGCCGCAGCAGTCGGGCGGCTGCGATGGCGGCCTGCCCAAGTGAGATGCCGCCATCATTGCTCGGCACCTGCGAATGCGACATCAGCTTCAGTTCGTAGTGCGACAGGTAGTCGTGCAGCCGGGTGAACAGCGTGCGATTCTGAAAAACCCCGCCGGAGAGCGCCACGGTGTCCAGGTCCATCCGGTCGCACAGCGCGATGGCGAACATGCCGATACCCTTGGCCAGTCCGTTGTGGAATCGCGCACTGATGCGTTCGACGTCGACCCCGGCGCGCAGATCCGACAACAGGTCTTCCCAGAATGCCGTGAGTTCGAGTTTTTCTTCGGTGTGCGGGAATCGATAGGCGCCTTGTTCATCGGGCGCGCGACGTGCGGCGTTCTCCAGTGCGATTGCTGCCTGGCCTTCGTGGCTGATCAACTCGCGACACAGCCCGAGCGCGCCCGCGACCGCATCGAACAGGCGGCCCACGCCGCTGCTCAAGGGTGAATTCAGGCCGCGCTCTACCATTTGCTCGAACACCGCCAGCGGCTTGCCGTCGCTGAGCCACTCGACGATCTCTACGTTGGGCCACAGGCTACAGACGCGCTGCCAGCCCACCTGGGTCGCGAGATGCGCCCAGGTATTGCGCCACGGCTCGAGCAGTGCCTTGGTGCCGCCGGGCAGTGGCACCGGTTGTTGGAATCCGGCCCGGCTGAAATCCAGGTAATCGGCCTTCAGGAACTCGCCACCCCACAAGGTGCCGTCGGTTCCCATGCCGAGCCCGTCGAGGGCGATGCCCAGCACCGGACCGCCATCGAGCGGCCAGGCGTTGTCTGCCAGCACCGACGCGATGTGCGCATGATGATGTTGTACCTCGATCAGTTCGAGATTCTCACGTTCGGCAAGCGCCTGCCCGTAACGCGTCGAGCGGTAGTCCGGATGCAGGTCTACGGCAATCGCCTGCGGGGAATGCTGGAACAGCGACCGATACAGCGCCAGGCTGCGTTCCCAGGCGTCGCTGGTGCGAGCATCCTCAAGATCGCCAAGGTGCTGAGACAGCGTGGCATTACCGTCCTGCAGCAGACAGAAGGTGTTCTTGAGCTCACCGCCGAGCGCCAGCAGGGGCGGCGCCGCTTCGAATCCCTGTGGCATGGCGATCGGCGCTGGGGCGTAACCGCGCGCGCGGCGCAGAAAGCGCGGCCTGTCGAGGTCGACACGCACTACCGAATCATCGACCCGATTGACGATCTCGCGATCGTGCACCAGCCAGCAATCGGCGATCTCGCGCAGGCGATCGGATGCATCGGTGTTGTCGGTGCACTGGGGTTCGTCTGACAGGTTGCCGCTGGTCATAACCAACGGCATGCCCGGTTTGAACGCCTGCCAGTCGGCCAATAGCAGCTGGTGCAGCGGACTGTAGGGCAGCATGAAACCGAGTTGTGTCTGGTCGGGGGCCAACGCGTGCGGCAGTTCAGGTGCATCTGCGCGGCGTTCGGCGAGCACTATTGGTGCGGCCGTGCTCGATAGCAGGGCTTTTTCGGTATCGTCCAACGCGACGAAACGCGCTGCCTGTTCGACCGAGGCGACCATCAGCGCGAACGGTTTGGCATCGCGGCGCTTGCGTTTGCGTAACTCGTCGACTGCCTCCGCCTGGCTCGCGTCGCACGCCAGATGAAATCCACCGATACCCTTGACTGCGACGATCTGGCCGGCGGCGAGACGCGCGGCAGCCGCGGCTATTGCGTCCTGAAAGGTGGTGCTGTCGGCGATCAGGCGGTGTTTGGCATCTTCCAACCACACCTGCGGACCGCATTCCGGGCAGGCATTTGGTTGTGCATGAAAGCGGCGATCGGCCGGGTCGTCGTACTCGGCCTGGCAGGCAGGGCACTGCGTGAATACCGACATGCTGGTGTTGGCGCGGTCGTAGGGGATGCCCTTGACGATTGATAGGCGCGGCCCGCAATGCGTGCAATTGGTGAATGCATAACGGTAGCGGCGATCGTCGGGGGCGAACAGCTCTTGGCGACAGGCCTCGCAGGTCGCCGCGTCCGCCACGATGCCGGTACGTGCCGCTGTTGCCTCGCTCGCCTGGATGCTAAAGCCGTCTTCTTCCGGCGCCGTATCGTCGATTGCGATGCGTTCGATCGAATCGATCCGCGCCAGCGGCGGACGTTCGCTGTGCAGCGCGTCGCAGAAGGCGTCTAGCGAGCCGTTCGGTCCCCAGGCGTTGACCAACACCCCTTCGCCGTCGTTGATGACGTTGCCGCGCAGGCCAAGCGCGTTCGCCACCCGCCAAACGGTTGGTCGAAACCCGACACCTTGTACCAAACCCCGCACGCGTATCCGCTCGCCACGCATATCAATGGCGAGCCGAGTCTGGGGAAGGGGCGCGGAGCTGGGCGACGGGGCCGGGAGTCACGGGCCATGTCATCGAATTTTGTCGCTCGGGGCACAGCTTATGCATCGATTTCACCGGTGAAGAGTAACTCACCTCAAGCTCATCGTTAATCGGACGACTATCCATCTAGTGTGGCCGTCAATGAACCGAATAGGCAAATTAAATAGCCACATCAAAAAAACGGGCTATGCTTGAGTTGAAGTTTGGTGCGGCGCAGCATTTCCGGCGCTGGTCGCACCATTTTTCGTTAAACCATCAAGCCGGAAACCAGGAGAAGAGAGATGTCAGTAGCAGTAACGACCCAGGGGCTCGGGGCCGGGGTCGCGTCACTTCCGCTCGACGAATACGGTTTTTTGATCGAGCGTAAGTCGTGGAACCGCGCCATCGCGCAGCAATTGGCCGACCGTAACGGTCTGGGCCAGTTGGGCACCACACAGTGGATGATCATTGATTACATTCGCGACAAGTATTTCCGCCTCGGCGCCTTGCCGCCGATGCGCAACATGTGCCGCAAGTTGGGTGTCAACCGTGACGCGGTGAAGAAGGCCTTCGGTAACTGCCGCCAGTTGTGGCAGATCGCCGGTCTGCCGAACCCGGGCGAAGAAGCGCTGACCTACATGGAGTAAGGACAGAGCGCCATTTCTTCGAACCCGAAAACTGATCGAGCATGCAACCGTTACTGAACGACCTGATCGATCAGCAGTTCAACGACGTCGGGCGGATTTGCGCTGTCGACGGCCACGTCGGCTGCCGCCAAATCGCCCGGCTGCGTCCCTGCCTGCCCGCTTTTCGAGATACGCGCGGAGATCTTCACGCGCTCGAATGACGACAGCTTCATGGCCGGCATCATCGCCATGGCGTCGGTCAGCGTCACCTCCAGCGGCAACTCAGCAACCTGATGACGTGCCACCGCCAGTGGCATCGGCGGACCTTTTTCCGCGCGCGCCAGAATGAACACGGTGTCGCCCGGTGCGGCCTTCTCGAGTAAGGCCGGTGCCAATGCGACCGCAACCTTCACCTTGGCGCCACCCACGTCTTCCGTTTGCGCGGCTTGTGGAGCGGCGGCCGGCGCCTGCGCCATGATCGGCGGTAGCGCGGCCGGCGAGGCGGGGACTTCGCCGCCCGCCTCGGCGATGATCTGCCGGAGTTCGGCCTGCATCGACGGCTCATCGGCAAGCAGCGGGTAGGCGCGTTGCCAATAGTCGAGCGCCTTCGCGTTGTCGCCCTCGGAAGCCGCTGCGTTGCCCAGCAGCCAGAGTGCCGTGATGCTCTGCGGGTCGAGTTGCAGGGCCTTTTCCAGCAGCTCCTTGGCGCGCGGCGTTACCTGCCGGCCGTTCTGCATGGTCAGGGCATCGGCCAGCGACAACAGGCCGGCGCTCTCCTCAGGCAGTAGCTCCACGACACGTTCGAACGCCATCACCGCATCCGCGTAGTTCTGCAGGCGCATGTAGGTGCGACCGAGCAGGAACCAGCCTTGCGGATCGTCCGGCTGGGCCTCCATGCGCTCGCGCAGCTTGGTGACCAACTCGTCGATCGGCGGCATGTTCTGCTCGCCGCCATGACCTCCGGCGGTTTGCGCGACCGGCGCCTGGTCGATCAGTTGCGGTGAACCGATCTTGAAATACAGCGGCACGGCAACCAGCGGAATCAGCACCGCTGCGATGGCCAGCGCGGTCGTGCCTCCTGTAGCTTGCTGGTCGGCCGACGGATTGAGCTGCGTGTTCTCCAGGTCTTCGGCCAGCGCCAGTTCGAGGTCGTGCTTGGCTTGGGCGAACTCTTCGTCCGACAGTTCACCCGCGTCTTTCTGTTTGATCAGTTCGGCCAGGTGCTCGCGCGCGATCTCAACGTTGAAGCGCTCCGTGCTGTCGCTGCCAGCCTGGTGTTTGCGCAACAGTGTACGCGCAAGGACAGCCAAGGCCGCCAGGATCATGGCGGCGGAGATAATCCAAAACAGGGTCATGGGGCTCTCTTGTCGTTATCGTCGTCAAGCAATGTCGCGGCGGTCTTGAGTGCGTCGGCGTTTACCGCGACGGCCTGCTGGGCACGGCGCTTCTGGATGGTGCGAATCAACAGCACCAGGCCGATCAGCAGGATCAGAAAGGGGCCGGCCCACAGCAGCAGGGTATTGCGGTTCAGTGGCGGTCGGTACAGCACGAACTCGCCGTAACGATCGACCATGAAATCCGCAATCTCTTTCTCGCTGTGGTCTTGTTTGACCATCTCGTAAGTCTTGCGGCGCAGGTCGACCGCCAACTCGGCGTTGGAGTCGGCGAGGTTTTGGTTCTGACAGACCAGGCAGCGCAGCTCCGCGATCAACTTGTTGTAGCGTGCCTCTTGCTCGGGGCTGTCGAAGTTATGCACCTCGACCCGCGCATGCGCGGCGAACGCCAGTGTCAGACCAAGCAGGCCGGCCAGCAAACGCTTCACGATCCGGCCTCCGACGGGTTGAACAGGGGTTTGAATTCGCTTTCCCAGATATCCGGCCGCATGGCACCGGCATGCTTCGCCCGGACCACACCATTGGCGTCAATCAGGAAGGTCTCGGGTGCGCCGTAGACGCCCCAATCGATGACCGCGTCACTGTGCGGGTCGAAACCGACCTTCAAGAAGGGATTGCCCAGGCGCGCCAGCATGGCCTTGGCCTCTTCGGCATCGTCGCGCCAGTTGATGCCGATGATCGGCACCTGCTCGTTCTTCGCCAGGTGCAGCAGGTAGTTGTGTTCTTTCCAGCATTCCGGGCACCAGGTACCCCAGACGTTGAGCAGCCACACCTTGCCGGCCATGTCGGCCGAGCGGACCTTCCCTTCCGGGGCATACAGGTCGGGCAGCTCGAACGTGGGCGCCGTGCGGCCGATGAACTGGGTGGGCACCTCGCGCGGGTTGTATTCACCCTCGTTCATCTGCTCCAACACGTACCAGAACAGGCCACCGAGACCGAGAAAGATGACCAGCGGGATAACAGCTCGATTCATGCGGTGGCCCCGGCCGCCGCACCGTCCGCTGCACGCGCTCGCTTGGCCAGCGCGCGGTAGCGTCGGTCGGTAGCCGCCAGCCCGCCGCCGATCGCCATGATCAGGCCGCCCAGCCACAGCCAGCGGACGAACGGCTTGTGGTAGATGCGCAGGCTCCAGGCACCCTTGCCGAGATCTTCACCCAGTGCGACGAACAGGTCGCGGGTAAGGCCGGGGTCGATGGCGGCCTCGGTCATCGGCATGGTCTGCACCAGGTAGATACGTTTTTCGGGGTGCATGCGGGCAACCAGTTCACCGTCTTTGCTTGCGGTGAGGTCGCCGCGATAGGCGGTGTAGTTCGGGCCCTTGGTGACCTCGACGCCGTGGAATTCGAATACGTGGCCGCCCATCTCGTAGCTTTCGCCGGGGGTCAGGCGGATATCTTTCTCGGTCGAGTACAGCGATGTCAGCGTGACACCAACGATGAAAACGGCCAGGCCGATATGACCGAGCACCATGCCCCAGAAGCCGCGCGGGATGTGGCGCAGGTTCTTATGTGGACCCAGGCGATCGCGGATGGCTACGATCGTCGATGCGGTCACCCAGATCGCCAAAACCATACCGGCCGCAGCGGCGATACTGAACGACGGCGTGAACACGAAGGGGTAGGCGATGCCGACCGCCAGCGCGACAACCAGCGGGATCCGCAGTTTCGGCCAGAGATGATTGAAGCTGTCGCGCTTCCAGCGCGCCAAGGCACCGACCCCGACAAGCGCCGCCAACGGTGCCGTCAGGGGAATGAATACGCTGTTGAAGTAGGGCGGTCCGACCGAGATCTTGCCGAGCTGCAGGGCGTCGACCAACAGCGGGTACAGCGTGCCGAGCAGAATGCTCGCCGCCGCGACCACCAGCAATACGTTGTTGACCAGTAGGCCGGTCTCGCGTGACAGCAGCTCGAAGCTGACCGAACTCTTGATGTCGTTCGCCCGAATCGCGTACAGCAGCAGCGATGAACCGACGACCGCCACCAGGAACGCCAGGATGAACACGCCGCGTTCCGGGTCGGAGGCGAACGCGTGCACCGAGGTCAGTACGCCCGAGCGCACCAGGAAGGTACCGAGCAGGCTGAGCGAGAAGGCGAAGATCGCGAGCAGCACGGTCCAGGCCTTGAACGCGCCGCGTTTCTCGGTCACCGCCAGTGAGTGCATCAGCGCGGTGCCGACCAGCCACGGCATGAACGAGGCGTTCTCGACCGGATCCCAGAACCACCAGCCGCCCCAGCCCAGCTCGTAGTAGGCCCACCAGCTGCCCAGGGTGATGCCGAGCGTCAGGCACAGCCAGGCCAGATTCGTCCACGGACGTGACCAGCGTGCCCAAGCGGCATCCAGGCGGCCGCCGAGCATCGCGGCGATGGCGAATGCAAACGGAACGGCGAATCCGACATAGCCCATGTACAGCATCGGCGGATGGATGATCAGGCCGAAGTCCTGCAGCAGCGGGTTGAGGTCGCGACCGTCCGGCGGCGGCACGGCCAGTCGATCGAACGGGTTCGACGTCATCAGCATGAACAGCAGAAAACCGACCGCGACCAGGCCGAGCACGCCCAACACGCGCGCGATCATCACCAGCGGAATACTGCGAGAGAATACGGTGACTGCGCCGGTCCACAGCGACAGGGTCAGCGCCCACAACAGCAACGAGCCCTCATGACCGCCCCACACGGCGGAAAACAGGTATTGCGTGGGCAATTGTGTATTCGAGTTCTGCGCGACATAGGCCACGCTGAAATCGTGGGTCAGAAAACTGTAGGTCAGCAGGCCGAAGGCGGCCGCCACGAACAACAGCTGCAGGCGCGCCGCGGGGATCGCGACCATCATCCAGCTGGTGGTGCCGGTTTGGGCGCCGATCAGCGGGAAAACGGCTTGGATGACTGACAGTGCGAGCGCTATGAGCAGCGCGATCTGACCGAGTTCGGGGATCACTGTACCTGGCCTCCGGGGTGGCGCTGATCCATCTTGCCGGCGGCCTCGACGGCGGCGGCGACTTCAGGCGGCATGTAGGTCTCGTCGTGCTTGGCGAGCACTTCCTCGGCGATGAAGACGTTGTCCGGTCCCATCTTGCCCTGTGCGATCACACCCTGACCTTCGGCGAACAGGTCCGGCAGGATGCCGCTGTAGGCGACGGCGACGCGTTTGGCGGTGTCGGTGACGACGAAGTTCACCGTCAGGTCGCCTTCCTCGCGTTGGACGCTGCCTGCTTCGACCAGACCGCCCAATCGAAACACGTGATCCGGCGGCACTTCGCCGGCGGCCACCTGGGTCGGTGAGAAGAAGTACGACATGTTGTCATTCAATGCCGACAGCACGAGCACAGTGGCAACACCCAGGGCGGCGAGCCCGGCGATGACGATAGCGAACCGCTTGTGTCTGGCTTTCATTGATTTACCTCTTTATCCAATCGTGCCATGCGGGCGATGCGCTTTCTGATCTGCCTCGAACGGCCGCGCAGCAGCAACGGTTCGGCGATCATCAACAGCGCGGTGACGCCGAACGAGCCCCACACGTACAGGGCGTGTTTGCCCATGTCCAGGTATTCCATCATCTCAGCGACCCTCGTTGACCAGTTCACGCACCCAGGTCGACGACCGTTCGCGCTCGAGAATAACGGTGCGCACGCGCGCCATGGCGACGGCGATGGAATAGGCCCAGAAGCCCAGTGTCATGATCAGCATTGCGGTCAGCATCGTGTCGTCCATCGTGCTTTCTTCATTCAGCTTGATGGTCGAGCCCTGGTGCAGCGTGTTCCACCATTTCACCGAGAAATAGATGATCGGCACATTGACCACGCCGACCAGCAGCAGAATTCCGCTCGCCCGGTCGGCGCGCCGCGGATCGTCGATCGCCGAACGCAACGCCATGTAACCAAGATACAAAAACAGCAGGATAAGTTCCGACGTGATGCGCGCGTCCCACACCCACCAGGTGCCCCACATGGGTTTGCCCCAGAACGAGCCGGTCCACAGCGAGAGAAACGCGAACATCGCGCCGGTCGGCGCGAGGGCCTGCGCCATCATCATCGACAGGCGGGTGTTGAACACCAGGCCCAGCGCGGCCCAGCCGGCCATGATCACGTAGATGAACATCGACATCCACGATGCCGGTACATGCACGAAGATGATGCGGTAACCCTCGCCCTGCTTGTAGTCGGTCGGGGCGACGAAGAAGCTCATGTAGAGCCCGTAGCCGATCAGCGCGATGGCAATGATCGCGGCGACCCAGGAGATCTTGCCGGCGAGCGGGTAGAAGGTCGTCGGTGACGAAAATTTGAACCAGTTGATGAGTCGGGAAGACATGATGCCTCGAAATCTTTATCTGCTCCCGGCTGACGGTCAGTGCGCTAGGTCACCGACCGGGTACTACCGGGGCCGTCTATTTTGCCCGAATTTCGTGCTCAGTCCTTGATCTGACAGGGATTGAGTGCCGAATCGGCCTGCTTGATGGCAGACGCGGCCCAGAGCCTACCGGACACACAAGACAGGCGCAAAACCCGATAGTTCGATCGCCATGCGCCCTGGCTTAGTCTTCGGCAACGCGCAATGCCGCGGTAACCGCCAATGGCGCCAGTACCAGGCTGGCGACCAGGATTGCGCCCAGCATCGACAGATGGGCCTGACCGCCCAGCCCCGACACGGTCGCCTCGACGGCACCCGCGCCGAAGATCAGCACCGGGATGTACAACGGCAGCACGAGCAGCGCGAGCAATACGCCGCCGGAGCGCAGGCCGAGCGTCAGCGCGGCGCCGATCGCGCCGATCAGGCTGAGCGTGGGCGTGCCCAGCAGCAGCGAAATGATAAGCGCTTGCAATGCTTCCCACGACAGGTCGTACTGCAGACCGAGCAGTGGTGCGATCAGCACCAGCGGTACGCCGCTGACCAGCCAGTGGGCCAGCACCTTGCCGACTACCAGCACGGAGACCGGTTGTGGCGACAGCAGCATCTGCTCGAGTGTGCCGTCGCGGTGGTCGGCCGAGAAAATCTGTTCGAGCGCCAGCATCGAGGCCAGCAAGGCGCCGACCCAGACCACGCCCGGCGCGATGAGGCGCAGCGTCTCCAACTCCGGGCCGATGCCGAGCGGAAACAGGCTGACCACGATCACGAAAAAGATCAGCGTGGTGAAGATGTCGGCGCGGCGGCGCAGCGCGATGGTCAGGTCGCGGCGGATGATCCAGAACAGGGTTTCAAGCATCGCGCTGCCCCAGCACGATGGTGCGCGTCTGCTCGCCGATCATCGCGACCTCCTGGTGGGTGGTTACGATGGCGATGCCGCCCTGCTCGACGTGCTGACGCACCACGTCCTGCAGCATCTGCACGGCCGCGACATCGAGTGCGGTGAACGGTTCGTCGAGGATCCAGATTCGTGCCTGGTTGGCGAGCAGGCGGGCCAGTGCCACGCGGCGTTTCTGGCCCTGCGACAGGTGCTTGGTCGGCAGGTCTTCGTGCCCGCGCAGGCCGATGT
Organism: Thiosocius teredinicola; assembly: GCF_002009425.1. NCBI lineage: Bacteria > Pseudomonadati > Pseudomonadota > Gammaproteobacteria > Chromatiales > Sedimenticolaceae > Thiosocius > Thiosocius teredinicola. Next base: position 557,238 of record NZ_CP019936.1, read on the forward strand.
CGGCGAGGATCTCCCATGCCTTGTTCTCTTCGAGCGCAAAGCCATCGAGCGTCGCTGCGATACGCAGATTTTCGACCGCGCTCAGGTCGCCCTTGATGCCGTTGAGATGGCCAATGTAGAGGACATGTCGCGCGTATTCTTCACGCAGCTTGCGGATGTTCTTTCCCTGCCAGCGGATCTCACCGGCTTCGGGTAACAACAGGCCGGCGAGGGCACGCAGCAAGGTAGTTTTACCGCTGCCGTTGTGGCCCTTTAGATGCAGCAGTTCACCGCTGTGCACGTCGAAGGAGAGATCACGAAATAATGTCCTGTCGCCGCGAACACAGCATAAGGCATCGATGTGGAGCGCGGATTCGGCTTGTGCGTTTGTCATTTAAGGCGCTGGCGACGGAAACCGGGGCAGTCTACACGATCCGACGCGCGCATCGCAGAAGGCGGGGCGTTGCGAAGTCACAACGACAAAAGTATAAGGTCCATCTAGACTAAGTTGTGAAAGATAAACACATGTTTCCGCCGAGGCGGCGCTTGTGCAGGTGCGCTGGACCTAGGCTGAATAGCCGGCCCCACAATGGGCTCACAACACGTTAAGAGAGGGGAAACAGTGCTTAATAACAAGCTGACCGAGCTTCGGTCGGCAACGACCCGGTGCCCGGATTGTCCCGTTCGTAAAAAGGCCTTGTTCCAGGTCGTTTCCGACGCATACCTCGAAGACGCCGAGAAGCGACGCACCGCGCAATACAAGCTACAGGCGCGCGGACATCTGTATCACGAGAACCAGTCGGCGAGCATGGCGTTCACGCTGTTCGACGGTTGGTTGCTGCAGTACCGCAACGACTCGGACGGCAGTCGACAGGGCCTGCGCGTGGCATTGCCGGGCGACTTCGTCGGCTATGTGCCCGGTGAAGATGCCCAGTACAGCCACAGTGCCCTGGCGGTGACCGATGTGATTGCCTGCGGTTTCCGTCAGAGCGATCTGCACGAGATGATCGCGTCACACAGCGACATCGGCCATCAGATCACCAACATCCAGGCGCGCTATCTCTCGCATTGTGAAACGAACGTGTTGGGCCTCGGCCGGAAATCTGCCGAACAGCGGATCGCGCACACCTTTGCCGATCTTTATCACCGGCTCGACCTGCGCGGCGAGGTCGACCGCGAAACGCTCAGCATGCCGTTTCCGCTGACTCAGGAAATGCTCGGTGAGTTGAACGGTTTGACCCCGGTGCATACCAACCGCGTGCTGCGCAAACTGCGCCTCGAAGGCATCGTGCGCGCCGAGCGCCAAAGGGTAGAGATTCTCAATCTCGATAAGCTGATGGAATTGGGCGATTACCGCGCCTGAACCGGGGTCAGACTCCTTCGGAGTACCGTCGTTCCCTGCAAGCCGTTATACTCTGCCCCGTTTTTTATCAGGGTATGGCCTGGCGGCCGCATAAAATCCGAGGAGCGATAATCGTGTCAGCACAAAACGACACCGCCTTTTTGCGTATGTTCCTGATGGTCCTTGGGGCGCTGGTCGTCTTCACCATCATCATCCTGATCCTGGCTAACCAGATCACCGGGTCGGTCGAAGAAGAGCGTGGCCAGGATCCCCGTTTACGCGCGGTTATTCTCGAAAACATCAAGCCGGTCGGCTCGGTCAACGTCGCCTCTGCCAGCGCAGAGCCCGCAGCACCGAAAAGCGGCGCAGAGATCGTCGCATCGGCCTGTAATTCGTGCCACGGGGCCGGCGTGCTGGGCGCACCGAAGGTCGGCGACAAAGACGCCTGGGTGCAGCGCATGAACGCCGAAGGCGGCGTTGATGGCCTTCTGGCCAGCGCCATCAAAGGCAAAAACTCGATGCCTCCAAGAGGCGGTTCGACTGCGAGCGACGAAGAATTGCGCAGTGCTATCGTCACCATGCTGACCGACAGCGGTGTCGAGGTGGATGCGGCGGCATCGGCACCGGCGGCTGAATCAGCGCCGGCAGCAGACAGCGCTTCGCCCGCCGCAGCGCCTGCTGCCGCAGCGGCAGTTGCCCCGGCGATGGCCGAGGCACCGGCTGTACCGCAAGAAGCGACTGCAGCTACCCTGGCTGCCGAGGCCTCGCCGAGCGACGTCTCGAAAGGCAAAACGGTTTACGCGACCGCCTGCTTTGCCTGCCACGACACCGGTGCAGCCGGTGCGCCTAAGAAAGGCGACAAGGCAGCGTGGGCACCGCGCATCGCGCAGGGCATGGAGACACTGTTCGCCAGTTCCATCAACGGCAAGGGCGCGATGCCGCCGAAGGGTGGTCAGGTGCAGCTGCCGGATGACGACATCAAGGCAGCAGTCAGCTACATGGTCAGCGAATCGCAGTAAGCGCTACGCTCGATCTAAACAAAAGCCCGGCCTGGTGCCGGGCTTTTTTGTGGGTATCGTTCGGCGATCAGTTGCCGAGCATGGCCTTGAGATTGGCCAGGTTCGCGTTGCCGCGCGCCTTCTTCTCCTCCACGCTCATGGTCGCCCCGCGGCCTTCCCAGCGCAGATCGTCGGCCGGCAGTTCGGCCAGGAAGCGGCTCGGCTCGCAGCGGGTGAGTTCGCCGGCGCGTCGTCGACGTTCGGCGCAGGTCATGACCAAGGTGGTCTGGGCGCGCGTAATGCCGACGTAGGCCAGACGACGCTCCTCGGCGATATTGTCTTCCTCGATGCTGCTGCGATGCGGCAACAGTTCCTCTTCCATGCCCACCAGGTAGACGTGCGGGAACTCCAATCCCTTGGCGCCGTGCAGGGTCATCAATACCACGCGGTCGTCGTTGCTCTCTTCGTCCTGGCGTTCGAGGATGTCCATCAACGCGAGATGATTGACCATCTCGGCAAGCGTATCGCCACGGTTCTCGTCGGCCTGCAGCTTGGCGAGCCAGTTGATCAGTTCTTCGACATTCTCCCAGCGGCGCTCGGCGATCTTGTCGCTGTTGCTCGACTGGTTGAGCCAGTCACGGTAATCGATGTCGCTCAACAGCTGCCGCAGGGTGTCGACCGCGGGTGCGCCATCGGCGGCACGGGCCGCGGATTGCAGCCAGTCGGCAAACTCGCGCAGGCGGCTCAATGCGCGTGCCGACAGTTGGTCTTCGAGACCGAATTCGCCGATCGCGTTGAACAATGTGGTGCCGCGTGTGCCGGCATACTGTGAGAGTTTCTCCAGCGTACCGGTGCCGATCTCGCGCCGCGGTGTATTGATCACCCTGAGGAATGCGCTGTCGTCGTCCGGGTTGGCCAGCAGGCGCAGATAGGCCATGACGTCCTTGACCTCGTTGCGCGAGAAAAACGCGGTGCCGCCGCTGAGGAAGTAGGGAATGTTCTGCGTGCGCAGCGCCTTTTCGAATGGCCGCGACTGGTGGTTGCCGCGATACAGGATCGCAAAACTGCTGTAAGGCGCACCGCTGTTGAAGCGCTGATGGATGATCTCGCTGACCACCCGCTCGGCCTCGTCCTCTTCGTCTTTGCAGTTGATCACCCGCAACTCATCGCCGGGACCAAGCTCGCTCCACAGCTTTTTCTCGAACACGTGCTCATTGTTCGCGATCAGGGTGTTGGCGGCGTGCAGGATGCGGCGCATCGAGCGGTAGTTCTGCTCCAGCTTGATCACATGCAGACGCGGAAAGTCGTCACGCAGTCGTGCCAGGTTTTCCGGTCGTGCGCCGCGCCAGGCATAGATCGACTGGTCGTCGTCGCCGACCACGGTCAGTGCACCGCGCACGCCCACCAGCAGTTTGACCAGTTCGTACTGTGCGCCGTTGGTGTCCTGGTACTCGTCGACCAGCAGGTAGCGTATGCGGTTCTGCCAGCGCTCGCGCAGTTCGGCATCGTCGCGCAGCAGGCTGACCGGCAGCAGGATCAGGTCGTCGAAATCGACCGCGTTGTAAGCGCGCAGTGCGCGTTGGTACGCGCCATACAATGCAGCCTGAAAGGCTTCGATGTCGGTCGCCGCGACGGCAATCGCCTGCTCGGGATCGACCAGATCGTTCTTCCATGCCGAGATCTGCCAACGAGCGCGTTGCAGGGCGTCTTTGTCGGCGTCGTTCTTCTTCGCCAGTTCGCGCAGCAGCTGGTCGACATCCTGCTCGTCGAAGATGCTGAATCCACTGCGCAGGCCCGCGGCCTTGAGTTCGCGACGCAGAATATTCAGCCCGAGGGTGTGGAAGGTCGAGATCGTCAGGCCGCGGGCGGCGTCACTGCCCAGCAGCTTGCCGACGCGGTTCTTCATCTCGCGCGCTGCCTTGTTGGTGAAGGTGACCGCCGTGATATTGCGTGCGGCGATACCCGCTTTCTCGATCAGGTGGGCGATCTTGGCGGTGATCACGCGCGTCTTGCCCGAGCCGGCGCCGGCCAGCACCAACAGCGGCCCGTCGAGGTAGCGCACAGCCTCGCGTTGTTTCGGGTTGAGATCGTTCATCGGCGGATACAGCGTGCCTGCACGGAAACTCGGTTAGACCTCTTCGCTGAAGAGTGGCCGTTTGACGCGATACAACGCGGAGATGTCTTCGTCGCCGTAGCCGGCCTCCATCAGGCGCTCGTAGTGCACCAGGGTCATCTCCACCATCGGCAGCTGCACGCTGTCGACCGCCAGCATGCTCTGGCAGATCGTCAGGTCTTTATGGTGCAGGGCGACGCGGAACCCCGGCTCAAAGCTGCCTTGGGTCATGGTTCGGCCGCGGTGTTCGACAAACCAGTTGCCCGCCGCACCGCTGCTGACCACGTCGACCACTTTGTCCATATCCAGTTTCTGGTGCTGGCCGAACGCCAGTGCCTCGGTGACCGCCTGGTTGATGCCGGCGCACATGATCTGGTTGACCGCTTTGGTGGCCTGGCCACTGCCGACCGGCCCCATGTGCACGACCTTGCGACTGATGCTCGATAGCACCGGTTGTACCTGGTCGAGTATCGCCGCGTCACCGCCGACCATCATCACCATCGTCGCCTTCTCGGCGCCTTCCTTGCCGCCGGACACGGGGGCGTCGAGAAAGTGGATGCCATGTGCGCCAAGGCGGTCGGAGACCTCCTGGGCGGTATGGATGCTGACGGTCGAGGTGTCCATGACGACACTGCCGGCGGTCATGCATTTGCCCAGGCGGTCGATTACCTCCATCAGGTCGTTGTCGGCGGAGACCGAGGTAATCACCAGGTCGGCCTGCGACGCGGCCGATTCCAGTGAGTCGGCGACGGCAAAGCCATGCCGCGATGCGGCGTCCTCGGCGCGCTGCGCTGAGCGGTTCCAGGCGTGGCTCAGGTGGCCGGCGCGAAACAGATTGCCGGCGATGCCCGCGCCCATGGCGCCGAGCCCGATAACGGTGGCTTTCATAGTCGTCCTCGATGTCGACGGCCGGGTCGGCCGGTGGAGGTGCAAAGCACTACATCCTACCGACGTGCCGGCGGCCGGCCAAGGCACACGTTGGGCGGCTGTTCGAGCGCGTCGCACGCACCGCAGGTATGTCATAGTTAACCCGGGTGTTTGGGCTACGAAAAGGAACCGAAAACCGGCTATGAACGATGTCGTCAACTCGAGAATGAAGCGGCGCGCCACCGGCGCAAGCCTGCAGCATGAATCCTGGCGGATATTCCAGATCATGGCCGAATTCGTCGAGGGATTTGAGCGCCTGAGCGTGGTGGGCCCGTCAGTGAGTATCTTCGGCTCCTCGCGGATCGCCCCCGACAACCGCTGGTACCAACTGGCCGAGGAGATCGGGCGGCAGTTGTCCGATGCCGGTTTTTCGGTGGTCAGCGGCGGTGGGCCCGGTGTCATGGAGGGGGCCAACAAGGGGGCGCAGAGCGGCAAGTCGCCAAGCATCGGGGTCAACATCGAGTTGCCGCGCGAGCAGACGCCGAATGCCTACCAGGATATCTCGTTGCACTTCCGTCACTTCTTTGCGCGCAAGGTCATGTTCGTGAAGTACGCGTCGGCCTATGTCGTTCTGCCCGGCGGTTTCGGTACGCTCGATGAACTGGCCGAGATTCTCACCCTGGTTCAGGCGGGCAAGAGCAGGAAGATTCCGATCATCCTGGTGGGTTCGTCATTCTGGGCGGGATTGCTCGACTGGTTCCGCCACGCGATGGTGGCCCAGGGCACCATCGAGGCATCCGACCTCGATCTGATGATCGTGTGCGACGAGCCGGAGGCCATCGTCAAGGCGATCTTCGCTCACTACGAATCACGCAGCCTGGAACCGTCCGCGGCGGAGCAAGAGATACTGCTCGAACTTTGATTGGACTCGGCACGGTTGGCGTGCGTTGCCGAAAGGGCGTGCGCAGCCTTTGGCGTCGCGGCACAATCCGGGTTCCGGCGAACTGGAACTCGTTTCACTGCACCAAATCGTGTCAAACTGAATACGGATGAAGAGTCACTTGGTAGAAACTGGAGTGGGGCGCTTGCTGCACAGAAAAACAATCGGGAAACACTGGCTGTCCGTACTGGCCGCAATGCTGCTTGCCGGTGGTGTTTGGGCTGCCGATGAAGGTGAATCGCAAGAGGTCATCGATGCACCGCCGCCCCCGCCGCCGTTGCAGGACGGCGAACCGCTCGAACCCGAGGTAACGATTCGCCGCACCGACAAGGAAACGATCTACGAGTATCGGCGCAACGGTCAGTTGGTGTTGGTGCGCGTCAAGCCGGTCGTCGGTCCGCCCTACCACTTTGTCGATCTCGATGGCGACGGCGAACTCGAGTATCGCCCCGGCGAACCGGTGCGCGACAACGTCAACCAGTGGATCCTGTTTCAGTGGTGACGCGTCAACCGACCTGACGCAGTTTCGCCAGCAGGCACTGTAGCGCCTGGCCGCGGTGACTCATGCTGTTCTTGCGCTCCGCCGCGAGTTCGGCCGCGCTGCAACCTTCACCCGGCACATAGAATAGCGGGTCGTAGCCGAACCCGGCCTCACCTTGCGGCGCGTTCAGGATACGGCCTTCCCAGGTGCCCTGACAGATCAGCGGCGTGGGATCGTCGGCATGGCGCAGGAAGACCAGCAGGCATTGGAAACGCGCCGTGCGTTGCGCCTCATCGACGCCGTCGAGTGCCTCCAGCAATTTGCGATTGTTCGCATCGCTCCCGCCATGTTCGCCGGCATAGCGTGCCGAGTAGATGCCGGGTGCGCCGTTGAGGTAGTCGACCTCGAGACCGGAGTCGTCGGCAATCGCCGGCAGGCCGGTGTGTGCCGCGGCATTGCGTGCCTTGAGGATCGCATTCTCGACGAATGACAGGCCGGTTTCGTCGGCATCGGGTATGCCGAAATCCGACTGCGGCACGACCAGGATCGATTGATCGGCCAACAGTTCGCTGAATTCCTTGACCTTGCCCTTGTTGCTGCTCGCCAGCACCACGCGCTGAGACATGCGTCCGCTCCGCATCGTTGGATTTGAAGTTGGGGTTTGCAGCACGCGGCATTATCGCCGCGCACCGGGCAGAGGTTATCAGTCTTCGAGCACTTTGTTCTGTGCTTCGATGATCTGCTGGATGCCCTGGTTGGCCAGATCGATCATCGCCGCCATCTCGTCGCTGCTGAAGGGCGCACCTTCGGCGGTGCCCTGCACCTCGATGAAATGCCCCTGATCGTTCATGACGACATTCATGTCGGTCTCGGCGCTGGCGTCCTCGGCGTAGTCGAGGTCGAGTACCGGGGTGCCGCCGTAGATGCCGACCGACACCGAGGCAACATTGCCGATCACCGGGTCGACTTCGAGCTCGCCATCGACGCGCAGCTTGCGCAGCGCCATGTTCAACGCGACGAAGGCGCCGGAGATCGATGCGGTACGGGTGCCACCATCGGCCTGGATCACGTCGCAGTCGAGCGTGACGGTGCGCGGCCCGAGCTTGCCGAGGTCGACCGACGCGCGCAGTGCGCGGCCGATCAGGCGTTGGATTTCCATGGTGCGCCCGCCCTGGCCGCCACGGGCGGCCTCGCGGCCCATGCGGCTGTGGGTCGAACGCGGCAGCATGCCGTATTCGGCAGTCACCCAGCCCTGGTTCTCGTCTTTGAGCCAGCGCGGCTGGCGGTTCTCAACACTCGCGGTACAGATCACCTTGGTGTTGCCGAAGGCAACCAGCACCGAGCCTTCCGCATGCATCGTGAAGTTGGGTGTGAATGAAACCGGCCGCATCTGATCGGGCTGACGTCCACTGGGTCGCATGGCTTTTCCTTAATGTATGAGATTGGGTGTCGCGATCGGGGTGGCGATATCAGGAACTCGACTGCGTCGCCTGCGGCGGCGCGTCGTCGGTTTCGGCATCGGCCTGCGCCTCGTCCACCTGGGTGCGGAAACCGCGCCAGCGCAGGGCTACAGCCGATACATTGTCGCTGCGCGGCGCCTTGACGGCCTCGCCAACGATGCCGTTCAGGCCATCCGCCAGGGTCACCGACGAATCGCTGACCGACTGCACCAGCGCCTGGGTGGATACCTGTCCCCACAAGCCGTCGGAACACAGAAGGATTGTATCGCCGGGCTGCAACGGGGTCGGGATGCCGTAGGTCGTGGTCGGTGGCTGCGGCACGCCGCCGAGGCAGCGTGTCAGGCTCGAACGCGGTCGCGAGGTCTCGCTGGCGCTCTGGCGCACGAAGCGGATCAAGGCGTGATCGCGCGTCTGGGCGTGGATCTGTTGGTCGCGCAGCAGGTAGAGGCGGCTGTCGCCGACATGCGCCCAATGTGCGACGCCACGCTGGATCACGGCGATCACCGCAGTGGTGCGCGGTGCGATCTGCGGGTTCTGGCGACGCCCGAAACGTACGATCGCGTGATGCGCCTTGCCGATCACCTGCAGGATGAACTGCTCCGGATCGGCCAGTGGTACCGGTACCTGGCGGAACATCGATTCACAGACGTCGACCAGCAGCTGCGCGGCGACTTCACCGCGTGGATGGCCGCCCAGGCCGTCGGCCAGGCACAGCACGACGGTGTCGCCCGTATACAAGACGACACAACGATCCTGGTTACCGCTGCGGTCTCCGACAACGGATGCTTTGGCCAGGTCAAATGGTTTTTCTGGTACGTTCATCCGGCTTTCTGCTTCGTACTAGAAGTGGCTTTCGGTATAGGTGTGCGGCCGAGAAGCGCATCTCTGAAGTCTGCCGCGGTGCGACAGCGTTCGTCCGGGTTGAGCCGCATGGCCCAATCGATCGCTTCGAGGATCTCGCGCGGGTAGCGTTCGCCGAAGATCTCGAAGGCCGGAATCAGCGTATCGTTGGCGTGGCGCTCGACCGCGGTGGGTGGCGGTTTGCCCTCGATACAGGCGCGCATCGTGGCGCCGATGGCGTAGACGTCGGTCCACGGGCCGACCTGCGCGGCGGCGTAATATTGCTCGATCGGCGAAAAGCCGGGAGTGACCACCTGGGCCTTCTTCTGGCCGACATCATCGAGGTGATAGGCGGCGCCGAAATCCAGCAGCAGCGGGTTGCCGCCCGGGCGCAGGTGGATATTGCTCGGCTTGATGTCGAGGTGCAGGTGGTTGCGGCTGTGAATCAGCTCGAGCGCGTCGAGCAGCGGCGGGAACACCGTCATCAGAAAGTTGGTGCTCAAGCCGCCTTGGCGCTTCTTGATGTAGCGGCCGAGGTTCTTGCCCGGCTCGTAGTTCATGACCAGGTAGGCGGTGTTGTTCGCCAAGAAACAGTTGCGTACGTGAACGATGTTCGGGTGCCGCATGTCGGCGAGTACGCGCGCTTCCTGGTAGAACAGGCGGCGTCCGCGCTGGAAGCTTTCGTGCTTTTCCTCTTTGGCGACGCTGACCTGCATACCGGTGTTGCGCACGCCGAAGCGCTTGGGCAGATACTCCTTGATCGCGACTTCGTCGTGGTTGTCCTCGTCTTCGGCGAGGTAGATCAGACTGAACCCCCCACTGCCGATCAGCTTAGTGATGCGGTAACAGTCGAGCACGGTGCCGATCGGGAGACTGTCACGTGGGCGAGGGGACATGCTACGAAATGGATATCTGTGCGTTGCTAAGCGTTGGCCCGTATCATACACCCATTGCCCGGCATCGATGGGATGTCGCCGCAGGACCTGAGGTAAGCATGATTCGAAGCATGACGGCGTTTGCGCGCCAACAAGGACACGATGAGAACGGTGAACTCACGTGGGAGATTCGTTCCGTCAACCATCGGTTCCTGGAGGCCACGGTCAGGTTGCCCGAAGAACTGCGCGGCATCGAGCCGGCCGTACGTGAGCGCGTAACCGCCCGACTGGGCCGCGGTAAGGTCGAATGTAATCTACGTTTCAAGCCTGCCTCCAAAGGTGCAGTCGAGCTGCAGATTAATGAGCGGCTGGTTGACCAAATTCTTGCGGCCGCCGACAAAATGGCGCATCGCCTGCACAGCTCGCACCACCCCAGCATCATGGATGTTTTGCGCTGGCCGGGGGTGATGGAGAGCGGCGAACAGGACTTCACACCCATCCAGGAGGCCGCCATGACGCAGTTCGAGCTGGCCCTGGATAGCTTGGTCGAGGCACGCGAGCGCGAAGGCGCGCGCTTGGCGGATTTAATTTCCCAACGCCTCAAATCGATGGGCGAACAGGTGAAGATCGCCCGTGAACGCATGCCGCAGGTCATCGCCGCGGTGCGCGACCGCCTGAAGAACCGGCTCGCCGAAGTGGCTGAGAATCTCGACCAAGAGCGCCTGGAGCAGGAAATGGCCCTGCTGGCGCAGCGGCTCGATGTCGACGAGGAGATGGACCGGCTGCGCACCCATCTGGACGAGGTCAAGCGGGTGCTCAAGCAAAACGAGCCCGTCGGCCGCCGGCTCGACTTCCTGATGCAGGAACTCAACCGCGAGGCCAATACCCTTGGTTCGAAGTCGGCCGACAGCGAGACCACCGCGGTGTCGGTCGAGATGAAGGTGCTTATCGAGCAGATGCGCGAGCAAGTGCAGAACATCGAGTAGCACGGTCGGTGGCGGACACCAGCGAAAACGCTCGCCGGCACGACCTGTTCCGGTTTCATTTTCCTGCAATCTGCCGGCACGATCATTCGGCGACGAATCTTGCCGATGGTACCGTGTGTCCGCGCCGAACTTTGCTCCGAACTCACAGCGACTGACGGTCGTTCAACTGCTGCCGGCCCTGGATGCCGGGGGGGTCGAGCGGGGCACGCTCGAAGTTGCCGCGGCGCTGGTAGAGCGTAATCACCGATCGATCGTGATCTCGCGCGGCGGCCGCCTGCTTAAGCCGCTGCTCGATCAGGGTAGCGAGCACATCACCTTGCCGGTCGGCGAAAAGTCGTTGCGCAGCCTGTTGTGCCGACGCCGGCTGCGCGAACTGTTCACGGCTGAATCCGTCCAGGTGGTGCATGCGCGCTCGCGCTTGCCTGCGTGGCTGGCCTATTCGGCATTACGCCCCATGTCGGCGGCCGTGCGCCCGAGCTTCGTCACCACGATTCACGGCTTCTACTCGGTCAACCGCTACAGCGCGATCATGACCCGCGGCGACCAGGTCACGGCGGTGTCGGAGAGCGCCAAACGGTATGTCGAGCAGAACTACCCGGGTGCGGATGCCGCTGCGATCGAGGTGATTCAGCGTGGCGTCGATACCGGCCTGTACCGGCCCGGCGTGGTGCCTCCGGCCGGCTGGCTGGCGGACTGGTTTGCGAGTTTCCCCCAACTGCGCGGCAAGCAGGTCATTACCCTGCCCGGGAGGATCACCCGGCTCAAGGGGCACCGGGCCTTCATCCGCGTGATCGCCCGCCTGCGTCGGCAGGGAAAGGATGTCGCCGGCTTGATCGTCGGCGGCGAGGACCCGCGAAGACGCGGATACGCCGAAGCACTGCGTGCCACTGTCGCCGAGCAACAGCTCGGGCAACACGTGCTGTTCACCGAGAATCGCGACGACCTGCGCTATGTGCTGGCGATGTCGGACGTTGTCTTGTCGCTGTCGGAGAAACCGGAGGCCTTCGGTCGAACCGTACTCGAGGCGCTCAGCCTCGGCATTCCGGTGGTTGGCTACGCCCATGGCGGGGTTGCCGAGGTGCTGGCGCAGATGTTTCCGGCCGGCGGGGTCGGTGTGGGCGACGAAGCGGCGGTGGCCGAGAAGATCGCCTGGGTGCTGCGCGAGCGCCCGCAGCCGGTCGCCGAGAACCCTTTCAAGCTCTCGACATCGCTCAGTCGGGAGATTGCGATGTATGAACGGCTGCACGCGAGGCATACAACCCAGGCCTCGGCAGCGGCTTGAAGTGCGACGCTGCCCGCTATCTCCAGCAACGCGCGACGAACGAGGCGCGTTTCCACGGGCCGAACGGTGCGCCGGCGACGTCTTCCGGGTCGGGCTTGCCGTGAAACAGCACGATGGCGGCCTGGTCGGGTAGCGGGGTGTCCATCCAGGCCGGTGCCCTCAGTCCGAGGCGCCCGAGCCCGAGCTTGTGCAATGCCGGAAACGCCTTGGACGCCAAGCTCTTTTTGTAAGACAGGATACGCTCGGCAGGCCAGGTGGCGGCATTCGGCACGCATTCGAATATCCATTCCTGATCGCCGTTCATGGCATCCAGAATCTGAGTTCGATTGCGACTGAACTCGTCCCAGATATGGGCATAGGCCCCGACCGGGAAACGCATCACTGAACTGTTCCACATCGGTCGTCGCGACCAGTTGCGGACAATGATGAATTCACCCGGCTGTTCGGCCAGAAAGCCGATGTCGCCAACGATGACCAGGTCGAGGTCGAGATAGATCAGGTTGCCGCTCAGACCGTGCAGCTCGCGTTTGAACAGCGCCAGCTTGTTCCAGTAGCCGACCAGTTCTTCAGGTGCCAGGGGCAAGGCAACGATGTTGCGATCCAGCCCCGTGTCGTCGTCGGTCAGGCAATGCAGGCGGAAAGGCCCGGGGAAGTTGCGCTCGACCATGCGGTACAAGCGATTGACGTAGGCTGCGGGATACTTGGTGCCCCACTTCAGGCAGATGAAGTTGGCCGGTCGCATCGCGGAACGGTCAGGCATCGCCTGTGCTCTGCGCGGCTCGCGCACTGCCCGATGGCCGGACCATCTGATAGATGGTCAACACCAGGAACACCAGGGTGTAGATCTTGTAGGGGTGCTTGAGCGTGACCTCGGTCAGGCCGAACACGGCGAAACCGAGCACCAGCCCGGCCAGGGCAAAACCGGCCCAGCGGGCCTGTCGTGCCAGATCGCGGCTCAACGCCAGCCAGGAGCCGAACAGGAACAGCAGCGCGGCGAGGCCGGGGATGCCGCGCATGACCAGTTCCTGCAGGTACTGGTTGTGGGTGTGGGCGACGATGAACAGCTCGTGCATGGCCGGATGCACGGCGCCTTGCTGCACATAGTCGGCCCTGGCGTCTTCGAATCCCTGTTTGCCCAGGCCGAACAATGGATGGTGCAGGTACTGGTCGAAGGCGAACCGCCACATCATCAGGCGGAAGCCGACAGAGTTTTTCTGATCGGCCAGCGATGACTGTGCCGACTCGCCGGCGACCTGCAGGTTTTCCTGCCCCAGCCGGAAGCGTTCGGTGATTCCGCCTACGGCGAGCACGGTCAGCAGGAGGGCGACGACGGCCATGTAACCTGCCGCATGGCGTCGTCGAGCGGTCTGGCGCGCCACGCAGGCGATAAACAACGGTACGACGACAACCACGGCGATCGCGATGCCGCGACTCTGGGTCAGGGCGACCGCATAGAAGGCGCCGAGCATTGCGATCAGGAAACCAATTCTCGACCAACGCGCTGTGGCTGTCGTCGACAGGAACAGGTTCAGGCTGCCGACGCTGAAGGCGAACATCGCAAAGAACAAGGGGTTGGTGAAGCCGCCGATGCGCTCGATCCCGTCGACATGGTGTTGGTAGGCAGCGAAGGCGGCGAGCTGTACGCCTGAGAGCATGACGGCATAGCGCAGCCACGGTGCTGGTTGCAGAAGTGGTGCGGCCAGATAGAGGAACAGGCAGACGAAGACAAAGGCGCGTACCGTCGACGCAAAGCCTCCGAGCGTCAGGTAGGCTGCCAGCAGTACGCCGACGTAGACGAGCAGCGGCACTAGCAATGGTTTCAAGCCGCCTATCCGCCAGTTGCCATCGCGCCGACGCACGTACAGGCCGAGAATGACCGCCGGCAGCAAGGTCCAGCGCAACAGGTCATCGCCCTGCGGAACAAAGAACAGCAGATTCAGGGTGTACACAAGCGGCGCCAGGCTCAGCCAGGCACCGACATCGAGCATCCGCTGTTGTGCGCGACTGCTATCGGTCGGCGCGGCCAGGCTGTCCATCGCGGGTCCGGCGGAACGCACGTCTACTCCCGCCAGTGTTCGCTGATCCAGGGCGAAGGCATCACGTAACGTTTCAGATGACGCAGCACTGAGCTGCCGGATCGAGGGCCGGTGAATGCACGGCGCAGGTGTTCGAAGCGCGACACGTGCGGCTCGACACCGGACCAGCGCCCGGCGAGGGCGTCGGCCGGGTCGGGTTTGCCGGGGAAGATCACCATGCGTGCATCGCGCGGCAGTCTGGCTGGCCGGAAGTAGCGCAACGGCCAGGGTCCGAGGCAGTGGTGGCGGAAGTGCCGCACCCAGCGGCGCGGCCAAAATTTGACCGGGCGCGGGCAGCGCTGTGTCACATAGCGCTGTTCGAACTGAAAATGCCCGGCGATGGTTTGCGGGTCGGCGCGAAAGTCGTCCAACAGCTGGTGATAGCGGCCGATCGGAAAGCGGAACACCGAGGTCTGGCCGAGTCGCTCGAACGGCTTGATCGGATTTCTCGCCAGTACCACGTCGTCGGCATCGCCGAACGCGAAGAACGGATCGAGATTACGCGTGATGACGACATCCAGGTCGACAAACAGTGCCGTACCGCTCAGGCCATTGAGGTCACGGTTCCACAAGGCAATCTTGCGCCACTTGCCGGGGGCGTTGGTAGGTGTCGGACATCCCAAGGGTGGCAGGTCGAAACAGGTGACGTCTTCGCGTATCCCGCGCGCATCGTCGGTGAAGCAATAGACGCGGAACGGCGGCGTAATGTTGCGCTCAATCATCGCATACAGGCGATTCACATACTCAGCGCCGTATCGATTGCCCCACTTGATGCAAATGACCTGCTTCAAGGTGATCTGTCCCGCCCGCATCGGATTTAGAGGATGGCAAGGATATGGTGGATATATGACAGAACCGGGAATTGCTGCGCCCGATGTCAAATTTGTTTAACCCGACCTTCATACACTGCTATGCGCCGACCCCGACGTAGTTCTTGCGCGCGGTTTCTGGTGCGTTTTCTTGTCGATGATTGAACTGTGGCTTTCGCCGGGCTGGATTAATTGGTGGGAGAATCGAACGCGACGTCGCCGAAACAGTTTCTCTGCATGAAGTGGGGCAGCCTGTACGGCGCAGACTATGTCAACACGCTGTATGCGATGGTGCGCCGCCACTGCCGTGGCGACCTCCGCTTTGTCTGTCTGACCGACGACCGTAGCGGCATCCACGAAGCGATCGAGTGTCACCCCTGCCCGAGCGTCGATATCCCCGCGCCGTTCAACAACCGTGGTTGGCGCAAGGTCAGCCTGTTTGCAACGCAACTGTTCGGCCTGACGGGCGACTGGCTATATCTCGACCTCGATGTTGTGGTCGTCGGCGACCTCGATGACTTTTTCGACTTCTCGCCCGAGAGCCCTTTCGTTGTCATGCAGAACTGGACCCAGGCGGGCAAAGGGATCGGCAATACTTCGGTGTATCGTTTTCGCGTCGGCCACAACAGTCATCTGCTCGCCAATCTGCTGAGTGACAGCGCGACCATACTGGCCGACTACCGCAACTCGCAGACCTACATCTCGCGCAACGTCGAGGCGATGAAGTTCTGGCCCGACGAGTGGTGTGTGCTGTTCAAGACCCATTGCGTACCCCGTTGGCCCGCACGGTTCTGGCAGTCGCCGACGCTACCGAAATCGGCTCGAGTGGTCGCCTTTCCGGGGGTGCCCAATCCGCACCAGGCAGTGCGTGGTGAATGGCCCGCCAAGGCCTATAAGAAGATATACAAGACCATCCGGCCGGCGCACTGGATAGCCGAGCACTGGCGCGAATGAACGCCGTGCCCAACCAGGCGTTGCCTGCGCAGCCGCTGTCGGTCTGGGTGCTGGACGAGGGACGGCGTGGACACCTGAATCAATCGCTGGGATTGCTCGATGCATTGGCTCGTCATGTCGAGGTCCGTTCCGAGGTGGTGCCGGCGCGCTATGTCGTGCCCGGTTGGCTGCGCACGGTCGTGCGTACCGCAGTGATCCGCAGCCGCGACATTCCCGATGGCCTGATCCGGCGTTGTTATCGCGATCTTCGCCTGCCATCGGGCAGGCCGGACATCGTGATTTCCAGCGGCGGTCGATCTGTCCCGCTGGCGCTGTGGCTGCGGCAGCGATTCGCCTGTCGACAGGTCTACCTCGGGGAGGTCCGGCCCTATCCAACACGTCTGTTCGACGTGCTGTTGACGCCGGTGGCGCAGCCGGGAGCGGCGCACGTGGTGCCCACCGAGCTGCTTGTGACGCGGGTAACGCCGCATGATTTCGACCTCGCGCGCAATGCGACCCGGGCCACCTTCGGGGTCGGCGAGAACGAATGTACTGCCGCGATACTGATCGGTGGCGCATCCCGCAGCCATGTGTTTCGCGATAGCGACTGGCGCGAGCTGGCAAACGGGATCAACGCAACCCGCGCGCAGTACGGTTGGCGTTGGTTGCTGACGACATCGCCGCGCACCGGCCCAGGCGTCGAGGCATTGTTGCAAGCGTCGATCGATCCAGGCGCGCTGTCCAACGCCGTGTGGTGGGGCGAGCAGCCTCACAGCGTGGTGAGGCAGTATCTGGCGGCTGCCGACGTTGTCTATGTGACCAGCGACAGCTTGACGATGGTCAGCGAGGCGGTCGCCAGCGGCAAGCCGACGGTCGCCGTGCGGCCGCACAAGATTCGGCATTCCGCCTATGTCGAGGACGCGCTTGGTGCAGCAGCTGACAATAGGCGCATCCTGCCGGTTACCTGCGACGGCCTGCCGGCCAGTGCGGGGAGTTTGGAGACGCTGAGGCCGCTGACCCAGGCGCCCGGAGACCGCTACGCCGGGGCTTTGCTGGATCTGCTACCTAGCGGCTGACCAGGCAATCGGCGCGGATCTCCACGCCGCATGTTCAGACGGGCCGGGCGACCACCGGGTAGCGGCTGGCAATCTGCTGCGCGCAACGCTGCGCTTCGTTCAGCGGCTCGGCGTGTTGCGACAGGTCCTTGGACTGCTGCCACTGGGTGAAGGTCACGACCCTGCCCAGGCGTTCCAGCTGCCGAAGGCCGCGCACGATACGGCTGTTCGCACGTGGTTCGAGCTGCAGAACGCCGACGTCTGCGCCGGAGGTCAGGCCTTCGTACACCATCGACACGCTGTCCACCGATGTCCAGATCACAGCGGCATCGCGCATCTGTTGCGGCACCCAACCGTGCGGCGTCAATTGGTGAGGAATGAACTCGATGTTGGGTGCATCGAGCTGGCGCAGCCGGCGCTGCAGCGATTCGGGGGTGCGTCGCGAGTCGCTGATCGTCCAGCGAATGTGCGGTGTCTGAGCGATGATCTGCTCGATCTGGCGCATGATCGAGCCATCGCGCCAGCGGTAGTGCTTCGAGACACCCCCGAGCAGAATGAGGCCCTTTGATGGGTTCTTGCTCGCTAGGGGTTCGATGGCGTTCAACACGCCCTGCGTGGTGATCACATTGTCCCGCCGTGCGGCTTGGTCATGCTCGGGGATGATGCACACGTCGAACCACGAAAGCGGCAGGCTGGGCTTCATCAACACCACGATGCGCCCGCCGAATGCGCGGCGTGCCGCAAGCATCGACAGGTGTGTTCCATGCCCCGCGCCGATAATCAGATCCGGGCGCGGCAGTGCGGCGCCGTCGGCGTACACACCGGTCGCCAGCGAAGCGAGGGCGTTAACGGTGGACTGAGGCGCCAACTCGTGCACCTCGAGCTCGTATTGACGCCGCAGTGCCTTGACCAGACCGAACGATTGATTGGCGTGCCCTGGTTTGCCGTCGTTGAACCACCAGACGACGACCGCACGCCCGGTTTTCGCCTGTGTGTGTGCCCAGGCAGACGTCGCGGTATCGCCTGCGTAAGCTGCAGCGGTGACGTGGGCCAGATTGAGATGGATCTGACTGTTTGCGGCACGCAGCTCGGCTGGAAAGGCCGCGCGGTAATTGGGGTTGCTGGGGTTGGCTGTCGGCATGTGAAAACGTCGAACTGCTGCTTGTCACGATGCTGGGGATTTTTGCCGACGGCTGTGACCTCACGGTGTCGAAGTCGTGACGTCTGGTGGGCAATTTATTGACCGCTTTTTGACAAATCAGGGGCAGGTCGAGGTCGCCATACCAGCGGCGATTGCCGATAATGAAACGGCTGATCGAATCCGTGTACTTCCAACCGTTTCGAGACCTCGATGACCGACAACGCCGCGACATTCAACGCCACCCTGTTCATCGTTTCCGCACCCTCAGGTGCCGGAAAAACCAGCCTGCTGCGTGAATTGGTGCCGGCAGACGATCGCCTGGTCATGTCTGTTTCACATGCCACGCGAGCCATGCGCTCCGGGGAACAGGACGGCATTCACTACCACTTCGTCAGCGTTGAGCGTTTCGAGGAATTGGTGGGTGAAGGGGCCTTCCTCGAGCATGCGCAGGTTTTCGACAACTACTACGGTACGGCCGAAGCCGCGGTACGTGAGCAGCTCGTGCGCGGCTCAGACGTGGTGCTGGAGATCGACTGGCAGGGTGCGCGGCAGGTGCGTCATCGCTTTCCGGAGGCGGTATCGATCTTCATCGCACCGCCGAGTATCGAGGCCCTGCGCGAACGGCTTTCCGGTCGCGGACAGGACAGCCCGGAGGTGGTCGAACGCCGCATGGCCGATGCGCGCAGCGAGCTGTCGCACTTTCCCGAATACGATTACCTTGTGATCAACGATGATTTCGACGTCGCCTTGGCCGAACTCCGTGCCATTGTTGTGGCCCAACGTTTGAGAGAGCCACGTCAGGCCGCGCGTTTTTCGACGGAACTCGCTTCAATGCTTGGCTAAGCGGCGGCAAAACCATACAATTTGATGTTCGCGCTCGAATTTACCTGGAATGTTGAGACACCATGGCCCGAATTACCGTAGAAGATTGCCTGAACAACGTTGATAACCGTTTCGATCTCGTTTTGCTGGCCAGCCGTCGCGCCCGGCAATTGGTCAATGGCGTCGACCCTCTGGTGCCGTGGGAAAACGACAAGCCGACCGTCGTCGCACTGCGCGAGATCGCCGAAGGCCTGATCAGCGAAGAGACCATGGTCGAGCCCGAAGAGAGCAACGACTCGATCGATGACGAACTGGCTGCGGCGCTGGCCGGCGAATTGGGCGTTGCGGATTTGGGAAATGACGATGAGTAGATTGAAAGGTGGAAGCCCCCGGTTCTGAGCCTGCCGCTGTACCGTCGTTCGCCGATGCGATAGACGGACAATCAGGAGACGCACGATTCCTGATCAGCGATCTATGCAGCTACCTGGAGCGCTACCTGCCGATCGAACAGGTTAAAGAGGTCTATCGGGCCTACCTGTTCGGTGCCGAAGCCCACGAAGGACAAAGTCGCCTTTCCGGCGAACCCTACATCTACCACCCCGTTGCCGTTGCCCGCATCCTTGCCGGTATGCGGATGGATCACCAGTGCCTGATGGCCGCCATCCTGCACGACGTCATCGAAGACACCGAAACCGCCAAGGAGCAACTGGCGACCGAGTTCAGCCCCGAGATCGCCGAGCTCGTCGACGGCGTCAGCAAGCTCACCCAGATCAAGTTCCGTTCGCGTGCCGAAGCGCAGGCCGAAAACTTCCGCAAGATGATGCTGGCGATGACCAAGGATATCCGGGTCATCATGATCAAGCTTGCTGATCGCCTGCACAACATGCGTACGCTGGGCGTGATGGCGCCGAACAAGGCGCGCCGCATCGCGCGTGAAACGCTGGATATCTACGCGCCGATCGCCAATCGCCTGGGTATCAACAGCATCCGCCACGAACTCGAAGAACTCGGCATGGCGGCGCATTGGCCGTGGCGCTACAACATTTTGCGTTCGGCGTTACGCAAGCGTCGCGGCAATCGCAAAGAGGTCGTCAGCAATATCGAAGAGGTGTTGCGGGGCCGCCTGCAGCAGGAAGGCTTCGACGGCGAGATCTACGGACGCGAAAAGCACGTGTACAGCATCTACCGCAAGATGCTGGAGAAGAAGCTGCCGTTGAGCGAGTTGGCCGACGTGTATGCGTTTCGCATCATCGTCGATTCGGTCGACACCTGTTACCGCGTGCTCGGCGTGGTGCACAACCTTTATCGGCCGGTGCCGGGTCGCTTCAAAGACTATATCGCCATCCCCAAGGCCAACGGTTATCAGTCGTTGCATACGGTGTTGTTCGGTCCGCATGGCCTGCCGATCGAGATCCAGATCCGTACACGCGAGATGCACCGCGTTGCCGAAGAAGGCATCGCGGCGCATTGGCAGTACAAGACGACCGGTGGCGCCTTGACGCCGGATACCGCTGCCGAGTGGTTGCGCAACCTGCTCGAGGTGCAGAAGGACTCCGGCAACTCGATGGAGTTCCTCGAGCACGTCAAGGTCGACCTGTTCCCCGACGAGGTCTACGTGTTCACGCCGCGCGGGCAGATCTTCGTCCTGCCCAAGGGAGCGACGGTCATTGATTTCGCCTATGCGATTCACTCCGACGTCGGCAATCGCTGTGTCGCCGCGCGTATCGACCGTCGCCTGGCGCCGTTGCGTTCGCAGCTGCGCAACGGACAAACGGTGGAGATCATCACCAACCCCAACAGCCGGCCGAATCCTGCGTGGCTGGATTTCGTCGTTACCGGCAAGGCACGGGCGACGATACGTTCATTCCTGAAACGACTCGAGCAACAAGAGGCGATCGAACTCGGCCGCCGCCTGCTCGAACGTGAACTCGACGCCTTGGGTGCGAGCCTGGAGCAGATCACGCAGGACGATACCGACAGGGTGTTGGCCGAGATCGGGTTGGATAATTTCGACCATCTGTTGGAGCAGGTCGGACTCGGCAACCGCATGGCCAAGCTGGTTGCCCGCCTGCTGATCGCCAGCGAAGACCAGCCGAGCGCCGAGGGTGCGGCGGCCGGTTCCCTGACGATCAAGGGCACCGAAGGCATGGTGGTCAGTTTCGCCAAGTGCTGCGGGCCGATCCCGGGAGACCCGGTGGTCGCCATCTTCAGTCCCGGCCGTGGTTTGGTCGTGCATCATCATGACTGCCCGAATCTCGGCGACTTCCGTCGCCAGGGTCAGAGTTGGCTCGACGTGCAGTGGGCGGAAGAGATCGACGGCGAGTTTTCGACCACGATCCGTATCGATGCCGGCAATCAGCGCGGCATGCTGGCGACGATTGCGTCGCTGATCGCCGAGGAAGGCTCGAACATCGAAGATGTACGCAGCGAGGAACGCGACGGTTTGAGCACCAGCCTGCGGTTCGTGGTGTCGGTACGCGGGCGCAAGCACCTTGCGCACATCATCCGGCGGTTGAAAAAAGTACCGTTCGTTATGCGTATCAACCGGGTGATCGGCTGATTCAGCCGGGTGCGGCCACCAGTTCCAATTTGCCGTCGACCGACCGCAGTTGCTGTTCGCCCTGCATCAGGGCGCTCAGCGTCTTGCCCGCCAGCGACTGACGCCAGCCTTCGTTGACCGCGCAGTCGGCTTCGCCGCGCACCAGCTTTTCGAGATCTTTGCGCGTTGCAATCGCCTGCGGCGACAGCTGGTGGTGGTCAGCGATCAGGCGTAAGCCTGCACTCAACAGGTCGACCATCGCTTCCTGGTTGCCGCTGAGCGGTTTGGGGCGTCCTTTGTCCTTCGGCCATTGTTCGCGCGGCAGATCTGCCGCCTCGCTGATCATCGCAATCAGGTTGTCGCCTTCACGCCGGATCTGCGCCGGCTCCAGGCCGCGGATCTTCGACAGGCCCGCGGCGTCGCGCGGCATGCGGCGACACAGTTCGACCAACACTTCGTCTTTCAATATCCACTTGCGCGGCAGGTCGCGTTGTCGGGCCCTGTTCTCCCGCCATGCGGCCAGCTTCTGCAACACGGCCAACTGTCGACCACGCAACATCTGCTTGCCCTTGGTCCGCTGCCACATGGTGTCGGGATCGGGGTAGTAGGTCTGCGGATCGGTCAGCGGTGCGAAATCGGCCGCCAGCCATTGCAGGCGCTCCTTATCGAACAGGTGGCCGCGCATGTGTACGTAGAGTTGACCGAGATAGACGACATCGTCCAAGGCATAGCGCTGTTGCTGTGGGTCGAGCGGGCGTTGCGACCAGTCGGTACGCGACTGATCTTTCGGCAGGTCGATATCCAACAGTTGTTTGACCAGATTGGCGTAACCGATCTGGTCGCCGTGACCGAGCAGGGCCGCGGCCGGCTGGGTGTCGAACACCGGCATGGGCAGGCGCTGATAATCGTGCAGGAAGATTTCCAGATCCTGACGCGCGGCGTGCAACACCTTGAGGATGCTGCCGTCATACAGGATATCGAGCAACGGCGTGAGATCGTCCAGCCGAAGCGGGTCGACACAGGCAGCGACCTCGCCGTTGCTTACCTGCAACAGACACAGCTTCGGATAGTAGGTTTTCTCGCGAATGAATTCGGTGTCGAGGGCTATCCATTCGCTGCCGCGCAGCATGTCGGACAGCGATTGCAACTGCTCGGGGGTGTCGACGAAGAGTTCTTGCATGAAAGTTTCCTGTACTGCGGCAAGGATAACACCCCGCACAGCACCATGGCCGTTGCGCAAGGTAAGATAGCGCCATGAACCGAACGAGAATCCGTTGAATGGGCGCGCTGATTGAGTTCTTTGTTCGCATGGCCTTGCTGAGAAACAAGCCGCAGGACCTGCCGCCTTCGCCGGCGCTTTTGGTCCTGCTGTCGATCGTAAGCACGCTATTCGGCACATTGCTGCTGGGCGGGCTGCTCGGTGGCTACGAGGCTGCGCTCGGCGCCAACCTGATGGACCTGGCGTTGACGATGCTGTTTTTGTTCGCGTTGCTGCAGATCACCGGGCATGCGCCGCGCTGGTTACAGACGGCGACGGCGGTGATGGGACTGACGGTGCTGGTCGGCGTAGTTTCGTTTACGGTGGACAGGTTGAGCGTGGCACTTCAGTTGCCAGACCTTCAGGCGATTGTCGATCTGGCCCTGATGATCTGGATCCACGTGGCGGTCGGGCACGTGATCCGACACGCGATCGGTGTGCCGCTGGCAGCCGGCATCGTTTTGATTTTTGGCTATACCTTGTTCTCACAGGTCATGATCTTTCAGGTTTTCCCACCAGTGGTTCCCAACTAGGTCCTCGATGAAAATCCATATCCTCGGAATCTGCGGCACGTTCATGGGTGGTATTGCACTGATTGCACGCCAGCTCGGTCACGACGTTTCGGGTTCGGATGCCAATGTCTATCCGCCGATGAGCACACAGCTCGAAGCAGCCGGCATCAAGTTGATGGAAGGTTTCGAGCCGGCGCATCTGGACCCGCCACCCGACCAGGTTGTTGTCGGCAACGCCATGTCGCGTGGCAACGCCGCCGTTGAGTTCATGCTCGAGCGAGGCCTGCGCTATATCTCAGGTCCGCAGTGGCTGGCGGAGAACGTGTTGCAGGATCGTTGGGTACTGGCGGCAGCCGGAACCCATGGAAAGACCACGACCGCGAGCATGCTCGCGTGGATTCTCGAGCACGCCGGCCTCAAACCGGGGTTCTTGATCGGTGGCGTACCACAGAATTTCGGCATCTCGGCGCGCGCGGGTGAGTCGCCGTTCTTCGTGGTCGAGGCCGACGAGTACGACACGGCGTTCTTCGACAAACGCTCGAAGTTCGTTCACTACCGGCCGCGCACCCTGATACTGAACAACCTCGAATTCGATCACGCCGATATCTTCGAAGACCTCGAGGCCATCCAGCGGCAGTTTCATCACCTGTTGCGCACGGTTCCCGGCAACGGCCTGATCATTTCTCCGTTGGACGACGGCAACCTGCATGATGTGCTCGACATGGGGTGCTGGACACCGGTCGAGCATTTTGCCCCGGATTACGAGGCCGACTGGCATGTCACCGATAGTGCGCCGGACGGCAGTGCATTCAATGTGATCTGCGAGACGGAAAATGTCGGTCGTGTCGATTGGTCGCTGACCGGTCGGCATAACGTCAGCAATGCGCTCGCCGCGCTGGCAGCGGCACGCCACGCGGGTGTGCCGCCGAAAGTCGGCATCGAGGCGTTGAATGCGTTCGAAAACGTCAAGCGACGCATGGAGTTGCGTGGCGAAGTCAACGGCGTACGCGTGTATGACGATTTCGCGCATCACCCAACGGCGATCAAGACCACGTTGGAGGGTTTGCGTGCACAGGTGGGCGATGCCCCCATCATCGCCGTGCTCGAACCGCGATCGAACACCATGCGTCTGGGTGTGCACAGCGCCCAGTTGGCCGATGCGCTGCTCGCCGCCAACGCAGTATGGGTGTATTCGCCGGAAGACCTGGCATGGGATGCCGCCAGCGTGTTGCGACCGCTCGGCGGGCGTTCGCATGTGTGCGCGACGACGCAGGACATCGTTGAGCAGGTTTCGGCGGCGGCAACCCCCGGTACCCAGGTGTTGGTCATGAGTAACGGCGGCTTCGAAGGTATCCACCAGCGTTTGCTGGACGCGTTGGCAAACACCTGACCCGCAGTTGGGGTGTTGGTGTCTGCGATGCGCGTGCGCCGAGCGTAACCGGCCCGTCTTGGTTCGCCATTGCCGCAGTTGTCCTGGGCATCCACGCGGCCGGCCTGCCGCGATTTTCGTTTTTTTGTCCAGTCTGCAGTCCGCTCGTGCTTAAATCGCGCTATGAGCTCAAGCATGTCTCCCATCGCAGTCGCTTTTACCGGCGCATCCGGTATTCAATACGGCCTGCGCCTGGTCGAGTGCCTGCTGGCCGCAGATCGCCATGTGTACCTGATGGTCTCGCAGGCGGCGCAGGTGGTGACGAATATGGAAACCGACCTGCAGCTTCCCGGTCGGCCTGAAGAGATCGAGCAATACCTTTCGGCGCACTTCGATGCGCCCGCAGGCCAGTTGCAGGTGTTCGGTCGACAGCAGTGGACGGCGCCGGTTGCGAGTGGTTCGAATCCGCCCGAGGCGGTCGTGATCTGTCCATGCACCAGTGGTACGCTGGCGTCAGTTGCCAACGGTATCTGCGATAACTTGATCGACCGAGCGGCAGACGTCGCGCTGAAAGAACGGCGCAAACTGATCATGGTGGTGCGCGAAACGCCGTTCACGACGATCCACCTGGATAACATGCAACGGTTGGCGCAGGCAGGGGCGATTATCATGCCCGCCAATCCCGGTTTTTACTTTCGACCGAAGACGGTCAACGACCTGATTGATTTCATGGTCGCACGGATACTCGATCACCTGGACGTGGCACACTCGTTGAGCGAACGTTGGGGCGATGATTGCTGATATCGATCGTGTTGAAATCGAAAAACTGCCGCTGTTTCCACTGAATATCGTGCTGTTTCCCGGCGGCTTGTTGCCGCTGCGGATCTTCGAGCCACGCTACCTGCGCATGGTGAGTGAATGCCTGCGTAGTCAAACGCCGTTCGCCGTGGCATCGATTATCGACGGTGTCGAAGCCGGCGGTATTGCTACCACGATGCCGCGCGGGACCGTCGCCAAAATTATCGATTGGGAACAACATGAAGACGGCTTGCTCGGCCTGCTGTGTGAAGGCGAGCAGATGTTTACGCTGGGTGAGGTAACGGTCGAACACGATCAGCTGCAACGCGCCGAGATCGTTCGCCGACCGCCGGAACCGGAACAGGAGATTCCCGAGCAACTCGAATGGATGGCGCAGATGCTCAACGATCTGTTGCCGCAGGTCGGCCCGCCGTTCGATCGCCTGATCAGGGAAAAACCGAGCGCCAACCATGTGGCCGGTCGGCTGATCGAACTGTTGCCGTTGCCCCTTGCCAGCAAGCAGGAGATGTTTGAGCTACCCGACAGCATTGCCCGTTTGCGGCGGCTCGAAGAACTCGTTCACCCGGATGGCAGCAGCTTCAACGCCTGAGTCAGCGTCTCCTTGGCCACCACTGCCATAGCATCCACACGACCACGATAATGCTGATCGCGGCGACCGGAAACAGCAGGTAGCGCCAGTCGCCTTGCTCGCCCATCTCGCCGAGGATGATGCCGGGTGTCAGGTACGCCGGCGCCCAAACGAGTGCGGACAGGATGTTGGCGATGTAGAAGCGTTTCGGCGGCATGCGCATCAAACCCGCAACCAAGGGCACGATGGCGCGGATCGGTCCGAAGAAGCGTCCCAACGCCACGCTGATATCGCCGTACTTCTGAAAGAAGGTGATGCCCTTCTGCAGATGGTCGGGGTGTAGCCGGAACCAGCGCCAGCGTGCGGTGACGTACTCGAAGTGGTGCCCCAGCCAGTAACTCAGGCCGTCGCCGATGATCGCGCCGATGACCGCCCACAGGCACATGCTCCAGAAATCCAGCACACCGGCACCGATCAGCGCGCCGGCGCCGAGCAGGATCACGACCCCGGGCACAATCACGCCGACCACGGCCAGCGACTCGGCCAACGCCACACCGAACACGACCCAGCCGGCATACGATGGGTTGTGCTCGATCCAGACCAGCAGTTCAGAGAACCATTCGCTCAAGCAGGTGACATCAACTCAGTGAGGCGAAGGCCGATTCGGCCGCAGCGATGGTCGCGGCGATGTCGTCGTCGCTGTGTGCGGCCGACACGAAGCCGGCCTCGAACGCCGACGGTGCGAGATAAACGCCATGCTCGAGCATGGCATGGAAGAACGCCTTGAAGCGCTCCTGATCGCACGCCGTGGCGCCGGCGAAATCGGTGACCTTGTCTTGGTCGGTGAAGAACAGGCCGAACATGCCGCCGACGTGGTTCTCGGTCATCGGGATGCCGGCCTTGCCGGCGGCTTCCAACATGCCGGCGACCAGCTTGTCGACCTTGGCGCCCAGTTGATCGAAGAAGCCGGGCATCGCGATCAGCTCGAGCGTTTTCAGCCCGGCGCTCATGGCCACCGGGTTGCCGGAGAGCGTGCCAGCCTGGTAGACGGGACCGAGCGGCGCGATTTTTTCCATAATGTCGCGTCGACCGCCGAATGCCCCGACCGGCATGCCGCCGCCGATCACCTTGCCCAACGTGGTCAGGTCCGGTTTGACGTTGTAAACCGCCTGCGCGCCACCGAGGGCGACGCGGAAACCGGTCATCACCTCGTCGAAGATCAGGACCGCGCCGTGCTGGTCGCAGACCTCGCGCAGCCCCTGCAGAAAGCCCGGTTGCGGCGGGATGCAGTTCATATTGCCGGCCACCGGCTCGACGATGATGCAGGCGATCTGATCGCCGGCCTCGGCAAAGGCATCGCGCACCTGGTCGAGATCGTTGTAACTCAGCGTGATGGTGTGTTCGGCAAGTGCCGCGGGCACGCCGGGTGACGACGGTTCGCCCAGGGTCAGCAAACCGGAGCCGGCCTTTACCAACAAGGAGTCGGAATGGCCGTGATAGCAACCCTCGAACTTGACGATCTTGTCGCGCCCGGTGAAGCCGCGTGCCAGGCGGATCGCCGACATCGTCGCCTCGGTGCCGGAAGACACCATGCGCACCAGCTCGATCGACGGCACCAGCTCGCAGACACGATCGGCCATGCGGGTTTCCAGCTCGGTGGGCGCGCCGAATGACAGACCGCGATAGATCGCATCGGAAACTGCCTCGATAACCTCTGGATGGGCATGGCCGAGGATCATCGGTCCCCACGATCCGACGTAGTCGATGTAGCGTTTGCCGTCGGGGTCGAACAGGTAGGGGCCGCCGGCACTGTCGATGAATACCGGCGTTCCGCCTACGCCTTTGAACGCGCGTACCGGCGAGTTGACGCCTCCCGGGATATGGCGTTGGGCGTGTTCGAAGCGGTCATCTGCGGCACTCATGGCGCGGCCTCCTGGCTGGTGTCAAAACATCGGGCGAATGCCTCGGCGGCGCGACGGATGTCGTCGCTGGCGAACAGCGCGCTGATCACGGCAAGCATGTCGGCGCCGGCGTGTACCAAGGCCGCGCCATTCTCGGGGCTTATCCCGCCGATCGCAACCATGGGCAGGCCCAGTTCGCGCCGCGTGCGCTCGAGCAGGCCGAGCTCAGCGCGTACTGCATCCGGTTTGGTCGGCGAGGCGTAGAAGCTACCAAATGCCACATAGTCGGCGCCCTGTGCCGCGGCCGCGACGGCGCGTTCGAACTGGTTGTAGCACGAGACGCCGATGATGCAATCGGCGCCCAGGCGTTCGCGGGCCTTGGTCAACGGCAGATCTTCGCGGCCGAGGTGAACGCCGTCGGCACCAACGGCAGCTGCCAGATCGACATCGTCGTTGATCAGCAAGAGCGCGCCATGTCGGTCGCAGACGCTTTTCAAGGCCTGCGCTTCGGTAAGCCGCCGATCCACGTCGCTCGACTTGTCGCGATACTGGATGATGCGTGCGCCGCCGGCGATGCCGGCCTCGACGCGCCCGGCGAGTCGTTCGGCACCGAGTGGCCGGTTTTCGGTGATTGCGTACAGTCCGCGCAGTTTCTGCTTCATCGTGTTCTCGTTGGCAACCACTGACCGTCGCTGACCTGGTTACCGCGTTGCAGTGACTGCCAGGTAAATGCCTGTGCTTTCTCCACAGCGTCGTCCAGTGGCATGCCCAACCCGAGGTGCAACGCGCAGGCGCTGGCGAGTGTGCAGCCAGACCCATGGTAGCGGTGCGGCAGCAGCGGATAGCGATAGGTACGCGTTGCGGCGCCTTTGCACAGCAACAGGTTGTCGACCTGGTCGGACTCGGCCTCGTCGGCGCCGGTCAACAATACGGCGGACACTCCGTCGCTCAGCAGCTGCTCGGCGGCACCTTGCGGGTCGTCTATACCGGTCAGGCGCCGAGCTTCGGCGCGATTGGGGGTGAGCAGCGTGCTACGTGGCAGCAGATCGCGGCGAATGGCCTGGGCCAGATCGCGTCCGCCGTCCAGGTCGAATCCGCCACCCGCCGCCAGCACCGGGTCGACGACGACCGGCCCTACAAAACCGGCAAGCAACTCAGCCAGCAACGGCACGAACCCGGGATCGCCGATCAGGCCGATCTTTATCGCATCGAAGGCCACGTCGGCCTGCAGCACCGCCAGCTGCCGGCGCAGGACGTCGGGCGGCGTCGGTTCGATGGAATGAATGTTTTTGGTGTCTTGAACGGTCAAGGCGGTGACCAGCGTCATCGCGCGTCCGCCGAGCGCAGCGGCCGTTTCGATGTCGGCCTGGATACCGGCGCCGCCGCTCGGGTCGTGGCCGCCAATGCAGAGGATGATCGGGGTGCGTTGCATGGGGCGGCGATTGTATCAGCCGCGTGCTCCAACCGCGGCAGAGGCGTCAAACCCGACTGCCAGCCGGTCATCAACCGCCGGCGATCTGGCAGAATACCCCCAGATCCGTTTGTATGATCGATAAAGAGGAAACGACAACAACTATGAAGACGTATATGTGCGTGATCTGCGGTTTTGTTTACGACGAAGCCAAGGGGCTGCCGGACGAGGGTATTGCACCCGGCACCAAGTGGGACGACATCCCGCTGAACTGGAAATGCCCGGAATGCGGCGCCGGCAAAGACGATTTCGAACTGGTGGAAATCTGACGCAGCGGCGCGCCGCAAATTTAGCCGCTTGTTTGTGTTCACATTTTTGCGGCTTGCTCACTTTTTACATGCCGTGGGCCTTTGCCGAAGGCAAATCTCGACTACACTTTAGTCAGTCCATTGTGTACCAAATGCTGCAAAAACAATAACTTGCGGCCGGGTGCCTTGTTGCCTGAAAGCCGTACCTCCGTGGAGGGGCCATGTCGCCACAAACACAGGATCTTCTCATCATCGCGCGCCGTTACTGCGAGCTTGTCGAGGGCTTGCAGGAAGGTGATCGCGCACCCCTGGCCAAGATCAATGAATTGCTTCCCCGCCTGCACGCTGCGATGACGGCGCTCGCGCCGATCGATGAAGGCAGCTTCGATCCGGCGGTTGATCTGGACCAGCGCTTTGAGCTGTTCAGCCGCTTGCACCGCCTGCTGGGAGACCTGGACCCCTACTGGATGGAGTACGACGTGACGCCCGATCGTCAGGAAATGAGCGGCAGTCTTGCCGACGACCTGACCGACATCTATTGCGAGCTCAAGAACGGCCTGACGCGCATCGAAGGCTCGCAGGACGCAGACCGGACCCTGGGCAGGTGGCGAACCGGGTTCTGCAAACACTGGGGGCAGCATGTGGTGGACGCCGAGCGTCATCTATACTCACTTTCTGCGCGGGATCGGCTGTACTGAAAAGTCGACACCGCAATGGTAGACTGCCGACCTATCTCCAGTTTGTAGCCTTGAAGCAGGTGAATGAATATGACGCATGCGGTACTTACCGAGAGCGATTTGACCCTGACCACACCGGCCCAGGGCAAGATGGCCGAGTTGCTCGGTCAGGTTGAAGACAACATCGAAGGTGTCCGTGTTTTTGCCACGCCCGGTGGCTGTAGCGGCATCAGCTTCGGCATGACCTTCACCGATCAATTGAACGACGACGACAATGTGCGTGAGCTTGAAGGCGTGCGCGTGATTGTCGATCCGGGCACGCTTGAATACCTGCGCGGGGTCGAGATCGACTTCGTCGATGGCGGTGACGGCGACGCACGATTCGTGTTCAACAACCTGCAGCCCGTCGGCGGCGGCTGCGGCACCTGCGGTTCGTCGCAGGGCGGTGGTTGCTCCTGATCGGCGTCTGCCAGATCGCATCGAAAAAGCCCGCTGATGCGGGCTTTTTTATGTGTGTACTGCGCTTGGACGTTGATCGTCAGTCGATGTCCTTCTCAATGCGGCTTCTCACCCAGTCGACATAGTCGCTGGTCTCGTCTTCCATCTGCAGGGCGATGTTGAGGTCGGCGCGCGCCTTCTCGCGATTGCCGAGTTGCCAGGCCACCCACGCCAGGCGTGCCCTGTCGGTGGCGTCCTCGCCATATTCGAGCGTCTGTTCCAGCTGTTTCGCTGCCTCGCCGAGCTTGCTGGCGTCGATATAGGTCAACGCCAGCGCACGGTGCAGGCGTTGGGTCTTGATGCCGGCGTTCATCGCTTCGACCAACAGCGGATAGGCCTCGACATAACGCTGTTGCCCGACCAGCGCGACGCCGAGATCGGCCTGTGTGGCCGTATGCCCGGGGCGGCGCTGCAATGCCTCCTTCAGGCTCATCTCCGCGCCGAGCGGATCGTCGAGGGCAAGGCGCGTCACG
This sequence comes from Thiosocius teredinicola, assembly GCF_002009425.1. Lineage (NCBI taxonomy): Bacteria > Pseudomonadati > Pseudomonadota > Gammaproteobacteria > Chromatiales > Sedimenticolaceae > Thiosocius > Thiosocius teredinicola. The sequence goes on from NZ_CP019936.1 coordinate 588,569, forward strand.
CCCAGCCAATAGTGCGATTGGGCGGCGGTGGGTTGGAGCTCGATTGCGGTTTCGAAATTGGCGACGGCCTCGGCGTGTGCGCCGAGTTCGTATTGCGCCCTGCCGAGCACGAAATAGGCGTCGCGTGACGACCAGAAACCGGTGAAGTTCTTGTCCTGTGCCGCCTCCATGGCTGCCAGAGCATGATTGCGCGCCTTCTGCGGATGGCCTTTTTCCAGCTCGGCCTTGGCCAACTCCAGTCGGCCCTCCATGTAGTGTGGGTCGTGTGCGATTTCGCTTTCGAACAGGCCGGCATGCGACCACCAGCGAGCATTGGAAAAGCCAGTCATCACGCCGAGCACCAGGATCAGGGGCACATAGATCAGCGCCTCGCTGCCGGCGACCAGTTGCCTGCCCACCGGTCGCCACAGCAGGAAAAGGCCGTGGGTCACCGCAAAAACCAGACCCCAGGCGGCGATATAGAGTGACTGGCTGGTGTGGTAGTGATCGCTGGGAAAGATCCCGACGCCGGGGATCGACCACAACAGAAACCACGCAACCCCGAATGCCGCCGGTTGTTTGAGCGAAAAGCCGATGACCGTGCCGCCGATCAACAGCAATGTGCCGAGCAGGGCGGCGACCTCGCCAGCTCCCCAGGACAAGGTAACCCGCCAGGCATCCGAGACGACCGGCTCGGCCGGCAACAGCACCTCTTCGATCATGTACCACAGGTGGCGCAACGCCGAGCCGAGGTTGTTGGCGACGCTCTCGGTTGGATAGGCCGCACCGAATTCGATGCTGCCCAACATCAGGCTGCGTAGCGCCAGTATGCCGAGCAGGGTAGCCATCACCAGGCCCGCGCCGGTCCAGCGCAACATCGACATGCCGGCCAGCGGTTTGCGGCCCCTTTCCTTGCTCTCGAATGCCGCGACCAGCCCAACCAGCAGCGGCAGCACGTAGGCGGTCTCATGCGCCAGCATGGCGGCCGATGTGGCGACGACCATCAGGATCATCCAGCGTTTGGCGTGACCGTGGCGCGAGTTGCTGGTCGCCTGCAGCCGCGTGAACAGCACCAGCGCCCAGATGCTGAACAGGGCGGCAAGCAGATACGGGAGGCCCCCGATCCAGGCCACGCTGCTGACGGTCGCCGGATGCACGGCGAACACGGCTGCCGCCCACGCAGCGATGCGTTTGCCATGGCGCCGATGCGACAGCAGGTGGCGGCCGAGCGCATACAGGCCGATCACGACGAGGATGTGCAGCAGCACGTTTTCCAGGTGGAAACAGAACGCGCAGTCGCCCCACAGCCCCCAGCTGATGGTGTTGGCGATCAAGGTCAGCGGCTGCCAACTAGCCGACATGCCTTCGGTGCTGTTGCCGAGAATACGCGCGCGATAGGCCGAGCGTGTTTCACTGAGCGCCGCCGACAGGTCGTCCATCGAGTGCATGCGATAGGCGCCGGCAAGGATGTCCTCGCGATCGCTCCAGACGAAGCCGCCCGCCAGGGCGCTGGCGAACACCACCAACACCAGCGCGATCAACAGTTGCACGTGGAAACGCCGCGTCTTGGCGATCTCTTCCGGGCTGCGTTGTCGCCGCATTCTCTTGGTGGTTTGCGTGGTTTCAGACATGTCGGTGCGGCCGATGGGGCGGTGTCAGACGGGCTTCAAAACCGCCAGCAGCACGATGGCGATCAGCAACAGCACCGGCAGTTCGTTGAACCAGCGATACCAGACGTGGCTGCGCGTGTTGCGATCATGTTTGAAGTCGAACAGCAGTTTGCCGCAGTAGATGTGATAAACCACCAGCAGCGCGATCAGTCCCAGCTTGATGTGCAGCCACAAGTGGCTGCCGAACGCGGCCCAGGCGTAGTCGTGCAGCATCCAGAAACCGAAGACGAGCGTGAAGATGCCGCCCGGCGTGGTGATGCCGAAGAACAACTTGCGTTCCATGATCTTGAAGCGGTCGATCGACGCTTGGTCGTCGCTCATCGCGTGGTAGACATACAGACGGGGCAGGTAGAACAGCCCTGCGAACCAGGTCACCATGCCGATCAGGTGCCATGCTTTCAGCCACATTATCGTTATCCTCCGAACGTCAGCAGGGTAGCCCGTAACCGGGTCTCGTCTATCGGCCCGTGGGTCTTGAGTCGGATATTGCCCTCGGGGTCGACAAGAAAGCTGGTGGGCGTTACATCGACTCCACCGAAGGCGGCGTTTATCTCGCCATGTACATCCAACGCAATCGCGTATCCCGGTGCGAGCTTCTGCGCAATGTTCATTACTGCGGGCGGCGGATCGCTCGGCAGTGCGACGCCGACGATCTGAAATTTCTCGTCACCGAGGCTCGACTGGATGCGCGTGAGGTGCGGCATGTCGCGCAGGCAGATCTCGCAGTTGACCGACCAGAAATTGATCAGCACGCTCCGGCCCCGCAGCGAACGGCTGTCAAAGGTCCTGCCGTCGGTCGTGGTGAACGTCACCTCGGGCATCGCCTGTGGCGACGATCGCATCAGCCACATGCCGCCGACAACGGCAGCGGCCATGACCAGCGCAGTCAGCAGTTTCTGCATCATGGTGCCGAGCGTCCGGCCGGATTGTCGTCGTCGTACAGCGCGTTCAGCAACGCCTTGCGGCGCGTCGACGCATCGCGCTGTGCGCTTGGTTGTGCCGATTGCGGCGCGGGCGTCCACCAGGACCGGATCGCACGCGCTACCTTCTTGATCGCGCGCCAGATGCGCGGCAGCGCCCAGGCGACCACGAGCAGGAAGACGATTAACAGGGCGACGAACAGCCATGGATAGTTCAACGCGGCCCACAGGCCGGCGATGACCGACAGGTCTTCCGCGATCGATGCAGTCCAATTGCTGACCGGTTCGGGCGAGGTGTTGATCAGCACGCGGGTACCGGCCTTGGCGGTATGCGTGGTGGCCGCAAGGCTGCCGCCGAGCAGCAGTGCGGCGAGTTGGCCTGCCTGGCCGACCTCGATGCCCTGCGCCGCGCCGGCGGCCAGTAGCGCGCCTGCCGGTACGCGGATGAAGGTGTGGATGCCGTCCCAGAAGGTATCGAAGCCGGGAATCTTGTCGGCGAAGAACTCGACCACGTACATCGTGCCGGCCGCAAACATCACGGTCGGATGGGTGAGTACCTCGAGGTCCGGCGGCAGATCGACCTGCCCGGTGCTGCCGAACCAACCCAGCACGAAGATCGCAGCATAAAGGTTGATTCCCGATGCCCACGCTGCGCCCAGCATCAGGGAGATGGCTTCTACCGTTTCCATGTTCTCTGCCCGAACGCGTGCCGACGGCAATCGCGGCCCGAGACTTTAACATGTGCCGGCAGGTCTCCACCAAACCGAACATGCCGGGGCGGTTCACAAAATACGGTTGCCCAATTCGGGCGTCGAATGCGTTTAGAATACCTCTCCTCACATTTCGCAGAAGGTTCGTTAAACGCCATGGTCAAGGTAGGAATCGTCGGAGGCACCGGGTACACCGGGGTGGAATTGCTGCGCCTGTTGGCGATGCATCCGCAAGTCGATGTCGTTCAGATCACGTCGCGCGCCGAGGCCGGTCGCAAAGTGTCCGACCTGTACGGCAATCTGCGCGGACATTTTGATCTGGCGTTCTCCGAGCCCGATGCGGACGAACTGGCCAACTGCGACCTGGTGTTTTTCGCCACGCCCAACGGCACGGCAATGAAAATGGTGCCGGAGCTGCTTGACGCCGGAACGCGCGTGATCGACCTCGCCGCGGACTTCCGCCTGCAGGATCCTGCGCTGTGGGAGAAGTGGTACGGCATGCCGCACGCGTGCACCGACGTGCTCGATGAAGCCGTGTACGGCCTGCCGGAGATCAACCGGGAAGCGATCAAGGAAGCGCGTCTGGTGGCGAATCCCGGGTGTTACCCGACTGCCGCGGCGCTCGGTTTTCTGCCGTTGGTGGAAAACGATCTGGTCGATTGCTCAGCCCTGGTGGCCGATTGTAAATCCGGTGTCAGCGGCGCCGGCCGCGGCGCCAGTACAGCGATGTTGATGGGTGAGGTCGGCGAGAGTTTCAAGGCCTACTCGGTGAGCGGGCACCGCCATCTTCCGGAGATCCGCCAGACCCTGACCTGGGCCACCCAGAAGCCGGTAGGCCTGACGTTCGTGCCTCATCTGGTGCCGATGATCCGGGGCATCCACGCGACCCTGTATTCCCAGCTCAGCACCGATGTGGAAGATCTCCAGGCGTTGTACGAGCAGCGCTACGCGGATGAGCCGTTCGTCGATGTGTTGCCGTCCGGAAGTCATCCTGAAACGCGCAGCGTGCGTGGCGTGAATTACTGCCGTATCGCCGTGCATCGGCCGCAGGGCGGCGACATGGTGGTGGTACTTTCGGTGATCGACAACCTGACGAAGGGCGCCGCTGGCCAGGCCATCCAGAACTTGAACCTGATGTTCGGCCTCGACGAGCGCAGCGGCCTGGATCAAGTGGCTCTGCTACCGTAAAGCCTATGAGCAAACCAGGGTCGACGAGGATCAGAACGCCGCGAATCGTTCAGCCGGGAGGCGGTGGCGGGCGTTCGGTGCTTTGGCTGTTTTTCCTGGTGGCCTTGGCTGCCTGGTCGTGGCAGGTGTTCGAATTCGGCCGGCAGCGCGCGGGTTTCGATGTCGGGCGATGCGATCAGGAGGCCTCCGTGTTCGAACGCCGCATCGAAGAACTGGAGGAAGAGCGCGAGAACCTGCGGGCGCAGGCGGCCAAACTGGAACGTGCCGGCCAGATCGATCGCGCCGCGGTCAATGGCGTGCAGGGTGAAGTGCGGTCGTTGCAGGAGGAGCGCGCCAGCCTCAAACGCGAGGTGGCTTTCCTGAAAAAGCTCGTCTCCGGTGGCGGCAAGAAGCTGGCGCTGGGCGATTATGATCTTGTCGATCTCGGCGAGGGCAAATACCGTTTTGAGGCCACCCTGTCGAAGCTCGGCGACGACGACAACACGGTTAGCGGTCAGGTCACCATTGAGGTCGCGGGACTGACGGAAGGCGCACCGGAAACCCTCGACCTGGGCAAGCTGACCAAAGGCAAGCGAACAAATATCGGTATCCGGTTCAAGAATTATCAGAAGCTCAAGACCGACCTGGCGTTGCCGAGCGGCTTTGAACCGGCATCGATAACGGTTGCCGTCAATCCGGATGGCAACACCTTCAAATCTTTCGAACAGGTTTTCGAGTGGAAATCTCCCGGTGCCTGATCGAACCACTTACCACGGGAAACAGACCAGATGGCGCGTGTGAAACGTTTCAAGCCCCCAAAAGTGACTACCTTGATCGGCCATGGCACGGCGATCACCGGCGACGTGGTGTTCGCGGGCGGTCTGCACCTCGACGGCAAGATCACCGGCAACGTCAACGGCGAGCCGGATACGCGCTCGACCCTGATCGTCAATGAGCAGGGCTTGGTCCAGGGCGATGTGCGGGTCGACAACCTGGTGTTGAACGGCTCGGTGATCGGCGACGTGTACGCCAACGAGCGGGTAGAGCTGGCGACCAATGCCCGCGTTACCGGTACGGTTTATTACTGCCTGCTCGAGATGGCTATGGGGGCCGAGGTCAACGGCAAGCTGGTGCATACCGAAGAGGGTGAGCCGCGGCGCATTGGATACGACGGCAATCCCGCCGCCGCTGACGACGCGGCCACGGCTGAGGAGCCGGTCGAACCCGTCCCGGGCACCGAGGCTAATACTTGACTAAATTAATAGGTATATACATACTCTCGAACACTTCGCGGCCCACGCCGCGTCCCGGCACATTGCAGGTGGTGGTATGACTGAACAAGCTGTGACAACGACCGACCCCTTGGTTTTCACCTCGGCGGCGGCCAAGAAAGTGTCCGAATTGATTGCCGAAGAAGGTAACCCGGAGCTGATGCTGCGCATCTATGTGCAGGGCGGCGGTTGCTCGGGATTTCAGTACGGCTTCACGTTCGATGAGTCTGTCAACGAAGGCGATGAGAAGGTCGTGACCGATGGTGTGACCCTGCTGATCGACCCGATGAGCATTCAATACCTGATGGGTGCCGAGGTCGACTACTCAGAAGGTCTGCAGGGTGCGCAGTTCGTCATCCGCAACCCGAATGCGACCACGACCTGTGGCTGCGGCTCGTCGTTCTCGACCTGAGCGAAGCATTTCGAACCGATGAAAAAGGCGCCCTAGGGCGCCTTTTTTCGTTGTTGGTAGGCCAGCCCTTTAGAGGTGACGCCGCACCTCGACCACATCGGGTTCTTCGGCATTGTGCACGGTGCGGAAACCGAGGTTCTCACACAGGCGCAGCATCTTGCTGTTCTGCGACAGCACTTCGCCTTCCATGATCTCGATGCCGCGGTCGCGCGCGACCGTCATCAACCGCTGCATCAGCTGGCGTCCGATACCCTTCTTCTGCCAGGCATCGGCCACGGTCAACGCAAACTCGCATGACTGGCGGTCAGGGTTGCTGACGTAGCGGGCGACGCCAAGGATACGGGCATTGGGCGTGTGCTCGTTGATCACTGCGACCAGCGCCATCTCTCGGTCGTAATCGATCTGCGTAAAGCGCGCCAGCATCAGCGGGGTGAGCTTGTCCATGCTCTGCATGAAGCGGAAGTACTTGCTCTCGGGCGACAGGTTCTCGACGAAGTCCTGCTCGATCTCGGCGTCTTCCGGGCGGATCGGACGGACCAGTACGTCGGTGCCGTCGGGCAGCTGCCACGAGGTCTCCAACTCGGGCGGATACGGATGGATCGCCATGTGGCCGTAATGCGTGGTGCTCGCCTTGGGCGGGGCCACAACCACCCGCGCATCGACCGCGATCACACCGTCTTCGTCGACCAGCAGCGGGTTGATGTCGAGCTCCTGCACCTCGGGCAGTTCACAGGCGATCTCTGAGATGCGTTGCAGCACGTCGGTCAGCTTGGCGATGTCGGCCTCGGGCAGGTTGCGGAAACGCTTGAGGAAGCGCGCCGCGCGGGTGCCGCGTATCAGTTCTCGACTCAAGTATTCGTTGAGCGGAGGCAGTGCCACCTGGCTGTCCGCAAAGATCTCCACGGCCGTGCCGCCCGCACCGAAACTGATGACCGGGCCGAACACCGGATCGTGCGCGATACCGATCATGATCTCGCGCGCATGAGGCCGGTCGAGCATCGGTTCGATCGTGACGCCGGAAACACGCGCATCCGGACACTGTGCACTGACGCCGTCGATCATCTCGCGGAACGCGGTGCGCACCGAACGCGGCTCGCGGATGTTCAGGCGCACACCGCCGACATCCGACTTGTGGGTAATGTCCGGCGAATTGATCTTCATCGCCACCGGCAGGCCGACACCTTCGGCCGCGATCAGCGCATCGGCCGCCGAGTTCACATTGATGCTCGGCGAAGTCGGGATGTGGAAGGCCTTGAGTACGGCCTTGGCTTCGGCGCTGCTCAGCGTATAGCGACGTTCGCCCATGGCGTGCTCGATGATCAGGCGTGCGCCGTCGACGTCCGGCTCTTTGTGTTTCGACAACGGCGTCGGCGCCTGTAGCAGGGCCTTTTGGTTGCGCCGGTAACAGGCGAGGTAGCCGAAGGCGTCCACGCCGCCTTCCGGGCTGTTGAACTGTGGGATGCCGGCGGCGGCGAAACGCTCACGGCCCTCGTTGACCAGGTTCTCGCCCATCCAGCAGGCGAGGATCGGCTTGTTGGCCTCTTTGGCTGCCTCGATGACGCCCTCGGCGCAGGCCGTCGGGTCGGTCATCGCCTGCGGTGTCAGCAGTACCAGCAGGCCGTCGACGCCTGAGTCGGCCAAGACGATCTCGGTTGCTGCTTTGTAGCGACCCGCGTCGGCATCGCCGAGGATGTCCACCGGGTCGCTGTGCGACCAGTGTGCCGGCAACACCTCGCTGAGCTTGTCGATGGTCTGGGGCGCCAGTTCGGCCAGCGGCACGGTCAGGTCGCTGGCACGGTCAGCCGCCATTACGCCCGGCCCGCCGCCGTTGGTCACGATCGCCAGGCGCGGTCCCTCGACGCGTGTGCCGGAGGCCAGCGTATGAGCGGCAGCAAACAGCTGGTTGACGGTGAGCACGCGCACCGCGCCGGCGCGTTGCACGGCCGCGTCGAACACGTCGTCGCCACCGACCATGGCGCCGGTATGCGAAACCGCGGCGCGGGTGCCGCTCTCGTTGCGCCCGGACTTCACCACGATCACCGGCTTGAGGCGGGCCGCGACACGCAGGCCGCTCATGAACGAACGCGCATCCGAGATGCCTTCCACGTACAGCAGGATGCTTTTGGTCTCCGGGTCCACGGCGAGGTAGTCGAGTACGTGGCCGAAACCGATATCCGCCGTGGCCCCGAGCGAGGCCACCGCGGAGAAGCCGAAGCCGCTGGAATCCGCCCAGTCGAGCAGCGCCGTGCAGAACGCACCCGACTGCGCGACCAGGGCGACGTGGCCCGATTTCACGCCGCTCTTGGCAAACGTTGCGTTCAGGCCGGCACGTGGGCGGATCACGCCGAGGCAGTTCGGGCCGACCAGCGGGATGTCGTAGGTGCGGGCGATATCGACGATTTCGTTCTGCAGCGCCTGGCCGCGTTTGCCGATCTCGCCGAAGCCCGCCGACAGCACCACGGCAGCACCAACGCCGTGCTCGCCACATTCGCGCATGACCTGCGGAATCGCCACGGCCGGAATGGCGATCACCACCAGTTCGATCGGGTGGTCGATGTCGCTGATCGAGGCGTATGCCTTCATCCCCTGCACGGTGTCGTGCTTGGGATTGACCGGATAGATGACCCCCTGGAAGCCGCTTTCACGTATATTGCGAAGTACCTGGCCACCGACAGATTCCTCGCGATCGGAAGCCCCGACGACGGCCACCGACTGAGGTTCGAAAATCTTGTTCAGATAATGTTTTTTCATGTCACTACTACAACTTTGAGGGGCCGGATAAGACGGGGCGGCCGGAGTTCCGCAAGCTAGCTTATTCCCGAATTAGGACAACTATGTTGCACTGCAACAACGTCAGCGGCAAGATTCAGTAAAGATTTAGGGGTTTCCATGGCCATTGCTTACGTTTCGCACTACGACTGTCAGATGCATGACATGGGCCACCACCACCCCGAACAGCCGGCACGCCTAAGCGCGATCAACGACCGGCTGATCGCGACCGGGCTGGAAATGGTGCTGCATCAATATGACGCCCCGTTGGCAACCCGCGAGATGCTCGAAGCAGCACACGATTCCGACTATATAGACGAGATTTTCGCCGCTGCCCCGAAAGAGGGGATCCATTGGGTAGATGGCGATACCGCGATGAACAAGTATTCCCTGAACGCGGCGTTGCGCGCGGCCGGGGCAGTGGCGCTGGGTGTGGACCTGGTCATGGAGGGCAAGGTCAAGCAGGTATTTTGCGGCGTGAGGCCGCCGGGCCATCATGCCGAGCGTCACCGGGCGATGGGCTTTTGTCTGTTCAACAACATCGCGGTCGGTGCTTACCACGCCATCAACCAGTACGGTCTGAAGCGGGTGGCGATTGTCGATTTCGATGTACACCACGGCAACGGCACCGAAGATATCGTGTCGGGTGACGAGCACATCCTGTTTTGTTCGACCTTCCAGCACCCCTTCTACCCGCATTCGGGTTACGACACCGATGTGCCGAATATCGTCAACGCGCCGCTACCGTCCGGCGCGACCGGCAAGCAGTTTCGCGAGGCGGTGGAACAGTACTGGTTGCCTCGTCTCGATGCCTTCGAGCCGGAACTGGTGATGATCTCCGCGGGTTTCGATGCCCATCAGGCCGACGATATGGCCAACCTGCAGTTGATCGACTCAGACTACGCCTGGGTTACGCGCCGGCTGTGCGAGGTCGCCGACAAGTGGGCGCAGGGTCGCGTCGTGTCGTCGCTGGAGGGTGGCTACGAGTTACATGCGCTGGCGCGCAGTGTCGAGGCGCATTTGAAGGCGTTTTTGGGCGAAAACTAGCCCGCGTCAAGCTGCATGCACGGCGCCGAGAATGCGGTATTGATCGGCGCCCGTCACCGACGGCAGATTGCCCGGTGCCCCGGCCAGGGTGCGCTGCGCCAGCCAGGCGAACGCCATGGCTTCCATCCATTCCGGATCGATCCCGTGAGTGCTCGTCGGTTCGACCGGAATCCCTAGTGTCTTGCCGAGCCTTTGCATCAACACGTTGTTGTGCGCGCCGCCGCCGCACACCAGAACCCGTTCGGTACCCGATGCGTGCTGCCGGATGGCGTCGCTGATCGATTGCGACGTTAGCGCGAGTAGCGTGGCCTGCACCTCGGCGCCGCTGTAGCGGCTGTCAGCCCCGAGTCTGTCGTGCAGCCAACGGTTGGAGAAGTATTGCGTGCCCGTGCTCTTGGGTGGCGCGAGCGTGAAATACGGATCGTTCAGCAGCGCGTTCAACAGGTCGGGCACCGGGGATGCGGACGCCGCCCATTTGCCGTCGGCGTCGAATGGCTTGCCCTGTTGCTGGCGGATCCAGCCGTCCATCAGGCAGTTTGCCGGGCCGGTGTCGAATCCGATGGCTTCGCGCTCGCGGTCTTTGGGCAGCACGGTGATGTTGGCGATGCCGCCGAGATTGAGCACTACCCGGTTTTCGTCATCGTGGCGCAGGACCGCTTCGTGAAAAGCAGGCGCCAGCGGTGCGCCTTGGCCGCCGGCCGCCATGTCGCGTCGGCGGAAATCGTTGATTGTGGTGATGCCGGTGCGTTCGGCGATGATATTCGCATCGCCGAGCTGCAGCGTGGCGGGCGGGAATCGCTCCGGTGCATGCGCGACCGTTTGCCCATGGCAGCCTATCGCGGCTACATCGGTTGCCGGGGTGCCGCTTTGATGTAGCAGCTGGTCGATGGCTTCGGCGAAGAACAGCCCGACATCGGCGTCGAGCACGGCGAAATCGGTGGCCGAGAGGGGGGAGCCGGCAGCGAGCGCCTGCAGGCGCTCGCGCAGCGAATGTGGCCAGGCGGTGTCATGGGTGGCAAGCAGCCGGGGTGTTTCCCCGGCAAGATCAACCAATGCACTGTCGACGGCATCCATGCTCGTCCCGGACATGACGCCAACGAAGAGTGCCATGGCTTACGGGGTGACTCGAGCCCCGCTTGCGCTAGCCACCATGGTGTCGGCCGGAATGGCTTCCAGTTTGGCCAACAACGGCGCGGTGACCTTGCGGAACTTGGCCAGTTCGGCATTCGGCAGCGCCAGCGACTTGGGCAGTTTCACTTTCAGCGGGTCGCGATGCTGACCATGAACGCGGAACTCGTAGTGCAGATGTGGACCGGTCGCCAAACCCGTCGAACCCACGTAACCGATCACCTGGCCCTGTTTCACGCGGTTGCCGTTCTTGGCGCGCTTCGAGAAGCCGTTGAGGTGTGCATAAAGCGTGGTGTACTTGTTGGCGTGCTCGACGATGACGACGTTTCCGTAACCGCTTTTCTTGCCACGGAAGACGA